>NZ_JBEXXQ010000086.1:0-29223 GCF_040630525.1 Streptomyces sp. NPDC005799
CCTCCAGCACCACCGTGCCCAACACATCTCCTCAGTCCGTGGTCGTACCGCAGGGAGATGATCTCCGCTGCGGTCAGATTCCACGTAACTGATAGGTGGGTGGTGGAGAGAACGCTGAGCTGGCTGATGCGCTCGCGTCGCCTGGTGCGCGACTACGAGACGCTGCCCGCCATGCACGAGGCCATGGTGCTGTGGTCGATGACCATGCTCATGAGCAGCCGCCTGGCCGGGCGCCGCCCCGCAGCCTTCAGCCGGCCGGCAGCCCCGAGCGGGGTGAACACCCCCGGCCGCGTCTGGAGCGCCCACCCTCGTTCCACCAGGCGTTTCGCCTTCGACCGCAGCCCCTCGACCTTCGCCGGAACCGCCTGAAGGCCCAGGACCGCGGCCAGCTGCTGGCACCGCATACCCTCCCGGGCCGCATCCGACTCCAGCACGGACATGATCCGCTGGTAGTCCGGAGGCAGGACCGTCGCTGTCATGCCCTCGGCCCGTCTGGGCGCCACCGACCCCGCCACCGCACTCACCACCGGCTCCGCTTCCGCGACAGGCGGCTCCGCCAGCACCTCGGCCACCGTCACACGGGCATCCGCCAGACGCTGAAGTGCCCGCTCCGCCTCGCCGAGCGCGGCCTGCACCCGCTCGGCCTCCTCCCGCAGCCGTGCCACCTCTTCCCGGACCTTCTTCTCCAGAGCCTCCAGCAGACCGAGCACCGACGGCACCAGCTACCTCCACAAGCCAGACGAACGGACGAACCATGCCCATCTCTCCCGTCGCCAGCCGGAGTTCATGCCGACCCAGCCCGAACCAAACGATCACGTTCGGAAAGCGGATGGCGTCTGACGGGTCCGGTCGTTGACCAGATCGAGGCGGCGGGCGGTCAAAGTGCGCAGGCCGACGGCTAAACCACGGTGGCGCCGCCCTGCGGGGCGAACGCCTCCTTTCACGCCGCGTGCCTACCGCGGCCAGGGCAAGACTGCCTACGAGCTGACGCTTGCGCACCGCGATGTCGGCCGTTGGGGCTGCGTTCATATCCACCACGACTCCGATGCCACCTTGCGCTGCTTTGGGCTCGCCGAGACTATCTTGACTCAATGCGTCATCAGTGACAGCCTGGGAAACATGTCAGCGAGCAATGGGGCCATGCATCGGTGTCCCCACGTGAGGGCCGTCACGGGTATCGGCGACGGCCGACCCGGCGCCGGTTCCGGCTTGGTCGGGGTGTTCGCCGCCGACGTTCACGCCGACGGGCTGGTGGAAGTCCGCGGCGTCCGCGCTGGAACTCGGCAACAGGGGCCGGTGAGGGCATGCGGGAGCGGGGGCGCGCGGGACTCCAGGCCCTCTGTCCGCCCCCGGGAAAAGCATCAGGAGGCCCGCGTCATGGAAGCGATCGTCTGCCGCGAGTACGGCTCCGCGAGCGATGGGGCCGGAGAAGTGCTGGGGAGGATCCATTCCGCGGCGGTGAACCCGCTCGACACCCACACGCTGCGTGCCGAGCCGTGCCTGTGTCAGCGCCCGGCCACCGGGTTGCGCCGGCCGAGGAAGCCCGTCCTCGGCGGCGATGTCGCCGGGCGGGTGGAGGCCGTCGGCTCGGGCGTCACCAGGTTCCAGCCAGGTGGCGAGGTGTACGGGTCGATCCGGCACGGTGGGTTCGCCGAGTACGCGGCGGCCTCCGAAGACCTCCTGGTGCACAAGCCGGCGCACCTGTCTTTCGATCAGGCGGCGGCCCTGCCCGTCTCGGGACTGACGGCGCTGACCGGACTTGGCGGTCCGCAAGGCGTCGAGCCGTGGCAGCGGGTGCTCGTCATCGGCGCGTCGGGCGGTGTTGGGACGTGCGCGGTGCAGCCCGCCAAGGCGATGGGCGCCGAGGTCACTCCGATCGCTCGGCGCGGACCACGTGATCGACTACACGAAGACGGATCTCACCGCGACCGACCGGCGCTACGACGTGATCGTTCAGGCGGGGGGAACCGATACGGCATCGATACTCAGACGCCTCGCCACACCGAAAGGCACGGTGGTCCTCCTGAGCGGAGAGGCGTCCGGCCGCATCGTCGGACTGATCGGCCGCGTGGTGAAGGGCCTGGCGCTGTCACCGTTCATCAGCCAGAAGGTGCTGGCGCTCGCGGTCGTGCCCACCGCCTCGGCCCTTGAGCAGCTGAGCGAGGTCGTCACGGCCGGAAAACTCACACCCGTCATCGACCGGACCTACCCGCTGTGCGACACGGCCGACGCGATGGTCTGTCGCCACACGGGACGCGCCCGCGGAAAGGTCATCGTCACAGTCACCGAGGCCGCCTGAGCGCCCGCAGCAGGGCGCCCACCCACAGCCCACCACCCCTCCAACTATCGACTCCCAATTACCCGATTCTTTAAAGGACTTGGAGGTCCATTTCCATGCGAGCAGTGACCTATCACGAGTACGGCGACCCGTCGGTGCTGAGGGTCGAGGACGTGCCCGAGCCGCACGCCGGTCCGGGCGAGGTCCGGATCCGGGTCGAGGCCGCCAGTGTCAACCCGATCGACGTCAAACTCCGGGCCGGCTACCTGAAGGAGATGATGCCGCTGCAGTTCCCGAAGATCCCGGGCCGGGACGCAGCCGGAGTGGTGGACGAGGTCGGTGACGGCGTTGCGGGTGTCGCCGTCGGCGACCGGGTGTTCGGGAACTCGGCCGTGGGGACCACGGCCGAGTACGCGGTGCTCTACGAATGGGCGCCGGTACCGGACGCGTGGACGATGGAGCAGGCCGCGGCCGTGGGGGTGGCGGCCGAGACGGCGGTCCGCGTGCTGAACGAGCTGAAGGTCGGTGCGGGCAGCACGCTGCTGGTCGAGGGTGCCTCCGGTGGTGTCGGCAGTGCCCTGGTCCAGTTCGCCGTCGCCCGTGGAGCCACCGTGATCGGCACCGCCGGCGAGGGCAACCACGCATACCTGCGCTCGCTCGGCGCCACACCCACGACCTACGGGCCCGGGCTGGCGGACCGCGTGAGCGCGCTCGCTCCCGCCGGCGTGGATGTCGTCGCCGACGTGGCGGGCGCCGGCTCCCTGCCGGACCTCGTCAAGATCGCACCCACTCCGGCAGCCGTCGTCTCCATCGCCGACCCGACCGCTCAGCAGCACGGCGCCCGTCTCTCGATCTCACCCGACGTCGCCACGCCGGCCTCGCTGGTGGAGGCCGCGGAGCTGGGGGCGGCCGGAGCGTACGTCCCGCACATCGAAGCCACCTACCCCCTCGACCGGATCGCCGAGGCCCACGCCCGCAGCGAGACCGGCCACGCCCGGGGCAAGCTCGTCATCACGATCTGAGCAGGCCGCACGGCCCCGGCGATCGGCACCACCCTGCTCACCACGATCGCCGCCTGCGTCAAGACCTCCCCCATCACCGGCCACCTCACCACGGCCACGACAAAGCCACAGCAGCACCTGCTCCGGCCTCGAAACCCGGACGCTCGTGATCGCACACCGACGCCGGCCCATTCCCCTTTACCCCGTTTCGACCTGGCTGGGCATGATGCCGTGCCCACCGCATCCCACCTGCACACCTGCCTACCCGGGCCGCCGACACAACGGCCCATGACCCGAATGGTTCATGATGGACAGACGAGCATTCCTGACCGTCGGCGGCGCTGCCGCCGGACTGGCACTTCTCGGTTCCGCTCCGGCTGCCGGGGCCGCACCGGCGACGACACATTCCGGACCAGCCGAACGCCGCGCCGGCATCTACCCGGATGTCGCGGACACCAGCCACGCCTCCAAGAAGGCAGTGGCCTTCTTCCGCAGCTACTTCACGGCCAAGAGCCTGCATGACCCCGACGCCTTCATGGAGCACTTCCTCCGGTCCCAGGTCGGCTACTACGACGCCGTTCTCGGCGGCAGCGTCGCCGTGACCGACTGGACCACCTTGAAGGAAGGGAACACCCAGGCCATGAGCAGCTGGCCAGCGGGCGCGCTGGCGTACCCCCTGCGCATCTTCGGCGACACCCACAGCGCCATCGTCCACTTCGTCGACACACCCGAAATGTTCGGCGCGGAAATCCGCACGCTCTCCACGTTCGACTTCAAGGACGGCAGGATCACCCGCCAGGTCGACTACTGGGACGGACGACGCAATCCCGCCATCACCGGCCGTGCCCCGGTCGACCAGTACCCGCGCACCCTCGGCGTGGAGAAAGTACGGCAGAACGCATCCTGGGTCATCGACAGGGTCGCCCGTCAACTGGGCGCCGCGATGGCGGCGGGCGACGCCGCACGGAGCGCAGCGCTGTTCTCCGCCGACGCCGTCTTCGAGGACCTGACCACGAGAGCCGGCCTGGAGGGACGGCTGGCGATCGGCCGCTACCTTCAGCGGGCGCTGCCCCAGCTGCCGTACGGGCCGGGGGCAGTGGTCCGCCACGTGCTCGGCAGCGCACAAGGCGGCGGCTACGAATGGGTTGTGGACGGCAGGCCGGAGCTGAGCGGCGTCACCGCACTGCAGCTCGACAGCACGGGCAGGATAACCCGGCTCAGCACCGTCTGGGACGGTTCACGGCACAGTGATCCGGACATGCGGTCCCTGGCGGCCCTCTCCATCGAGGACTGACACAGCTGCCCCGCCCGAGCCGAGAACGGGTGATCATCGACGGTTCTCGGCACCGGCGGCCCCGGCGGCCGGCACGTCCCGCCCTTCGGCCGCTCCCGGGAAGGAGCGCCCGCGCGCTCCTTCCCGACCCCTCTCTCCTTCCCTCCCCGAAAGATCCTCTCCCGTGAACGTCGTCCTGTGGATCGTGCAGGCGGTACTCGCCGCCATGTTCGCCATGGCCGGTGTCACCAAGTCCACCCGGCCCAAGGACGAGCTGACCGAACAGCTGCCCTGGGTGGCCGACTTCTCCCAGGGCACCGTCCGCTTCATCGGGGTCGTGGAGTTCGCCGCCGCCCTCGGGCTGATCCTGCCCGGGGCCACCGGCATAGCCCCCGTACTGACGCCGCTGACCGCGACCGGCCTGGTAGTGGTGATGGTGCTGGCCGCGATGACCCACGCCCGACGCAAGGAACCCGGCGCCATCGCCTTCAACGCCGTCCTGCTGATCCTGGCCGCCCTGGTGGCCTGGGGCCGCTTCGGACCGTACAGCTTCTGACCCCTGCCGCCAGGAACCGGGCGGACGCGGCGATCAGTGAGAGGTGTGCATCGTGAAATTCCGCAGGTCAGGTGGGCTGGTGTGCGCGCTTTGCCGTGCTCGTGCTGGTCGGCGGCCGGTGTCCACGGTGAAGATCATCTGACTGGGCGGCTGTGGCGGTTCTCGGGTTCTACTGCGTCCACCGCGACCTCTCACTACGATCCGTAATCGTGCAGATACGGAGATTGCCGCGTATCATACGGAATTTCCTGGCAGAGGCGTGGTGGATGCGGCGCCGGCAGCGCCGTGTGGTGGCGGCGCGTCTGCCCTTAGTGCCAGCACGTTTCCCCGCCGCCGTCCCGTTCGGTGCCGATCGATACCGCGTAGACGAAGCCCTGGCCTCTCCCTGCCGCTGTCTCGGGCTCGGGTGAGAAGCCCCTGGGGTGGAGGTCGACGGTGAGCAGCAGGTGGCGGTCCTTTTCGGTCGTGGTCCAGCAGGCGCCCTCCACCGTGGCGGGCGGTGCCCCGGTGGCCGGGTCCCGTTCGCGGTGCCAGCCGGCCGCGGTGGCCGCGCTGGCGTAGTGGGCGATGACCTCTCCGGGTTCGCCCGGGAACGCGTACAGGCGGTCCGCGTGCAGCCAGGGCGCTCCGGCGCTGTCGCCGTCGCATCCGGTGGTCACGCCGACGCCACGGTAACCGGCGGGCTCCGAGGCGCGGGTGGGCGCCGAGGCGAGCAGTGGCTGCCTGGCCAGCCGCGTGAGTTCGGCGGCCGTGTCGTCGCAGCCGTCGCCGCCGACGGCCGAGCACGCGCCGAGGAAGCCTGCTGCCGGCAGCAGGAGGGCTGCCGCGAGTACGGCGCGGGTGCCGGCGGAGGGTCTTGTCGGGGACACGGTGCTCCTGGAAGGACGGGTGGGTGGTGGCTATCGCTCGGTCGTGGTGCCGCCCGCGCCCGGCACGATCAGCCCCGTCTCGTAAGCCACCACCACGGCTTGGGCGCGGTCGCGGAGGGTGAGTTTGGAGAGGATTCGGGTCACGTGGGTTTTCACCGTGGCCTCGCTCAGGCGGAAGTGGGTGGCGAGTTCGGTGTTGCTGAGGCCGTTGCCGAGAGCGCGGAGGACTTCGACTTCGCGGGGGGTGAGCGCCGAGAGGTCTCGGTGGAGGGTGGCGGTGTGGGTCGTGTCGTGGGCGACGAAGCGCTCGATGAGGCGTCGGGTGATGGTCGGGGCCAGCAGCGCGTCGCCGGTGCGGGCGAGCCGGACGGCGGCGACCAGGTGCTCGGGCGTGACGTCCTTGAGGAGGAAGCCGCTCGCTCCCGCGGTGAGGGCGGCGTAGACATAGCGGTCGAGGTCGAACGTGGTCAGGATGAGGACGCGGGGCGGATCGGGCACCAGGCCGGAGAGGATGCGCCGGGTGGCCTCCAGACCGTCGGTCCCGGGCATGCGGATGTCCATCAGGACCAGGTCGGGGCGGGTGCGGCGGACCGCGTCGATCGCCTCGTCGCCGTCGGAGGCCTCGGCGACGACCTCGATTCCGTCCGCGGCGAGGATCAGGCTGAAGCCGGTGCGGACCAGTACCTGATCGTCGGCGATCACCACCCGCGGCGGCGGCTCGCTCACGCCGGTTCCTGGACCGGCAGGACGGCACGGACCCTGAAGCCGCCGGTGGGCCGTTCCCCCGCCTGCAGGGTGCCGCCGTGGACGGCGAGGCGTTCGCGCAGGCCCATGAGGCCGTAGCCGGCGGCAGCACTGGGGCCCGGGTCGACCGGGGACATCGCGGTGCCGCCCGTGTCGGACACCTCGATGTGCAGCGCGCCCGGGACGTGGTCGACGGTGACCCGTACCCGGGCGCCGGTCGCGTGCTTCACGGCGTTGGTCAGCGCCTCCTGCACCACGCGGTACGCGGCCAGCTCGACACCGGCGGGCAGGGGTACGGGGGTTCCGGTGACGGTCAGCTCGATGGGCACGCCGGTCCTGCGGAGGCGGTCGGTGAGGGCAGGCACCTGGGCCAGGCCCGGTTGCGGTGCCAGGTCAGCGTCCGTGACCGGGCCGGGGCCGTCACCAGCCGCCAGAGCGGAGCCGTAGCCAACCGGCACCCCGTCACCACAACCAACCGCCCCCGCCCCGACCTCCCCGGAGTCCACCCCACCCCCTTCTCCACCCACCAGCTCTCCCCCGTCGGCCGCCATCCTCAACAGGCCCATCACCTGCCGCAGTTCCGTCATCGCGCTGCGGCCCCCCGCCTCCACCGCCAGCAGTGCCTCGCGGGCGCGGTCCGGGGCGGTGTCCATCACCTTGCGGGCCGCGCCCGCCTGGATGACCATCACGCTCACATTGTGGGTGACGACGTCGTGGAGTTCGCGGGCGATACGGGAGCGTTCGCGGTCGACGGCCAGCCGGGTCGCGGTCTCGTGGTTCTCCTGCAGGACGCGCAGGCGTTGCTTCCAGGTGTGGACGGCGTTGGCGGCCAACCCGACCCCGAGCAGGGCGAGGAAAGGTACGACACCGGGCGTGAAGGACGGGAAGTTCTCGTCGTGGAAGACGGCCAGCAGGACGGCCCCGGCCAGCAGGCCGGCCAGCGCTCGCCCGCGGTACGGGCTGTACACGGCCGCGCTGTAGGCGGCGACCACGCAGGAGACGAAGGTGTAGACGGTCGGGTCGCCGCCGCCCAGCCGCTGGTTGAAGAGCAGGCTCACCCCGGTCACCGCCCAGAACGCGGTCAGCGGATACCGGCGCCGTACCACCAGGGGCAACGCGGTCAGTGCGGCCAGCCCCAGTTGCCAGGCCTGGACCGTGCCGAGGTGTTGTGCCATGTCCGCCGGCGGGAAGGGGGCGTTGGGCGCGCTCGGCGGGGTCGGTACCCACGAGGGGGTCGACACCACGACCGGCGGGAGAGGAACCGTGCTCCTGCCCTGGCGGTGGGCGGCGATCACCGTGCAGGCCGCCAGGACGAAGGCGAGGATCGCGTCGGCCGCCCACATCCACCGGGACGGCCGCGGCAGCGGGCTGCGCTGCCGCAGCGCCGAGACGCTCGTCCTCCACCACTCCGCGATCTCCGCCGCGGCGCCCGCGGTCCCGCCCGTTCGCACCGTCCCGACAGCCCCGCCCATGCGCACAGTGTGGCAAGCCCCGGCCCCTGCCACATCCCTCCCGTGGCGGACGGCGGCTCACGGCTCGTACATCCCCCGCGTACATCGCTGGGATGACACGGCCGGAGGGTCATCCGGGGGCGGCAGCCGGTCTCGCCGTCACAGGCGACGCGGCCGCCGCGACCCGGCCCCTACCGTCGGGCCGAAACCGACCACCGGCCCGTGGAGGCACCGTGCCAGCGACCCCGCCCGTCATCGACATCCGTGATGTGACCAGGACGTACGGCGAGGGGCCGCCGGCGCTCGCCGACGTGAGCCTGAGCGTGCGCGCCGGAGAGGCGGTCGCCGTGCTGGGGCCGTCCGGCAGCGGCAAGTCGACGCTGCTGAACCTGATCGCCGGGCTCGACCGGCCTAGCGAGGGCAGCGTGACCGTCGCCGGGCTGCGGGTGGACGGGATGGGTGAGGCGAGGTCGGCGGAGTTCCGGCGGACGAAGATCGGCATGGTCTTCCAGTTCTTCAATCTGCTGGACGACCTGACGGTCACCGACAACGTGCTGCTGCCCGCCCAGTTGGCGGGCCTGCCCCGGGCCGAGGCGCGGCGGCGGGCCGCCGGTCTGCTGGAGCATCTGCGCATCGACCGGCACGCGGACGCCTACCCCGGCCGGTTGTCCGGCGGGGAGCGGCAACGGGTCGCCGTCGCCCGGGCCCTGATGAACCGTCCGGCCCTGCTGCTGGCCGACGAACCCACCGGCGCGCTGGACACCGCCTCCGGCGAGGACGTCCGGGAACTCCTGGCCGAGCTCAACGCCGACGGGCAGACGATCCTCCTGGTCACCCACGATCTGCGCCTCGCGGAGTCCTGCGCGACCCGGACGGTGGAGCTGGTCGACGGCCGCGTCACGCGGGACATCGAGCACACCCCGGCGGTGACCCGATGAGCAGTGCCCGCAAGGCCGCCTTCACGCAACTACGGCTCCACACCACGGCGGTGACCCCGTGAGCGCCCTCGGCAAGGTGGTCCGGGCCGGGATCGGTCGACGGCGCTTGCAGACCGCCGTCATGATCCTCACCACGCTCATGGCCGTCACCGCGTCCGTGCTCGCCGCCGGGCTGCTCGTCGCCGCCCGGGCGCCCTTCGACCACGCCTTCGCCCAGCAGCGGGGCGCCCATCTGACCGTCCAGTTCGACGGGACGAAGGTGACCGGCGGTCAAGTCGGTGCGACCGCCCGCGTGTCGGGCGTGACCGCCGCCTCCGGGCCCTTCCGGGCTCTCTCCCTGCGGCCGCGCACCGCCTCGGGGTCGGACGCGCTTCCGGCCGGGGTCGATCTGCCGCCGCTGACCGTCGTCGGCCGGGCGGACGCCGGAGGCCGCGTCGACGGGGTCAGGCTCGTCGCGGGTGCCTGGGCCACCCGGCCCGGACAGATCGTGGTGGCGTACGGCGGGGTGCCCGTACAGCCGGGTGCCCGGCTGACGTTCCCCTCCGCGCCGGGCGCCCCCACGCTGACGGTGGTCGGCGTCGCCCTATCGGTGACCGGCACCGCGGACGCCTGGGTGACTCCCGCGCAGGCCGAGGCGTTGAGCGCGCGGGGCGGCCCGGTGTCGTACGAGATGCTCTACCGCTTCCGTCACGCGGGCACGGATGCTCAGATCACCGCCGACCGGAACGCGATCGCCGCGGCGGTGCCGAAGGGTGCCCTGAGCGGATCGCGGTCCTATCTGGCCGTACGGCAGCAGGAGACCGCCAACACGATGGCGTTCGTGCCCTTCCTGGCCGCGTTCGGGGTGCTCGGGCTGCTGCTGTCGGTTCTGGTCATCGGCATCGTCGTCAGCGGCGCGGTCGGCGCCGCGACCCGGCGCATCGGCATCCTCAAGTCCCTTGGTTTCACCCCCGCGCAGGTCGTACGGGCCTATGTCGGGCAGGCGCTGATCCCGGCGGGTGTGGGGTGCGCGCTCGGGCTGGTGCTGGGCAATCTGCTGGCCGTTCCGGTGCTCGGCGAGGTCGGCACGGCCTTCGGCGGTCCGGGGGCGTCGGTTCCCGTGTGGATCGACGTCGTGGTGCCCGGGGTGGCCCTCGCGCTGGTCGCCGGAGCCGCTCTGGTGCCCGCGCTGCGGGCCGGGCGGCTGCGGACCGTGGAGGCGATCACCGTCGGACGTACGCCCGGTACCGGCCGGGGGCGTCTGGCGCGGCGGCTCGCGGGGCGGCTGCCGGTGCCGCGGGCGGTGGGGCTGGGGCTGGCGCACCCCTTCGCCCGTCCGGCGCGTTCGGCGACGACGGCCGCCGCGGTCGCCTTCGGCGCCGCGACCGTCACCTTCGGGGTCGGGCTGGCCCTGACGCTCGGGGCCGTCCAGTCGGGCCGCATGCTCGACTCGGCCGGGACCGTCATGGTGGCGGCCGGCGGCGGGCAGGCGCCGCCCGGTGCCCAGGCGGTCCACGCGGGCGGCGGCCCCGACGCGCCGAAGGCCGCTCCGGCCGAGGTCGCCGCCGCGCTCCGCGCCCAGCACGGGACCAGCCGCTTCTACGGCATCGCGCAGGCGGAGGTGGGCGCGTCCGGGATCACCGGCGCCACCACCGTGGTGGCCTACCAGGGTGATACGGCGTGGGCGGCCCCGCAGATGGTCTCGGGCCGTTGGCTCGACGGGCCGGGGCAGGCGGTGGTCACCACCCGGTTCCTGAAGGCCGCCGGGATCCGGGTCGGGGACACCGTGACCCTGACGGAGCGGGGGCGGCGGGCCTCGGTGCGGATCGTCGGCGAGGCGTTCTTCACCGCGGGCGAGGGCATGGAACTCCTCACCCGGACCTCGACGCTCGCGGCACTCGGGCTCGACGCGACGCCGGGCCAGTACGGCGTGCGGACGAAGCCGGGGACGGACCTGGCGCGGTACCTGACCTCGCTCAACGCGGCTCTGCGACCGGTCGGCGCGGTCGCGCAGGCCAACACCGCGCAGGGGTCCGACGTGATCGTGACGATGGACGCGCTGGTCGGGACGCTCACCCTGATGCTGGTCGCGGTGGCGGGCCTGGGGGTGCTCAACACGGTCGTCCTCGACACCCGAGACCGCGTCCACGACCTCGGCGTCCTCAAGGCCCTGGGCATGGCGCCACGCCAGACCGTCGCCATGGTGGTCACCTCGGTCGCCGGGATCGGTCTGCTCGCGGGCGCGGTGGCGGTCCCGGCCGGCGTCGCCCTGCACCGGTACGTCACGCCGCTCATGGGCAAGGCCGTCGGCATGACCCTGCCCGCCTCGGACATCGCCGTCTACCACACGCCCGCGCTGGCCGCGCTCGCCTGCGGCGGGCTGGTCATCGCGGTACTGGGCGCCCTGCTGCCGGCCGGCTGGGCCGCCCGGACGGACACGGCCACCGCGCTGCGCACGGAGTGAACAACTCGGACCGACACCGCCCTCTCGCTTCGCACGGAGCGAGCCATCCAGACCCACACCACCACAACACCACGCACCAAGCGAGCCACACGGACCTACACCGCCACCGCGCCGCGCATCACGCCGTCAACCACTCATGCGCCAACCCGCCTATACCGCGCGTGCGTTGAGTGGTGAGAGGCAAGAAGTCCGGCACCGGCTCCGCGCGCCTCAGGGCTTCCGGCCCCCTCACCCGGTACGAAAGCCCTCATACGATCCTGGCCGCCCCGCACGCGGTTCGATTCGTCAACTGGCTTCACAGGAAACCCGGTTACGTTCACCGGATCCATCCGAAAGGACCGCAAGTCATGGCCACACCCCTGACGGCCGCCCAGATGCTCGCCGCGCTGAAGGCCGAGGGCCTCACCGTGCACGAGCACGCCGGCTGGCAGACCCACAACCGCGACGCGGCGACCGGCAAGGACTTCGGTCCCGTGATCGGCGTACTGATCCACCACACCGCCGGTCACGGTGACAGGGAGCTCTGCTACAACGGCAGATCGGACCTGCCCGGCCCACTCTGCCACGCCTGGCTCGGCAAGACCGACGGCCTGTGGACGATCGCCAACGGCCGCGCCAACCACGCCGGCGGTGTCGACCTCGACGTCCTCAACGCCCTGCGCGCGGAGAAGCCCCTCCCCGTCGACAACCAGGCCAACGCCGACGGCAACGACTGTCTGTACGGTCTGGAGATCGAGAACCTCGGCGACGGCAAGGACCCCTACCCGGACGCGCAGTACGACCAGGCCGTGCTGTGGGCCGCCGCGATCTGCCGGGCGCACGGCTGGTCGGAGAAGTCGGTCGCCGGGCACAAGGAGGTCCAGCCCGGCAAGGTCGACCCGAGCTTCGACATGGACGACTTCCGCGCCGACGTGAAGAAGCAGCTCGCGACGACGCCGGCCAAGACCTCTCCGGCCCCGTCCAAGACCTCCCCCGCCCCCTCCAAGACCCACCCCGCCCCTCCCAAGGCCGGCAAGCCCCGCGTCGACCTCTCCCGTCTCGTCCAGGCCGCGAAGACCGACCCGGGCGCCAAGCAGGGCCACGTCTCCTACATGGCCGGCACCAACCTCACCGAGGCGGCCCTGGTGAAACTGGGCTACCTCGCCAAGACCTACGCGGGCGACGGCTCCTTCGGTACGACCACGATCGCCGCGTACGCCAAGTGGCAGCGCCACCTCGGCTACAGCGGCGCCGAGGCCGACGGCATCCCCGGCAAGATCTCCCTGGGCAAACTGGGAGACACGACAGGTCTGTTCACGGTCGTCGCCTGACCACCGGGGCCGGTGGGTCAGGTCGTCACCTGACCCACCGGGCCGGGCCGACGCGTCACGAGGTGGCGCGCAGCGGCCCGTGGGAGCGGCCGTGCAGGAGGTCCACCGCCTCGGCCGTGGCCTCGTCCTCGGGCAGCAGGACGACCAGTTGCTGGGTGTCCGGGGACCCTCCGGGCGGGCCGTGCCGCCGCGCCCTATCCCGGCTGAGGGCGGACGAACCGGAAGTCGGCGGGGTCCGGTTCACGGGTGCGGTCCGCGTACTCGCCCATGTATCCGGGCCAGTTGGCGACATCCCGGCCGTCCGGTGTGCGGTACCAGGACGAACAGGACTGCCAGGCCGTCCCCGAGAAACGCGCCCGTACGGCCTCCACCCCCGCCTCCTCCACCTCCGGCCGCACGTCGAGGGCCGACGCGCCCGCGCGGCGGGCCAGTTGCAGGGCCCGGCGGACGTAGGCGGCCTGGGCCTCCAGGAAGAACAGGACGGAGCCGCCGGAGGTGTTGGTGTTGGGGCCGTACATGAGGAACAGGGAGGGGAAGCCGGGGACCATGATGCCGAGGTGCGCGCGGGCGCCCCGGGCCCACGCGTCCTCGATGGACCGGCCGCCCTCGCCCCGTACCTCCATCGGCAGCATGAAGGTGTTCGTACGGAACCTGGTCGCGTGGATCACGCTGTCCACGGCGTGCAGCCGGCCGTCCTCGGTGAGCGGGCCCCGCCGGGTCATCCGGATGATCGGCTCCGTGACCAGTTCGACGTTCGGCCGGCGCAGGGCGGGCAGGAAGTCGGAGCTGAGCAGGACGCGTTTGCAGCCGAAGGGGTAGTCGGGCCAGGCCTTGCGGCGCAGGTCGGGGTCGGGGAGCTGGCGGCGCATGTGGGCGGCCGAGAGAAGGGCGCCGACACGGCCCACCGTGCGCGGGTGGCGGACGCAGAGGGTGATCAGCTCGATGCCGTGGTACAGGAACCGCCGCCACAGCCGCCGCGCCCACGGCAGGCGCAGGGCGCGGTCCAGGGCCGCCGGCATCGGGCGGTCGGGGCGCGGCAGGAACCAGTTGCCGGTGCGCTGGAACACCGTCAGATGATCGACCAGGGGCGCGATCTCCGGCACCAGCTGGGCCGCGCTCGCCCCCGTCCCGATCACCGCCACCCGCTTGCCCCGCAGGTCGTGGTCCTCGTCCCAGCGCGCGGAGTGGAAGCTGTGCCCGGCGAAGTCGGCGAGGCCCTCCAGCGCGGGGAACGCGGGCTTGTCCAGCTGTCCGGTCGCCAGCACCACCGCGTCCGCGACCCGTTCCTCCGCACATCCGCCGCGCCGGCCGCGGACCGTCCAGGTGCAGCTCTCCTCGTCCCAGGTGCACGAGGTCACCGTCGTGTCCGGCACGACCCGGGGGGTGACACCGAGGGCGTCCGCGGTCTCGCGCGCGTACCGCAGGATCTCGTCCCGGCGGCAGAACAGCCGTGGCCAGGAGGCGCGTTGGGCGAAGGAGTACGAGTAGAGGTGGCTCGGCACGTCGCAGGCGGCACCCGGGTAGCGGTTGTGGAACCAGGTCCCGCCCAGCTCGGGGGCGGCCTCCAGCAGGGTCACGTCGTCCAGTCCGTGCCGCAGGAGTTCGGCCGCGACCGCGATGCCGCCGAAGCCCGCGCCCACCACGACGACCCTCGGAGCGGGCGCCGGCTCCGGGCGGTTTTCTTGACGTTCTCCTGACGCTCGTGAGCGCATCCGGTCAACTCCGTCCGGTGTCTTCTCCTCTGTCTCAGTCCTTTCGAGGATCGATCCTTCCGAGGAATGGAGTGCCATGGAAGGCACTGTGGTCGCGGTCGTGCTGGTGGCCCTGGTGGCCCTGCTCGTGCTGCGCAGCGGGATGCGGGTGGTCAACCAGGTCGAGCGCGGGGTCGTGTTCCGCTGGGGCAAGGCGCGCCCGGGTCACCGGAATCCCGGCATCACCTTCCTGATCCCCTTCGCCGACCGGATGCGCAAGGTCAACGTGCAGGTGGTGACCATGCCGGTGCCCACCCAGGAGGGCATCACCAAGGACAACGTCTCGGTCAAGGTCGACGCGGTCGTCTACTTCCGGGTCGTCGACCCGGCACGGGCCGCCATCGAGGTCCAGGACTACGTCTTCGCCGTCGGCCAGGTCGCCCAGTCCTCGCTGCGCTCCATCATCGGCAAGAGCGACCTCGACGACCTGCTCTCCGACCGGGAAAGGCTGCACGAGGGCCTCGCCCTGATGATCGACAGCCCGGCCGCCGGCTGGGGCGTCCACATCGACCGCGTCGAGATCAAGGACGTCCAGCTCCCGGAGTCCCTGAAGCGGTCCATGTCCCGCCAGGCGGAGGCCGAGCGCGAACGCCGGGCCCGGGTCATCACCGCGGACGGCGAGTTCCAGGCCGCCCAGCAGCTCGCCAACGCCTCCCGCATCATGTCCGACACCCCGGAGGCGATGCAGCTGCGCCTGCTGCAGACGGTCGTGGAGGTGGCGGCCGAGAAGAACTCGACCCTGGTGATGCCGTTCCCGGTGGAGCTGCTGCGGTACTTCGACAAGGCGGCCCGGCAGTTCGGCGCTACGACTCCTGCGGCACCGGTACCCGCTCCGGCGCCCCCCGTCGAGCAGCCGTAGCGAGCGCCACCGTCACCCCGCCCGACGCGGCCGCCATGAGGGTCATCGCCGTGCCGGGCGAGGTGAGTTGGGCGACGGAGCCCGCCAGGGCCGCGGCCACGCCCTGCATCGTCAGCATGCCGGAGGAGTGCAACCCCAGGGCGTGGCCGGAGAGTTCGTCCGGGGTCAGGGCCATCAGCCGCTCCTGTTGGACGAGGCTCGCGCCGAAGCCGACCGAGGCCAGGGTCACGGCGACCGCGGCGAGGGGGAGCGCGGGGCGCAGGACGAAGAAGAGGTAGGGGCCGGCCAGCAGCAGGAGCAGCGGCGTCGCCAGGCGCCGCCGTACGGCCGTAGGGACCAGGCGGCCGACGGTGACGTCCCCGGCGAACATGCCCAGCGCCCCGCAGGCGAACAGCGCGCCGGCGGCGTGGGGCGCGTAGGAGACGTAGAGGGACTCGCAGCCCACGACGAGGCCGTTGGGCAGCCACAGGCCCAGATAGGTGAGCCGGCGCGGGCGGTCGGACCACAGCAGGGCGTTGGTGCGCCAGGTCGCCGAGACGGACGGGCGCCCCGAGGCGCGTGGCGGGCGCTCGGTCAGCCCCAGGCGCATGCCGAGGGCGGTCGTGGCGTAGAGCGCGGCCGCCAGCAGCAGACAGACCCGCGGGGACAGGAACGTCAGCAGGGCGCCGCCGGTCGCGAACCCGGTGATCTGCATCAGCCCGGAGAGCATGTTGAACACCGAACGCCCCAGCAGATAGCCGTCCTTGGACAGGATCTCGGTCAGCAGCCCCCAGCGCACTCCCCCGCCCAGCGAGGCGACCAGGCCCTGCAGGAGGACCACACCGAAGAGCGCCCCGATCGGCAGGCCGGGCAGCGCGAGGAGCGCCGTACTGGCCGCGAAGGCGAGGGCGATGCCGGTCAGCGCCGTGCGCGGACGCAGCCGGTCGGCGCCCGACAGCAGCAGCGAGGCGCCGAGCACCTGGGCGAGCTGCGGCCCGAACATGCTCACCGCCGACAGCAGCGGCGAGTCGGTCGCGCGGAAGACCAGGGTGCCGAGCGCCAGCCCGCCGATCGTCTGGCCCACGGTGTGGGTGGCGGAGGCGAGGAAGAACGGGGTGAACTCGGGCGTGCGGAAGAGCTCTCGGTAACTGCGCATGCGGGGAGTCTCAGGAGGGCGCGACAGCGGGCGTTAGTGTTTCGCGCGAGCGCGAAAGGTCACTGGGGGTGGCATGGGCTGGTGGCAGATCAACGCGGACACCCTCGCGGGCAGCCGGTTCGTGTTGTCCCCGCTCGCCGAGACCCTCGCGTCCCTGAAGCTGCTGCACGCGGGCGAGGCCGCGCACCCGGGCGAGCGGGTCTGGCTGGGCCGGCATCTGCCCGGCTACCGCGCGCTGCTCGCCGCCGACCCCGTCACCGCGCTGCTGGTGCGCGCCGGGCTCGGCCGGGTGTGGACCGCGGACTTCCTCGCCCCGACCCCAAGGGACGGGGAGGGCGTCGAGGAGGGCCTCGCCCGCGTCCGGGCCACGCCCGCCGACCGGGCCCGCGCCGACCTCGTCGTCTCCCTGGCCGGCGGCCCGCTCCCCACCGCCCTGGACCGCGACGACCTGCCCGAACGCGCGGCCGGTCTGCTCTCCCACGTCTGGACCGAGACCGTACGGCCGTACTGGGACCGGCGCCGTCGGGTCCTGGAGGCCGATGTCGTCGCCCGCACCGCGCAGGTCAGCCAGGGCGGCTGGGCGGCCGTGCTGGACGAGCTGCGGCCGGGGCGGACCCGGTGGCTCGGTGAGAACCGGCTCCAGGTGAACCTGCACGAGTATCCGCCCCGCGAGATCTCCGGCGCCGAGCTCGTCTTCGTGCCGGTGACCCCGCAGCGGCAGGGCGGCTGGGTCGCCTGGGAGGACGCCCGGGAGCGGTACGCCCTGGTCTATCCGTGCGCGGGCGTGCTGTCGGACGGTGAGCGCAGGGCCGTGCCGGCGGCCCTCGGCGCGCTGCTGGGGGCGGCGCGGGCCGAGGTGCTGGTGCTGCTCGACTCACCCCTCAGCACGACCCAGTTGGTGGCCGTGACCGGGCAGGCGCTGGGGTCCGTCGGCCGGCATCTGAAGGTGCTGCTGGACGCCGGCCTGGTGGAACGCCGTCGTGCGGGGCGGTCGGTGCTGTACTCCCGTACACCGGCCGGCCACGTCCTGGTGGAGGCCCGGAACCGGGCCGACACTTACCGGAGTTAGCATCCGGTTATGACGACTGTAGAGAGCAACGGCGCCGCTCCCCTCGACGTGGAGATCGGCGCACTCCAGGGTGGATCAGCCGACCTGTCCCAGTACGCGGGCAGGGCGGTCCTCATTGTGAACGTGGCCTCCAAGTGCGGGCTGACCCCGCAGTACAACGGACTCGAGCGCCTCCACGAGCGCTACGCCGAGCAGGGCTTCACCGTCCTCGGCGTGCCCTGCAACCAGTTCATGGGGCAGGAGCCGGGCAGCGCCGAGGAGATCGCCGAGTTCTGCTCGGCGACCTACGGCGTGACGTTTCCGCTCACCGAGAAGATCGAGGTGAACGGCGAGAACCGGCACCCCCTCTACGACCGCCTGACCGGCTTCGCCGACGCCGAGGGCCACACCGGGGACATCCGCTGGAACTTCGAGAAGTTCCTGATCGGCCGCGACGGCAAGGTCGTCGCCCGCTTCTCCCCACAGACCGAGCCGGAGGCGGCGGAGGTCGTGACCGCCGTCGAGAGCGCCCTCGCCTAGACACCCGTTGACCTTGCCCCTGGGGCAGGCCCGAGCGTTCCCGTCACCGGGCGGAAAGGACCCGTCCGGTGACGGAGGACGAGCGAGCCGAAGGGGCGAGCCGCCCAGTGAGAGGGGCTGCTCTCGTGGACGAGGAACTGCTCACCATCGGCGCGTTCGCCGCGCGGGCGCGGCTGTCGGCGAAGGCACTGCGGCTGTACGACCGGCTCGGGCTGCTGGCGCCGGCGCAGGTGGACGAGCTGAGCGGCTACCGCTACTACCGTGCGGAGCAGGTGGAACGCGCGCGGCTCGTGGCGCTGCTGCGGCAGCTCGACATGCCCCTCGCCCGGATCGCCGAGGTGGTCGAGGCGGAGGGCGCCGCAGGCGCCGACCTGCTCGCCGGTTACTGGGCGGACGTGGAGACGCGCTTCGCCGGGCAGCGGACGCTCGCCGAGTACCTCCGTGGACGGCTGTCGGGGAGGAGCTCCGAGATGTACGGGAAGTTCGTGGTCGAGACGGTGGACGTACCCGAGCGGGTGGTGATCACCGAGTCGCGGCACACTCTGGCGGACGAGCTGCCGGCGTGGATCGGGGCCTCGCTCGGACGCCTGGAGGAAGCGGCCCGCGCGTGCGGGGGCGTGACGGCGGCGCCGTACGTCGTCTACCACTCCGAGGTGTCCATGGAGAGCGACGGCCCCGCGGAGTCCTGCGTGCCGGTCGCGGACGAGGCGGCGGCACGGGCGTGGGCGGCCGGGCGGGGACGGGCCTGGGAGACCGGGGTGCGAGTGGAGCCGGCCCAGCGGCTGGCCTACACCCGCATCACCAAGGCGCAGGTGGCCCACCCGCAGATCCTGGCCGCGTTCGAGGCGGTGGAGGAGTGGATGGCGCGGGAGGGCCTGGAGATGGCGGGCCCCTGCCGCGAGGTCTACTTCGCGGACTGGGACGCGGCGGCCCCGCAGGACGAGGTGTGCGACGTGGCGTTCCCCGTCAGGCGATCAGGCGGTCAAGCGGTCAGGTGATCAGGCGGTCAGGTGATCAGGTGCTCAACGGTCCGGTGATCACTTGAGCTCGTCGGGGCAAGGCGTACCGCGGGGCAGCGTGTAGGGGGCCGCCAGGCGGTACGTGCCCGCCTTCGGGGCGATCAGCATGGTCCACCGGTCGCCGTTCGCGTCCTTCTCCGTCTCCATCAGGCAGCCGTTGACGTTGTCGTACGACTTCGGCTGCCCCTCCGCCCGGTGCTTGGACGCCTCCGTCTCCTGCGGCGGCTTGAGCTTCTTGCCGTCGGCGTCGACGATGCTCAGCCACGGCGAGTACGGGATCTTGATGAGGATGCGGCCGGCCTTCTTGACGTCCATCGTCATCTCGCCCTGCTCGGCCCGGTCGACCACCGTGTTCGGCTCGGCCAGCGGGGCGGCGTCGGTGACCCGGAACAGCTGCCAGTTGGCGTCGCCCCAGATCTGCGTCAGATACGGCATGCCCCGCTGCACCAGCTCCCGCTCGCGCTCCCCGCCGTCGCCGTCCGGCTCGTCCTTGGGCAGCACGACGAAGTGGACGGCCCAGCGCTGCAGCCACTCGTGGTAGTTCGCCGAGTTGAGCGTGTCGTCGTAGAAGAGCGGGTTGCGCTCCATGTCGGCCTGGCGGTTCCAGCCGCGGGCGAGGTTGACGTACGGCGCGAGGGCGGAGGCCTCGCGGTGGGAGCGGGCCGGGACGACCTCCACGCGGCCCTTCTCGGCGCCGACCTTCTGGAGCTCGTTGACCAGCGGCGCGAGCTCGCGCGCCCAGGACGCGGTCGGGGTGGTGTGGACGACGTCGTCCACCGCCTTGAAGCCGATCCAGAAGACGAAGCCGGCGATGGCCACCCAGGTCAGGTACCACTCGCGGGAGCGCCGGACCTTGAACGGCAGCACCGCCACCAGCGCGACCCCCGCGAACAGCATCGCCAGCCGGGTGATGTTGGAGCCGATCTGCGAGCTGACCAGCCAGACGCCGAGCACGCCGAGGCCGTACACCACGGAGGTGAGCCGGACGGTCGTCCACTGCCTGGGGGTGAGCGCGAAGATGAAGACGGCGTAGATGAAGGGCAGGCTCACCGAGGCGATCGTCATCGGCTGGGTGCCCGAGAAGGGGAACAGCCAGGCCGAGACCGCCACCACCACGGCGGGCGCGATCCCGAGCGCCCAGGCGCCGGGGCGCCGTTTCTGCAGGAACAGCGCGACGGCGACCAGCCCCACGAACAGGCCGGCGACCGGCGAGGCCATGGTGGCCAGGGCCGCCAGCACGGCCGCGCAGGCGGCCTTCGCGCCCCGCTTGTGGCGCCACTTGTGCGGCCAGCAGAAGACGACGGCGACCGCGCCCAGCGCGAACACCGTGCCCAGTCCGAAGGTCACACGCCCGGAGGCCGCGTTGCACAGGAAGGCGTAGACCCCCGCCAGCGAGGCCCACAGCGGGTTCTTCACCGACCGACTGCGGATGAGGATCATCGTGAGCAGCCCGGCGGAGACCGTCCCCGCGATCATCATGGTCGTACGGACGCCGAGCACCGACATCAGGTACGGCGACACCATGCTGTACGACACCGGGTGCATCCCGCCGTACCAGGCGAGGTTGTACGCCGAGTCGGGGTGCCGGCCGACGAACTCCGCCCACGCGTCCTGGGCCGCGAGGTCACCGCCACTGTTCGCGAACGTGAAGAACCAGACGATGTGCAGAACGCCCGACAGGGCCGTCAGCGACAGCACCGGGTGACGCAGCAGCCGCTCGCGCAGGGCGTGGAAGGCCCGGATCGCCCTGGCTCTCGCGGAGGAGTCCGTACGACCGCTCTCGTGCCGCTCGTCGCGCGGTACGGGCACGCGTATTCGCGGGCCGGTTCCCGGGCCCGGGTCGGCGTCGTCGGCGCGTGTCGGCTCCGCAGTGGCCACCTGAAGGCACTCCCCGTGGGTGTCCTGTCTTGTGTTGAGAGACGCGTCCCGTTGGCCGTCCGTTGCCGACCACGTCCCGGGGCGGTCCCCGGCCGCGTCCCGTGGGCGGCGACCTGCCCCGTTTCGTGACGCTAGCACGCACCCCGCCGGACGGCTCCCAGGTGGGCCCGCCGACGGGGTACGTGGCAGCGGTGCGGCCGGTTCAGCCGAGACGGGTCAGCTTGGCGGTGAGTCCGGGTTCACTGAGGTCCTTCTGCAGGGCGACCGGGACCTTGACCGCGCCGCTGGTGCCGTCGCCGACGGTGAGCGTGCCCACGGTGGTGCCGGCCTTCGCGGAGTGCGGTACGGCGTCGGCGTCGAAGGACAGCTTCACCCGGAAGCCGGACCAGCCGACGGCGGCGACGTCCTTGGTGACGACGATGGGGGTACGGCCGCCGAGCTTGTCGTCCACGTACCCGACGACGTCGCCCTTCTTCAGGATCTTCGCCGACTTCAGCGCGTCCTGGGCGGCGAGCATCGCGGTCTTGCTGACCGCGTTGACCGTGTCGATGATCGGGCTCGTGTGCTGGCCGAGGATCGCGCCGACGACGGTGACCGTCTCGCCGTCGACCTCCTTCGTCGCGGCGAACAGGAGGTTGCCGCCGGCCTTGGTGGTCGTACCCGTCTTGATGCCGATGGCGCCGTTGTAGGGCACGAGCCGGTTGTAGTTGTCCCACTTCTTGCCGGAGGGGTCGACCCAGCTGGGGAGCTTGGTGATGGCCATCAGCGCCGGGATCTTGACCAGCTGGTTGCCGAGCTTGACCTGGTCCGAGGCGGTGGAGACGGTGGTCTCCTTCAGGCCGGAGGCGTCGGTGTACGTCGTGTTCGTCATCCCGAGCCGCTGGGCGGTGTCGTTCATCTTCTTGATGAACGCGGCCTCGGAACCGGCGTCCCAGCGGGCGAGGAGGCGGGCGATGTTGTTGGCCGACGGGATCATGATCGCCGACAGGGCCTGCTGCTCGGTGAGGACGTCACCCTTCTTGACGGTGGTGAGGGTGGACTCGCCGTCCTTCCAGTAGCCGGCCTCCTTCTCGGCGAGCGCGTCCACCGTGATCTTCGGACCGTCCTGGCCTGCCTTGAGCGGGTGGTCCTTGAGGACGATGTAGGCGGTCATCGCCTTGGCCACGGAGCCGATGGCCACCGGCGTCTGCTTGCCGAAGGCGCCCATCGTGCCGATGCCGTTGACGTCCATGCGGCCCTGGCCCTCGTTCGGCCACGGGAGGGTGACCGGGGAGCCGTCGAAGGTGTACGAGTCCTCGGCGGTGAGGGCGAGGGTGGGGCTGGGCAGGGGGCGCACGGCCTGCACGATCGCAAAGACGAGGGCGAGGAGCAGGACGAGGGGGGTCCAGATCTTGACCCGGCGCAGAATCGTGCGCACCGGGGTCTGGGGCGGGGGCGGGGTGTTGGTCAGCTCGGCCAGGAGGTCGAGCGGGGGCTTGGGCGGAAGCGGCTGCTGGGTGGTCCGCTCGGGGCCGACCTGCGGGACGGGTGCGGTGGCGTCCGCCGGCTTCCTGGTGGCGGGCTCGTCGAGGGGCTTGAGCGCGACGAACTTGCTGGTGCGCTCGGGGTCGGTCTTGGGCTCGGTCTTGGGGTCGGTCTTGGGATCGGTCTTGGGATCGGTCTTGGGGTCGCCGAGCTTGCCGTCCAGTTTCAGCATGGTGGTCGGCTGGTCGACCTGGGGCTTGGGTCGCTTGAAGACGGCGGTGGGCTGGTCGACGGGTTTGGCGGGTGCGTCGGCGCTGGCGCTGGCGTTGGCGTTGGCGTTGGCGTTGGCGTTGGCGTTGGCGTTGGCCGTTTTCCCACCCGCACCACCCGTGCGGCTCTCGTCGTCACCTGCGGGTGGCCCCTCAGGTCCTTTCCCACCATCGGCGACCGCGGGCCCGCGCACGGGAGCCACACCGCCGGGCGCCTCACCGCCACCGGGGACTTTGTCCTCGACCTCGGGCTGGTCGTCCTCGACCTCGGGCTCGCCATCGTTGCCACCGGGCCGGGCGTCGTCGATCGCGGGGCGGGCGTCCTCGATGTCGTCCTCGGCGTCCTCACCCGCGGGGCGAGCATCCTCGACGCGAGACTTCCCAGCGCCGGACTGAGCGTCCTTGGCAGCGGGCAGAGCGTCCTCGACGCCGGACTCGGGGTCCGTCCCCGTGAGCCTGAGGGTCTCAGCGGCAGGCCGCTTGGCCTCAGCGCCGGAGCGGGGGTCTTCACTCGCGGGCCGGGCATCCTCGACGCCGGGCTCCGGGTCCTCCCCCGCAGCGCCGGAGGTCTTGGCCGCAGGCCGTGCGTCCTCAGCGCCCGAGCGGGGGTCCTCGTTCGCGGGCCGGGCGTCCTCGACGCCGGGCTCGGGGTCTCCGGCCCCGGAGCGGGGGTCCCTGGCGGCGCTGGGTGCCTTCGGCTTGTCTTCGGGCTCGGGCTCGGGGCTGTCGTCGTTCTCGTCTGTTGCGGCGCTCTCGGGCTCCGCGGTCTCGGAGGCGTCCTTGGCGTCCCCCGTACGCACCCACGCCGCGACAGCGGCACGCAGGCGGGCGTCACCGCCCGTCTCGCCGTCGCCGGCGACTTCAGCGGAATCGTTACCCTCCGCCGAGCCGTCGCCCTCGGCGTCGGCGTCCCGCGCGCTCGCGGAGTCACGGCCGTCCTCGGCGTCGCCGGACTTCCCGGCACCGTCCACGTCCGAGTCGCCCGTACCCGCGGTGTCCTTCGCGTCCTGGGCACCCTCGGACTCCCCGGCCTCCGCAGAACTCCGGAGGCCCTGAGCGCCCACAGCGCCGTCGGCGGCGCTCTCTGCGTCCTCGGCGTCCCCGGTGGACTCCCCGGCCGTCTCCGACCGGCCAGAGCGCCGCTCGGACGCCGTCTCGCCGTCCGCGGCACCGCCGCCGGGCGTCTCGTCGTCACCCGTCTCCGCCACAGCCCCGCCCGAGGAGCCGTCGGTCATCGCCTCGCCAGACGCCCCCTCGGCCTCCCCGTCGGTCCCTCGGCCGTTCTTGGCGCCGGTCGCACCGCGGTCGGCCCCCGCGATCCCGTCCCCAGCGGCACCGCCGTCAGCCCCCGCAGTCACACCGCCGGACGCGCCACCGTCAGCCCCCGCGGCCCCGCCGCCAGACGCACCGCCGCCAGTCCCCGCGGTCCCGTCCCCGGACGCGCCACCGTCAGCCCCCGCAGACTCCCCGTCGGCCCCGCCGTCCGTCGTCCCGGTCGGCGACGGTGTTCCCTCGGGCCCTTCGTCCGACGTCGCCCCGGGCGCCCCCGGCTCAGGAGAGGCCCCGGGGGCGTCCGTTCGCTTCAGGTCCCGTACCGAGAGGGTTCGGGTCGCCGTGTCGACGCCGCCTCGGGGGGTGGACGGATCCCGGGACACCGCCATGCGGGGGTCGCTCGGGTTGGGAACCGGAACCGCGCTCCCCGACGTCGGTTCTGCCGACGACTCGCGCTGCTTCGACCTGTCGGGGGACTCGCCCGCCACCGATGCCTCCTCCATCTGCCGCCGCATGCCCCGCACGCGGCTGCCGAACCGTCAACCGAACCGTGAATCGCCGCCCGGGACACCGCCGTACGCGCTGTCCGAACCATGTACCAGTGTCCTGTGTGGGGGCTTAACCCCTGCGGTAGACGAGAACGACATACCTACCGGTTCCCTCACAAACAGGTCACGCACCCTCGACAGACCAATGTGAGAGGGGTCACCCTGTCTTTCATCCACGCGGGGAGGCATGGATGGGCAGGAGCCGCAGAACACTTCCGGAGGAGCTTCTGTTGCTGGCACTGGACCCGACCACGGGTACCACTGCGCAGCCGCAGTCGCTCGACCTCGGTCTGGCCGGAGCACAGCTAGTGGAGCTGGCGCTGGCCGGACGGATAGCCCCAGACGGGGATCGTATCGCCGTGGTGGCCCCACGGCCGACTGGAGATCCAACGTTGGACTGCGCGTTGGAGTTGCTGCGAAGGCGTGGCGCTCCCGTGCGGGCAGTGAACTGGATTGGCGGGCCGCGTCTCGGGCTGCGCCAGACCTACCTCTCGCATCTGGAGCGGTGCGGCATGGTGCATGCCGTGGCCGGTCAGATGTGCGGGGTACTGCCGACGACTCGCTACCAGGCGACGGACACCGACATCAGCCGGGAGATCAGGGCCCGGCTGGATTCCGCGATCCGTACCGGCGTACCGCCGGACCCACGGACCGCGGCGCTCGCCGCACTGGCGCACGCGGTCGGTCTCGGCAAGCATCTGTACCCGGGCAACGAGGGTCGTTCGTCCAGGTCCCGGCTACGGGACCTGATCCGGCACGACCCGATGGGCGGTCTCGTCGCGCACGCCGTGATGGACGTCCAGAACGGCGTGGCGGCCCAGCCGCGCCGCAGCCCGGCCCCGGCCGGCCGCCAGGCCGCCGCCGGACCGGCGAGGTCCGCACCGGAACCCGCTCGTGGCGTTCCGATGCAGCCGCGCCGGGGTTCCATGGCACGCGTCGTGGCCCACTGAGCCGCGGTTCCACGACACAGCACCACCCACGCACCACCCATCGCACCACCGAGAGCCGCACCCGAGTCCCCCGACCCGGTTCGGGAGCCGCTGGTTCGCGCGGGGTGACGAGACCGCGAGGTCTTGTCACCCCGCGCAGCCGCATGTCCAGCCTGTTCGCGCCGGGTGCCGTGAACTGACGCGCGTTCAGCGCATATCCATCGTTTGCCAGCGGTAGAAAGCACCTTGGTGGCAGTCTGCTCAACAGCAGATACGCAAAGTGGTAACCAGAGGTCCGCAGCCGGAGGTGCACGTCCCGTGGCGTCCAATGTCAATCCCACCGTCAGGCGGCGCCGGCTGGGCCAGGAGCTGCGCCGGCTCAGGGAACTCAAGGGCATGACGGCCGAAGAGGTCGCGGAGCGGCTGCTGGTGTCCCAGTCGAAGATCAGCCGGCTGGAGAACGGGCGGCGCAGCATCAGCCAGCGCGACGTGCGCGATCTGTGCGGGGTCTACGAGGTGGAGGACCACCGGATCGTCGACTCCCTGATGCAGATGGCCAAGGACAGCCGCCAGCAAGGGTGGTGGCACTCCTTCGGGGACATCCCCTACAGCGTCTACATCGGACTGGAGACGGACGCGGCCAGTCTGCGGGTGTACGACCCCCAGGTGGTGCCGGGGCTGCTGCAGACCCGGCAGTACGCGGAGGCGCTGATCACGGGGGCGCTGCCGGAGACGGCCGCCGCCGACGTGGACAAGCGGGTGCAGGTGCGGCTGCGGCGGCAGGAACGAATCACCGCGCCGGACAACCCGCTGCGGCTGTGGACCGTGATGGACGAGGCGGCGCTGCGCCGGGTGGTGGGCAACAAGTCGCTGATGCGGGACCAGTTGGAGCATCTGGTCGAGCAGGCCCAGCTGCCGCACGTGACCGTGCAGGTGATCCCCTTCGACATGGGCGCCCACCCGGGCGTGAACGGCCAGTACGCGATCCTGGAGTTCCCCGACGCGGCCGACTCCAGCGTCGTCTACATCGAGGGCGTGACCAGCGACCTGTATCTGGAGAAGGCCAACGACGTGCAGAAGTACAGCGTGATGTACGAGCACCTCAGAGCGCAGGCGCTGAACCCGGAGCATTCGCGTCAGTTCATCGCGGACATCGCGAAGGAGTACGCGCGCTGAATCGGCCAACGGCGCCCGTACGGGCCGCCATCGACGGAAGGGGCCGTACAGTACACCTTCCCCAGGCCGAATTGGAAGACCCGCCTGGAATATGCCATCCAGTTGAGTGAATAGTCGCTTCGTAAGCCGAGGTGGGCGAGTAACGTCGATCACGCCAATCGGGCAGCAGGGTTGGCGGAAACCCAGTAACTCATCACCAGGCATTACGGAGCAAAAATGGCAATTCGTCAGGGCGCCACGACCACCTGGACCAAGTCCTCGTACTCCACCGGCAACGGCGCGTGTGTCGAGGTCAAGTCCCCGGTGATCGCGGCCATGGCCGTACGGGACTCCAAGGTCGCCGACGGTCCGGTGCTGGCCTTCCCGGCCGACGCGTGGAACGCCTTCGTCACCTCGGTCAAGGCGTAACGGCACGCCGGTCACTCACGTATGAGACAACTGCACAAGCTTCACCACCAGAGCCCTCTCGACCAGCCCGCCGTCCTTGCCGAGGGGGCTCGGCTTGTGTCCGGAAACGGCGCACCGGCTAACGCAGCCGGTCGACGTACCGGTCCGTGCCGGGCACGGTGGGGATGAACGGGGCCACCAGTTCCACCCTCCCCAGGCCCGCCTCCCCCACCGGCCCGTCCAGGTCCGTGAAGCACGCCTCCCAGCAGTCGCGCGGATCCGCCTCCAGGAACCACAGCAGGGTCAGCCGGGTGTCGACGCCCTCCACCTGCTTCACATAGGTCATCCGGTCCCCGGGCAGCGGTGTCGGCCGGAACACGGTGACCATGGCGGCCGGGGAGCCCGCGAGGCGCTTGGGCAGGTGCCGCGAGCGCAGCCACTCCAGCAACTCGGGCCGCTGCTCGGGGGATTCGGCGTCGATCACCTCCACCACCAGGCCCGCGTAGGGGTGGTCGAGGGCGTGGAAGTCGCGCGGCCCCGCGGCGCCGTCCCGGTACACGGTCGCCTCGTGATCCTGGAAGGCCGTGAAGACGTGCGTACGGTCCTGGTAGACCCGGGCGTCCCGGTTGAGGCGCCGGTTGATGGCGACGGTCCACTTCATGTGGTCGTCGTAGCGGCCCTCGGTGACCCAGTACGTCGAGATGTAGCAGCCGGCGGTGACGGGCTGGGCGATCGCCGACTTCTCGGGGTAGCGCAGGAGTTGGAGGTCACGGGTGGCCACCCAGCGGCGGCCGGCGTACATCCAGGGCATGGCCATGGCGCCGGCGTAGTAGTGGTCGTCCTCGTACCAGCGGTTGTACGCGTACTCGTGGCCCGGGTGCGGTTCGACCATGGTGATCAGGGCGTGGCCCGGCCGTACCCCGTAGGGCCCCACGGCGGCCAGCTCGGCGTACACCTCACTGCGGGTTTCCTCGCTCACGTCGCTCCCCTTCCGTCCTCCGCCGGTCGCCCATACTCTGACGCCCCGTCAGATAATTGGCCATACCCCCGGAGGCTCGGATGTCACTGCTCACGGGCAAGACCGTCGTCGTGTCGGGAGTCGGCGCCGGGCTCGGTCACCAGGTCGCCGCCGCGGTCGTGCGGGACGGCGGGAACGCGGTGCTGGGTGCGCGCACGGAGGCGAACCTCGCCAAGAGCGCCGGCGAGATCGATCCGGACGGGGCGCACACGGCGTACCGCTCGACGGACATCACGGACGAGGGGCAGTGCGAGGCGCTGGCGGGGCTCGCCCGGGAGCGGTTCGGGCGGATCGACGCGGTGGTCCATGTGGCCGCCTGGGACAGCTACTTCGGCGGTCTGGAGGATGCCGACTTCGCGACCTGGCAATCGGTGATCGACGTGAACCTGCTGGGTACGCTGCGGATGACGCGGGCCTGTCTGCCAGCACTCAAGGAGCGCGGGGGCGCGGTGGTGTTCATCGGGACGCAGTCGTCGGTCGCGGCGCCCACCCAGGTGGCGCAGGCGGCATACGCGGCCTCCAAGGGGGCGCTGACGAGCGCGATGTACTCGCTCGCCCGGGAACTCGGGCCGCACCGCGTGCGGGTCAACACCGTGCTGCCGGGCTGGATGTGGGGGCCGCCGGTGCAGGCCTACGTGCAGTTCACGGCGCACACCGAGGGTGTCCCCGAGGCGGAGGTGCTGGGGCGGCTGACGGGCCGGATGGCGCTTCCCGACCTCGCCACGGACGCGGACGTGGCCGACGCGGCCGTGTTCCTGGCCTCCGACCGGGCCCGGGCGATCACGGGGCAGTCGCTGCTGGTCAACGCGGGGGAGCTGATGCGCTGAGGGTGGATTTCAGCCACGCTAAAAATTCATATACGTAAACGTTGGCCATCGAGCGGAACATTTTTGCCGTCTCTTGACCCGACGCTTGCTTGCCGTGATCATGCCACCCCACTCAGAGTTCACATGCCCGAACCCGGCAGCGGACCCTGGAAGGGGGCTCATGAACAGTCTCGACTGGGCCGTGCTCATCGGCTACTTCGGCGTGATGGTGGCGATCGGCGTCTGGTCGCACAAGCAGGT
>NZ_JBEXXQ010000087.1:0-28872 GCF_040630525.1 Streptomyces sp. NPDC005799
GGCCCGCGCGGCCACGGTCCGGCGGGCCGGGCGCGGCCCCGGACCGGGATCGCCCGAACGCTCCGGTCCGCGGGGCCCGGAGCTGCCGCCGACCGGGGCGATCGCCTCTTGCCGTGGCGGTGTCTCCCCCTCGGTCCGAGGCCCCTGACCCTGCGCTGTGCCGGCCGTGAGAGTCACGGTCCCTCCAACGTCACACCACGGACGGTCGCCCGTCCCCCGTCGCCGATGAGTGTGCAGCTGGATTCGGCCTCGGGAAGCTGTCATTGACGGGTTCCTGATGACTGCTCAGCCGGGATTGACGGGACCTTGACGAGGCTCGCGGACCCGCGGGGCTGCCGGTGTACTGCCGGGGAGGTCGCCCCGGTCACCCGAGAGGTCCTGCGCGAAGCGGAGCCGGACCGCGCCCGCGGGCCGAGGGTGCACACCGGCTGACGTCCGGTGTCAGAATCCCGTCAAGATTCGACCGTACGGCGCTAGGACCCCGTTAGCGACAGTCGCCGGACCTCACAGGGGCGCCTAGCGTCAGCGCCATGCGACGGAGCGGACCGGCTGGCTCGGCCGGCGACCGCCACTGGCGTGGCAGTGCCCGGCTCGCGGTGAGCTGCGCCCTGATCTTCTGCGCCATGAGCCTCCTGGTCGACTGGGACGCGGCAAGCCTCACCCCCCTCCGCGCCCTGCTGTGGGTCACCCTGTCGGCCGCCGTATGCGCGGTACTGCTGCCGCCGCGTATGAGCGCAGGCCGCGGCTGGCTGGCGGTACGCACCCCCTGGCGCAGGCGAGTGATCCATACGGACGCCCTGACAGCCGTACGACAGTACGATGGTGTCTCCTCCCACCTCGTCCTGCGGGACACCCACGGCCACACACTCGAACTCGACCCCCGAGTCCTCACCGCCAACCCGATGCTCTGGCACGAGCTCGACACGGGCGTCCGCCGCTCCCTCGAGCGCGGAACTCTCCGCCACGGAGCGGACGTCATGCAGCGCCTGGGACATCACATCGACGACGAGACGGCCGAGGCGGTGCTCCGGGCGTCGGGGCTTTCCTGACTGCGAAGAGCACCCTCTCCGTCCCCGGACACAGGCTCCACGCCGGCCGCTTCTATGCCCGCGATGACCGCTTCCCTCGGTCCGGCCGGTGCGGGCGAGCGCTGCGGGGCGGCTTTGGACGGTGTCCAGGCACGGCGTGCGGAAAACGAGCGGAATACGACAGGTCAGGGGGCCGCCCGGACGGCCCCCTGACCTGTCGGTGTCTCAGCCGTTGGCACCGGCCGGGGTCGTGGTGGTGGTGAAGCCCTCCTTCTTGTTGGCGTTGAGGGCGAACTCGTTGGTGAAGGTCTTGCTCAGGTCCACCGACGAGGTCACGTTTCCGACCAGTTGCTCGGTGGCCAGGGCGGTCTTGGGGCCACCGGCCGGCATGATCCCGTCCGGCAGGAACTGGCCCTTGTCCTCGGTCAGCGCCGTGACGTAGTCGGCCTTGGTGACGAGCTGGTTCTGCACGAACGAGGCGGGCATTTTGTCGGCTATGTCGGCCGCGCTGTGCGTGTTGATCCAGTGCATCGTGGCCACCAGCGCGTCGACGACCCGCTGCGTCGCGTCCTTGTGGGAGTTCACCCAGTCGGTACGGGCGAGGATGCTCGCGCCCGGGAACGCGCCGCCGAGGGCCGCCTTGGCACCGGCGGTGGTGGCCAGGTCGATCGCGGAGGTGCCGACGCCCTTCTTCTGGATCGCGGCGACCGTCGGCTGCGTCGTCATGACACAGTCCGCCTTGCCGTTCTGCAGCGCGGCGACGGCGGTGGAGCCCGCGCCGACCGCGAGCCGGTGGAACTGGCTGGCCTTGACACCCTTCTTCGCCGCCATGAACTGGGTGAGGGTGTCGGTGCCGGAGCCGATGTCGGTGACGCCGAGGGTCTTGCCCTTGAAGTCCGCGGCCGAGGTCACGCCGCTCTTCTTGGTGCACATCTCCCGCTCGCCGGGAGCGCCGGACAGCTGGACGACGTCCTCGACGGCCTTGCCCTTGGCCTGGAACTCGATGGTGTGGTTGTACCAGGCGCCGGCCATGTCCACCTGGCCCGAGGCCATGGCCTCCTCGGCGCCGACCCCGCCGTTCTGCTCGGTGCTCAGCTCGACCTTGACGCCGTACTTCTTGTAGAAGCCCAGGTTCTCGGCGAGCTGGTACGGGAGGTAGATCTGCTTGTCGATGCCGCCGACCATGATCTTGACGGTCGGGGTGCCGCCGCCGGACCCCGACGACACGGAACTGCCGGAGCCGCTGGAACACGCGGTGGCGGCGCCGAGGGCGAGGACGGTGATGATCGATGCGGTGAGGGTTCTTTTGAGCATGGCGGGACCTGCGCCTTTCGCGAAAGGGTCATGAGGGGAGGAGCGGGAGTCAGAGGGAGTTGGCCTCGGAGGGGGCCGGCGGGCGCCAGGCGAGCAGCCGGTGTTCGAGCTTGCCGATCAGCCACTCCGCGCCGAGGACGATCACCGCGATGACGAGCATCGTGGCGAACACGCCGTTGGGATCGAAGTTGTTCTGCGCGGTCTTGATGACCAGGCCCAGGCCGCTCTGCGCACCCAGCACCTCGCCGACCAGGGCACCGACGATGGCGAAGCCGAAGGCGCTGTGCAGGCTGGCGATGATCCAGGTCAGCGCCGAGGGCACGATGACGTGCCGGGTGATCTGCATCCGCGAGGCGCCGAGCACGCGTACGTTGGCGAGGACGTTGCGGTCGACCTCGCGCACGCCCTGGAAGGCGTTGAAGAAGACGATGAAGAACACCAGCACGGCGGCGAGCAGGATCTTCGGGGTGACACCGATGCCGAAGGCCACGATGAAGATCGAGCCGAGGACGATGCGCGGGATCGCGTTGACCATCTTGATGTAGGGACCGAGCACATCGGACAGGTAGCGGCTCTGCCCGAGCGCGACGCCGAAGACGATGCCGGCGAGGGAGCCCACGACGAAACCGGCCAGCGCCTCCTGGATGGTGGTCCAGATGTTGGCGTAGAAGGAGCCGAACTGGGTGCCGTGCTGGAAGAGGTCGATCAGCCGATGCCAGATGCCCGACGGCTGCCCGAAGAAGAACGGGTCGACGATGCCCCAGGTGGTGAACGCCTGCCAGCCGCCGATCACCAGGACCGCGAGACCGACCCGGCCCGCCCACACCCGGGCGACCCGGCGCCGCGCCGCGCGCCGCGCGCCGCTGGCGGCGGAGCCCTTGCCGCCGTCGGCGACGGAGGCCGCGGAAACGGTGGACGTCGTACTCATTCCTTGCCTCCTGCGGTGAGTGCGTACGCGCGCTCCACCTCTTCGCGCAGCGTGTCCCAGATCTGGTGCTGGAGTTCGATGAAGCGCGGCTGGAAGCGGATCTCCTGGACCGCGCCGCGCGGGCGGGGCAGGTCGATGTCGAAGACCGCCTTGACCGAGCCGGGGCTGGAGGTCATCACGACCACCCGGTCGGCGAGCGCCACCGCCTCGTCCAGGTCGTGGGTGATGAAGATGACGGAAGGACGGATCTGCTCCCACAGGGTCAGCAGCTCGGTCGACATGATCGCCTTGGTCTGGACGTCCAGCGCACCGAACGGCTCGTCCATGATCAGGATCTTGGGTTCGTTGATCAGCGCCGCGGCCATCGCCACGCGCTTGCGCATGCCGCCCGACAGCTGGTGCGGGTAGCGGTCCTCGAACCCGGCGAGGCCGACCCGGCGCAGCCAGTCGCGCGCCGAGGCCTGGGCCCGCTGTTTGGGCACCCCGCGGAAGACGGGGCCCATCAGGACGTTGCCGAGGACGCTCTTCCAGGGCAGCAGGGCATCGCTCTGGAACATGAAGCTGACGCCGTCGGTGATGCCGTCCACCTCACGGCCACCGACCTTGACGGAGCCCTCGCTGGGCCGGTCGAGACCGGACACCATGCTCAGGGTCGTCGACTTGCCGCAGCCGGTGGGGCCCACCACGGCGCAGAACTGGCCCGGTTCCACGGTGAACGACACGCCGTGCAGCGCCGTGAACACCTCACCGGCCGGGGTCAGGAATCGCTTGGTGAGCCCGGAGATCTCGATGCGCGCGCTGTCGCGGCCGGTTTCGCCGGCGGCCGGGCTCGTGGCGACGTCGTTTCGCGAGGCCATGGGCACCTGCCTCCTTTCGTCCTTGAAGGTCGGGGAAGGCAGACGCTAGGGGCGGCCGGGTATTACGTCGCTGTTTCCGAGCTATCTCGCAATAGTTGCGTAAAGCGGGCTTGTGCTCGTTTTGCTCAGTGGACGGAGGGTGGGCAGCGTTCCGGCCATGGGGCACAATCGCGCCACCCGGGCACAGCGAACAGCCCCGGCGCGCATCACCAACAGGACCCCGGCACTTGTCGCCACCGGAACGAAGAGGCACCAGTGATACCCATACGTTTCCGGACAGGTCGCGGAGGAAAGCGGAGGCTTTCCACGCGGATCCTCGCCAACCAGCTGCTCATTCTCGCTCTCACGGGCCTGATCGGCTTCGTCCTGTTCGCGTTCGCCCAGCGGTCCGAACTCGACCGCTCCTACGAGCAGCGGGCTCTGGCGATCGCCCGCACCACGGCCGCCGAGCCGCAGATCAAGCGGGCCATGGAGGACGGAGGCGGCGGTGATGTGGTGCAGACGGTCGCCGAACGCATCCGCCGGGCGTCCGGGGCGTCGTACGTCGTCGTGATCGATCTGCACGGCATCCGGCACTCGCATCCCCTCCCGGCCCTCATCGGCGAACCCGTGGCCGAACCGGTCATCGCCAAGGACGGCCGCGCGCACGTCGGCACCGACCAGGGCGCGACCGGACGGTCCGCCAACGCCAAGGCCCCGCTGTACGGGCCTTCCGGCGCGCTGGCCGGCGAGGTGTCGGTGGGCATGCCGGAACACGACGTACTCGGGGAGCTGTGGCGCGAGCTGCCCACCTTCGGGCTGTACGCCACCATCGCCACGGCGATCGGTGCGGCGGCGGCCTCGCTGCTCGCGCGGCGGCTGAAGCGGACCACGTTCGGTCTGGAACTCGAGGAGATCGCCTGTCTGCTGCAGGACCGGGAGGCGATGCTGCACGGCATCCGGGAGGGCGTGGTGGCCTTCGCGCCCGACGGAAGGATCACGGTCGTCAACGACGAGGCCCGGCGGCTGCTCGGCCTCGGCACCGGGCTCGGCCACCGGCTGGAGGAGATGCTGCCCGACGGCCGGCTGCGCCGCGCGCTGGACGGGACGCTGACCGGCACCGACGTCAGCGTCCTGACCGACGACCACTGCCTCGTCGTCAACCGCATGCCGGTCACCCTGCACGGCCGGGAGCTGGGCGCCGTGGTCACCGTGCGCGACCGGACCGAACTGGTCGGCCTGCTGCGCGAACTGGACTCGGTGCGCGGGCTCACCGACGCCCTGCGGGCCCAGCAGCACGAGTTCACGAATCGGATGCACACCCTGGCCGGCCTGCTGGACATCGGCGAACACGAGTCGGCGTACGAGTACGCCATCGAGACGGCCCGCTCCGGGCAGGCGCTGACCGAGGCGGTACGCCGGCACATCGGAAACCCGCTGTTGGTCGGGCTGATCGTGGCCAAGACCACGGTCGCCGCCGAACGCGGGGTACGTGTCGTCCTCACCGACGACTCGGCGCTCGGTGACGACCCGCCGCACCTGCACCGGCTGCTGACCATCGTGGGCAACCTGCTCGACAATGCCATCGACGCGACGGCCGAGGCGCCGCCCGGCGACGGTGGCCGCCGGATCCGGCTGACGTTGGTCGAGAGCGACGAGCTGATCTTCGTGCGGGTGGCGGACAGCGGTCCCGGTATCGCCCCCGGCACCGCTCAGTCGATCTTCGAGGACGGCTGGTCCACCCGCCCCGAGCGGGGCACCGCGCGCCGCGGTCTGGGGCTGGCCCTGGTGCACCGACTGGTGCAGCGGCACGGCGGCACCATCACGGTCGGCGAAGGCCCGGGCGCGGTGTTCACGGTCGTACTGCCGCGGCCGGACGCGGCCTCGACAACCGAACTCCCCCAGTTGACGACGGTGCTGCCGACGGGAGGTGACCCGCGATGATCCGGACCCTGGTGGTGGACGACGACTTCCGGGTCGGGCAGATCCACAGCGACTACGTGCTCCGGGTGCAGGGCTTCAAAGTGGTCGGCGTGGCGGCCGGCGTGGCGGAGGCTGTGGCCGCGGTCCACGCCCTCCGCCCGGACCTGCTGCTGCTCGACATCTTCCTGCCCGACGGCAGCGGACTCGACGTCCTGCGCAGGCTCAGCCAGGACCAGGCCGACAGCCGCCCCGACGCGCTCATGATCACCGCGGACCACGACATCTCCTCGGTCCGCGCCGCGATGAAACTCGGTGCCGTCGGCTACCTGGTCAAGCCCTTCGGCGCCGCAGACCTCGCCGAACGCCTCGACGCCTACCGCCAGTTGCACGCCCGCGTGGACGCCCTCAGCCGTACGGCCGCGGCGGACCAGGCCGATGTGGACGCCCTGTTCAGCGCCGCCCGGCCGCCCGCCGTCCCGCGCATCCCGGCCAAAGGCCACTCCGCGCCCACGCTCGGGGCGATCCACCAGGCCCTGCGCACCGCCCGCACCGACCTGTCCGCCGCCGAGGCCGCGGAGGCGACCGGCGTCTCCCGCGCCACGGCCCAGCGCTACCTCTCCTACCTGGTCAAGGAGGGCACGGTCCGCCTGGAACTCCGCTACGGCACCAACGGCCGCCCCGAACACCGCTACCGCATCGCGCGCTGAACCGCGCCGCGGACACCGCGTGGGCAAGGCAGCCGACTCGTGGTGCTGCTTGCGCCTGAAACCAGCCATGCCGACCGCACCCTGTCCATCCACCCCATCCGCACCCGGCGTCATAGGGTCTTCGCGCCAGTGCCTCGGTCGCGCGTCCGCGCGGCTTTTGCGGCCGAGGCACCATCCCGGGCGTGATGCGTGCTCATCCAGTGAGACCGAGTTCGCGTAGGGCGTCGGCGGGATGGTTGCGGTACTGGTCCGCCGGACGCGGTGAAGGGAAAGATCCACACGGATGCCGAACCCGGCATCACCCCAGCTCCGCTTGGCGTCGCCGGCACTGCCGCCCGCGCCGCAGCGCTCGCAGAAGGCGGACAGGACGGTGCGGGAGTGCCGTCGGAAGTCAGGACTGCGCAGGGCCGGCTACGCGGCGGCCTCCCAGGTGAAGCCGTCCGGGTCGGTGAAGGTGCCCGCGGTGCTGCCGAGGACGATGTGGTGCGAGCCCGTGCCGTCGGCCTCAACGCCGAGATCCTTGGCCAGGGCACGGCGCTTGTACAGGGCCAGCTTGACGGGGCTGGACTGACCGGAGGCGAACTCGGTGTACTTGCCGCCGAAGCTCTTGGCCACGGTCAGGCCCCGGCCGACGTAGAACTGCCTGGTGGCCTTCACGTCCTCGACGCCGAGCAGCAGCACGACCTCGTCGATCTCGCGGGTGGCGGGTCCGGGGTCCTTCTTCGCCGAGGTCGCGATCTTCCAGATCGTCCCGTCCGGAGCCTGGACGACGCCGCCGTAACCCCACAGCGACTTCGCGGCGGGCTTCAGCACCGTGGCGCCGGCGTCCACGGCATCGGCCACGAAGCCGTCGACGGTGGCCGGTCCGGACACCGTCAGCGCCATGGTGAAGCCGCGGAACCCGGTGGAGTGGGCCTCCGAGGCCCGCAGGTCCATGTAGGCGTCCACGCCGAAGGCCGTGTAGAAGCGGCGGGCGGCCTCAAGGTCGGCCACCTCAAGGGTGACGGACGCGAGGGACGTGTGAGCAGCGGTGGAAGTGGTGTTTGCCATGACCATCACGCTAGAGCCTGCACGGCGGCCGAGGCTTCTCCGATCCTGACCGGTCCCGCCGCTTGCCTCACCACGCACGCCGACACCCCCGAAGAAAGCCCGCTGCAGACCGGCCACGAGGGCGGCATGCTGCCTTCAGTAAAGACCACCACCCGGCCGCCCTCCCTCAGCTCATCCGGCTGGGGGTCATCAAGCCGCGGACGTACTGGCCGCGTCGGATCGCAGGCGCTACAGGGCGGCGGCAGGACCCCCTCGGCGACCACCATGCCTTTCACCTCAACCGTGTCGCCGCGTCCCGCCGCTGGAAGCGATGAGTTTGGCTGCGGAGCGCAGTCTCAGCACCGTAGGCAACCGATGGGAGTGGATATGGACCAGCTGAATCAGGTGGCCGACGGCGTCTGGGTGCGGCAGAGCGGGTGGGTCTGGAGCAACTCCATCGTTGTGCGTGGGGAGGATGGGTTGATCCTGGTCGACCCCGGTATCGACGGCTCCGAGTTGGACCAGCTCGCCGATGCCGTGGACCAGCTCGGCATCCCGGTGGTCGCCGGGTTCTCCACCCATCCCCACTGGGACCACCTGCTCTGGCATCCCCGGTTCGGCGACGTGCCGCGCTACGCAACCCCCGCCGCCGCCCATGTAGCCGGCGAAGCCCGAGAGCGGGCGCAGGCGATGGCGGCGCAGAGCGCATCGGGCGTTCCCCTCGAGCCGATCGCGCTCGTCACCGCGCTGCCCGCGGGGGGCGGACCCGTGCCGGGCGAGATCGTCGAGCATGGGGCGCACGCTGTCGGCCACGCCGCGATCCTTCTCCGTGACCGTGGCGTCCTGCTTGCCGGCGACATGCTCTCCGACGTCCTGATCCCACTCTTCGACGCTCACCAGGACGGTCAGCTGAGCACTTACGAGACAGCTCTCGACCGGCTGGACGAGGCCGCCAAACATGTCGATGTCGTGGTACCCGGTCACGGCGCCGTGGCCGCGGGCCCCCAGGTGGCCGCTCGCCTCGCCGCCGATCACGCCTACATCGACGCGCTCCGGCGAGGAGAGGAGCCCGTCGACGCGCGCCTGGGGCCGCATGCGGACTGGCTGTCCGGCCCCCACCAGTCGAACCTGGAGCAGGCGCGAGGGTGGTAGGGCCTTCTCATCGCTCACGAGTCCCTGGCGGTCTGCCGGATCGGCACCGTCGACAAAGCGGCCGGCTCGACGGAACCTGCCGGCGACCGCCGGAGTAGGCGGGAACAGGAGGAAGCCACACGGCACCCGCTCGAGACGGCAGCTGATCATGAAGTCAGGGCCTCACGCGGGGCACTGGGCCGCGACTTGTCAGAGCCCGGCTGCGTCGACGGCACGCGCCCCCGTCATACGGTCCGGGAGCTGCGGGGTGTCCGGGGGCCGGGGCCTCGATAGACGTAGGGCGTGGTGCCGGAACGCGGTGTCTCCGCGACGGCACGCAGGAGGGTGTGGTCGGGAGAGAGAGCGCACGCGGGGTCGGTGCGCGCGGCTTCGCCGGTGAGTGCGTGGGCCTGACAGCGGCAGCCGCCGAAATCGGTCTCGCGGCGGGGACAGCCCCGGCACGGTTCGCTCATCCACTCGGTGCCGCGGTAGCGGTTGAAGGCCGGAGAGCTGTTCCAGATCCACTCCAGCGGACGGTCACGGACGTTCGGCACGTCCAGATCCGGAAGGCCTCCCGCAGCCGGGCAGGGCAGGACCCCGCCGTCCGGAGCGACGGTCAGCGACACCGCCCCCCAGCCGCCCATGCACGGCTTCGGTACGCCGTCGAAGTAGTCCGGCACGACCCACACCAGCTCGATGGTGCCCGCCAGTTGCTCCCGACGCCGCTCGACGGCGTCCCGGGCGCGGGAGAGCTGGTCGCGGGTGGGCAGGAGCGCGGTGCGGTTGCGCAGGGCCCATCCGTAGAACTGGGTGTTCGCCAGCTCGATGCGGTCCGCGCCCCAGGCCACGCCCAGGTCCACGACGGCGTCGACGGCGTCGAGGTTGTCGCGATGCAGCACGACATTGAGACCCAGCGGCAGTCCGGCCTCGCGTACGAGCGCGGCGGCACGTTCCTTGGCGGCGAAGGACCGCTTTCCGGCGATCCGGTCTGAGGACGCCGGGTCCGCGTGCTGCACCGAGAGCTGGACGCTGCGCAGTCCGGCGGACACCAGCGCAGACAGCCTCGGCGCGCTCAGCCCGACCCCGCTGGTGACCAGTTGGGTGTAGATCCCGGCCGAATCGGCTGCGGCGACGATCGCCGCGAGGTCGGGACGGAGCAGCGGTTCGCCGCCGGAGAGATGGGTGTGCACGACGCCGAGATCCGCGGCCTGCCGGAGCACGTCACCCCACTCCTCGGCGGAGAGCTCGCGCGAACGGCGTACCAGTTCCAGCGGATTGGAGCAGTAGGGACAGTGCAGCGGGCAGCCGTGCGTGAGTTCAGCCAGCAGGGCCCAGGGAGGAGACGGGGACGGTGATGGAAGCGGCGTGGGCGCAGAAGTGGTCATCGCAGCCAGCCCTCCTGCCGTACCCGGTCCAGGAACCGCGGCACCTCCACCGTCACGGGCGCTCCGGGAAAACGCGCCGCCAACGCGTCGACGATCTCGTTCACCGACCGGTGTCCGTCGCACAGCCACAGGACGTCCGCCGCCCTTCCCTCCAGTACGACCACCCGTTCGGGCAGGACCAACAGGTAAGTCCGGCGGACCCGGTCGTGCCGGAGCACGACCGATCGCTCGAGGGCGGGCCGCCAGCCGTTCACGGCCGCACCTTTGTGCCCGCGCGATCGACCGAGTCCAGCAGTGACCACAGCACATCGCACTTGAAGGAGAGGGCCGCCACCGCCCGTTCCTCGTCGGCCTGTCCTTTCGCCCAGTCGAGAACGAGACCGAGGGCCTCCCTGCTGTCCTGTCGGCCTTGGGTTTCACGGGCGCGGAAGTAGGCGAGTCCGTCGGCGTCGATCCACCGGTAGTGGCGTTCGAAGGCGCCGATGCGGGTGCGCATGATGCCCGGGGCGGACAGCTCGGTGAGGGACGCGGCGACGGCTTCCAGCGGGGAGCGGAGCCTGCAGAAGTTGACGTAGCCCTCCACGGCAAGCCGTACGCCGGGGAGCACACCCTGTCCCGACAGGAGTTCGGACCGGTCGATGCCCGCTGCCTCGCCCAGCCGCAGCCAACGCTCGATGCCGCCTTCCCCCTCGGTCAGACCGTCGTGTTCCTTGATCCGTCGCATCCACATCCTGCGCAGCCGTGGGCTGTCCAGTTTGGCGAGAATCAGAGCGTCCTTGACGGGGATGTACCGCTGGTAGTGAAAGCGGTTGAGGATCCAGCAGCGCAGCTCGTCGGGGGTCAACTCACCCTGGTGCATCCGCACGTTGAAGGGGTGGCGGTCGTGGTAGCGATCTCGTGCCACGGCTCTGAGCCGGTCCTCCAGCGCGGTGGTCGCGCCGTCTGCCGTGGCGGACGTACCGGCTCCGCCTGCCGTCGTCGTACCCGCGCCGGTGCTCACAGCTCGATCACCATTCCGTCGTTGGCCACCTCGATGCCCTGGGCGGCGAGCTGACCGTGCAGCGGCGAGCCGGGGTCGACGAGGGGATTGGTGTTGTTCAGATGGGTGTAGAAGCAGCGTCCGCCCAGCGGGGCAAGGCGCTCCGCGGTGCCGCCCGGACCGTCGATCGGAAGATGGCCCATACCGGTCGCGGTCCGCTTGGAGATGCCGGTTCGCCGGGGTTCGTCGTCGTCCCAGAACGTACCGTCGACGATCACGCAGTCGGCCGCGGCGACAGCGGTCTGCAGAGCCTCCGGCCACGCCGCCAGCGCCGGGGCGTAGACCACGGACGCACCGGTGGCGAGGTCGGTGAGCCGCAGGGCGACCACCCATTGGTCCTGATCCACGCCCGGGGAGTCCGTCGCGGGGCACGGCGCGGGGTGCGTCCCGTTGCCTGCCCCGGCGTCCGCCCCCATGTCTGCCGCATACCGAGGGCGTTTGGCGGAAACGGGGATCGCGCTGATCGTGACGGGGGAGCCCGCGCACAGCGGTTCGGGCCGGTCGGGGGTCAGCGCCCGCCAGGTGAGCGGGGTGTACGGGCCGAGTACGGCACCCAGGGACAGCCGGGTGAGCAGGGCTTCGCGTACGGCGCCGGTGGCGAGCACCTCCAGTCCGCCGTCGCCGGCTTCGCGCAGTCGGGCGATGCCGAGGGTGTGATCGAGTTCGGCGTCCGTCAGCACCAGCCCGGCAAGAGGGGTACGCCGCGCCCCGGGGCCGGGGTGGAGCGACGGACAGTCCTCGATCTGGTCGCCTATGTCGGGTGTGGCGTTGACGAGATACCAGTGGTCTTCGGACGCACGCACGGCGAGCGAGGCGTGGCGGCGGCGCCAATGGGGGTGGACGCGTGCCCCTGAACAACCGGGACACGCGCAGTTCCACTGCGGCACGCCGCCGCCCGCCGCGGTGCCGAGCACTTGCAGCAGCACGGCGGCGCTGCTAGCGGCTGCTCAGGGAGTAGGCGGTGACCTCCAAGGCGGTCTCCACGACTGCGTAGTCGGGGGTCTGCCAGGTCCCTGATTCCTCATCTTCGGGCTGTGAGTGCTGCTCCACCGCATGCTGCACGGATTCGGCCATAACGATGTCTGCCTTTCGTCGGGGACCGCTGCGCTCTGTGTTGAGAATCCTCAGCCGAGCCATCCGGGTCAATATCGCGACAGGAAATTGCTCCGATCTTTTCTGGCCGAATTCACTCATCACCCTGGGGCGGCCACATGCACCGCAGTGCCACATTCCGGCTTATCTCGGTGCTTTTCTTGAGGTTTTATTATGCAGGTATGGACCTTTGGGCTTCATTCGTTCTCGACGGATCAAGTCACACCTCCTACCTTCCAAGACGCCATCGGCCCGCATGCGCGCTGGGCGGTGCCCACAGGAGGTGGTGACTACGCGCGCCGTTGTCCTCGCCTTGCTCTTCGAGCGGGCAGTGGCCTGATTGATCATTGCGTGGCTCCCGTCCGAAACCGAGACTGCTGTGGGCCGACGGTGACGCGCAGAACGGGGCGCTCGGTGAAACGCATCCACTTCACGGCGGAGGACCTGGCGCGCACCCGCGTGGCCACGACGATCGGCGTGGCTGCGGAGACGATCGACACTGTGAAGCTGTTGAAGGACCGCGACGCCAGTCTCGCCTTCCGCCGCTGGCACCTATCGGTACGTGGGCGGCTGGGCCAACAGGCCGGCCCACTCGCCGCGTTGCTGCCCGCACGGGGACCGCTGATCGACGCGACGAGCCTGATGGGAGACACGGGATCCATCGGCACTCGTCTGCTGAGAACGAATCGGGTTCGCCGGGTCGACCCACGTGGCTGTCGGAAGGGTTGGCATCCGAAAGCACCGCTGCAGGCACAGTGACCGAGCCTGTAGCTGTGCGCCGCGTGGCCGAAGCGCAACTCGCCCGGCGGACGTCGGCATCCGTACCGTCGCCGCCGGACCACCGAAGCTGCCGGACCCTGAGGTGCTCGGTATACCCGTGGTTGTGCTGTGCCCGCCGATTCAGCTCCAGGTTCTGCATGCCGGCTGAGGCGCGGATGCTGTTCAGTGCCGGGTCACGGGTGGTTCGCAAGGTTTCCACAAGGTCCCTGGCGCAGTGTTCGGTGGCAACGCGGAACGCCGCTGAGCGGGACCGGGATGACGGTGCCCTCTCACTCAGCGGGGTGTCCCGCCCCCCGTGCCATCTCCTCAAAGGAACGAGCCACACATGCGCCTCCCGCTACTCAAGCGCACTCTCGCCATGACCGTCGCCGTGGTTGCCGGTTCGGCGGTCTTCACCGCCGCCCCCGCCCACGCCGACTCGTACAAGGGGTGTGGGTACCCCCGCGTCTGCTTCTACCTCACCAGCGCCGACTGGGCTGCGAACCGGCCCACCGCTGCGTACCAGGACGTCACCGACTACGTCCAGAACCTGGGCCCGAGGAGCAGGGGGGGCGGCCTACGTATTCAACACCCGCAACGACGACCGAGTGGTCCTCAGGTACCTCGGAAACGGCCAGACCCGCTACGAATGCATCGATCCGAACGAAGGGCGCGCGTACCCCTCCAACTTGACAGTGACCGGCATCATGATCCAGACCGCCTCCAGCTGCCCGCCGGGGACCTGACCCACCTACACCCACCGGTGTCCGGCGGCCGGAGCACGTCCCCCATGGAGGGAAGGCAGCCTGGCGGGGAGCTAGCCGCAGCCGCTTCCGCCACGGTGATACCAAGCGACTCCGGCTCCAACTCTCGTCGGGCCCGGCCGGACAAGAGGGGTCCCCGGACGGCATACCGCACGAGTCACCGCAGTTCGCCAAACCGGGGGGCCACTACCCCGTGGGGGCGAGGCGAACCACGAGGCGGACGTATCGCCAGTCAGTCACCTGTAGATCTTGCCCGGCTCGGCCTTGGCCGGAGCGAGGAGCTGGGAGACGGTCACGAAGGTGTAGCCCTGTTTGCTGAGCGCCTGCAGGATGGAGGGCATGGCCGGCACGGTGCCCTTGTGCAGCGGGTGGAGCAGGATGATCCCGTCGCGGCCGGCGCCGTCGAGCACACGTTTGATGATCAGCGCGCTGTCGTCCGTTTCGTAGTCCTTCGCGGTCACCGTCCACAGCACCTGCGCCATCCCCAGTTCTTTCGCGACCTTGGACACGCGGTCGTCGGTGCGGCCCTGGGGAGGGCGCATCAGCGTCGGTTCGCTGCCGGTGATGCCCGAGATGGCCCGTGCCGTGCGGCGCAGTTCGTCACGGATCTGCGCGTCAGAGACATCGGTCAGCACCGCGTGCGTCCAGGTGTGGTCCCCGATCTCGTGGCCGTCCTTGGCGATCCGCCGCACCACATCCGGGTACTTGTGGATGCGCCGGCCCTCAAGGAAGAACGTCGACGGCGCCTTGTACTGCTTCAGGAGGTCCATGAGCCGGTCGGTGGGTTCGCCCGGGTTGCCGTCGAAGGTGAGCGCGATGCACTCGGCCTTGCGGCAGTCAACTTGCCCCGACGGTACGCCGGTTCCAGATGCGACCCGGTCACGTTCTTCGCGCGGGGAAAGGGTCTCCATCTTGTTCGCCTGGATGATCATGGCGACGGTCACCGTCACGGCCGCCACCACGGCCACGGTCAGTGATATGAGCAGGCGAGGCCGCTTTCTGAGGATCTTCACATGAAGGAGAGGATTTCAGCGTCGCAAGGGTTGCTCAGCAGCCTCGATAGTGAGGTAGAACACATGTGCGCACCGCGCTCAACTCCGAGGTACTCGGCCGTCGACGGTGGCGCTGTGCGCCTTGCGCCGGTATGCCCTGCTGCTGCCCCCTCCAGGCGTGCACATCGGCTTCCGCCTCCGCGGATTCCTCCACCCACGGCCACCTCACCGCCACGCCAGACCGCGCCCTGAAGCCTGCGGAGTCCTCCCGGCCTGGCGTCGTTGAGCGCGTCGGTGCAGACCATCACCGGCCCGGACCGTACAACTCCGGTCGCACCGGTGGCGCATGCCTTCTCCGCCGGCGCAAGGCCTCACCGCAGGTGCAAGCCCACGTAGGCCACTCGCACAGGGTGACGGCGAGGTCCTCCAGATATGTGCCAGTGCTGTCTCGCCCACCGGACTGCTCGGCACAGCCACCGGGTTCATCAGCTTCGGAGTTCCGCTCGGCAGGTTCAGGGGTAGAGGCCGGCCCGGAAGGTGAAGGAGACCAGTTGGGCTCGGTCGCGGGCGCCGACTTTCGTCATGGCTCGGACGGCATGCGTCTTCACCGTGAACGGTGACACGGACATCTGGGCCGCGATCTCGTCGTTGCCGAGACCACTTGCGATCAGAACGACCACGTCCCGCTCCCTGGGGGTCAGCGCACTGAAGCGTCGCAGCAGTTCCTTGTCGATCAGCGGGGGCGGACTGTCTGTCATGTGACCGATGAGCGCGGCCGTCGCGGCGGCCGACAGGGCGCCGCCACCGCCCACGACCTCGGCGATTCCGGCGACGAGTTCAGCAGGGCTCACGGTCTTGCTCAGGAAGCCGTTGGCGCCCGCGCGCAGGGCGGCGAGGACGATGTCGTCCTGGTCGAAAGTGGTCAGCACGATCACCCGCGTCTTCTCGGGCGGATGCTCTGCGCGGATCCGGCGCGTGGCTTCGACACCGTCGATGCCCGGCATCCGGATGTCCATCAACACCAGGTCGACGGGGTGGTCCCGGAGGAAGGGGACGACCTGGAGCCCGTCGGAGAGATCCCCCACGACGACGAGACTCGGGTCGAGCCGAAGCATCGTCCGGATCCCGGCCCTGATCTCGTCCTGGTCGTCGACGATCAGAATCCGTGTCATCGGACGAATTCTCCCAGCGGGCTGAACTCCGCATGGACCCGGAATCGCCCGTCGTCACTGTCGATCGTCAGCCGCCCTCTGGAGGACTCGACGCGTTCGCGCATCCCCACGAGGCCGAGTCCGCTGCCCGTGTCGGACCCCTGGGGTGAGTGGCCGACGCGATTCTCCACGGTGACGCGGATCCTGCCGTCGTCCTCGCGCACATCCACCGTTGCCGTCCCTTCTCCATGCCGGTAGGCGTTCGTGAGCGCTTCCTGAACGACCCGGTAGACCGTTACGCCGACGCTCGGCTCCACGAAGCCGACCGGGAGGTCGATGGAGGGCCGCACGTCGAGGCCGATGCTTTCGAAAGAGGCGATGAGTCCTTCCAGGCCGCTCAACGCCGGCGTCGGCCGGAGCGCCTCGTCGCCGGAGACGTCGTCCCCGAGGCGGAGGAGTGAGAGGATGCGCTGCGTCTCGACGACGACGGTACGGGCGCTGGACCTGGCCGAGACGAGGGCCTGCCGTGAGGAGTCGGCGCCCTCGGGCAGCCCGATCTCCGCCGCACCGAGGTGCACGCTCAGCATCGCGACCTGGTGGCCGATGACGTCGTGAAGGTCCCGGGCGATACGGAGACGTTCCTCGCTCACTCGTCGGGTGGCTTCGATCTCGCGGGTGGCGATGGCGGTCTCGGCCCGTTCCGCCAGGATCCACCAGTGCTCCCGATGGATACGGAGCGCTGCCCCCGTCGCACCTCCCGCCATGGCCGAGAAGAGGGCGGCGGCTCCCACGACCGCACCGCCACGGAATCCTCCGACCGTCATGAACGCCCCCAGGAAGAACGCCGCCACGATGCCGGTCCCGGCCAGCGGCTGCTTTCCCCTGAGGGTGACCGAGAACAGCACGAGCACCGCCATCATCCACACCGACAGGGGGTCGTCACCCACCGCTGTGACAGCGAAGGACGCCGCACTCGTCACGACCAGGCCGGCCCACGGCTTCCACCACGAGAGGCCGACGCCGACGCCGGCGAGAATCACGGACAGCACCGTAGGCCAGTCCGATCCCCTCACGGTCGCCGCCACGATCTGCCCGGTGAACACCAGCCCTGCCACCGCATAGGCGACCCGGTGCAGCACCTCGGGGCAACGGACCCACACTGGTGCGGCCGGCCCGTCCTGACTGTTCTGCGCCTTGGCCATGAGCCGATTCTCGTTGACGTGTGCGGCGGCCGTGTACTTCGAACGATGTAGACGGCCGAGCTGCTTCGGTCGATCGGGAGGGCTGGTCCCGTTCCGTCGAAGGTGGATGGCAGAAGTACTTCGTTCGAAGTACGCGGCCCCTCCCCAGGCCGCTGAGACTCCTCATCGAGGCGACCGTCTCACACCGTAACGATCACAACGGGACACCCGATGACTCAGACCACCGTAACTTCGACCCCTTCGGCCACGGCCAGGACGACGTCCTCCGCACTCCGATCGCTCCACCTGATCCGAGTCGCCTTCTCCCTGATCTGGGTGGCACTGGTCTTCACGACCTCCGCCTCGCTCCTGTCGACGGACGAGCCCACGGTGATCGCGGCCGTCCTGCTGGTCGTCTACCCCCTGTGGGACGCCATCGCCACGCTCATCGAGCGCCGCCTGACCGGCACCGGCTCCACCAACAGCGTCAGCACCATCAACATGGGGCTCGGCCTCACCGCCACCGCCGGGATGATCATCGCCGTCTTCTCCACCATCGGGACGGCCCTTCTCGTCTTCGGCATCTGGGCCCTCCTCTCCGGAGCCATCCAGCTCGTCGTGGCGATCCGACGCCGGCGCACCGTCGGCGCCCAGTGGCCCATGGCCATCAGCGGCGGACAGTCCGTCCTGGCCGGCGCCACCATCGCCGCCACGTCTGCTTCGGCGACGAGCAACCTGTCCACCGTGGCGGGGTACTCGGCGTTCGGCGCGTTCTGGTTCCTCGTCTCCGTCATCGCCCTGAGCATCCGCAGCCGACGCGAAAGGCGCTGACCGCTGCCGTCGCAGACACCGCAGGTAATGTGCTCCTGGGGCGTGGGGCGCCACTGAATTGACGTACGACTCGGCACACTTGAGCGTGCCGACCATGGGGGTGGAATGGGAGTCGCGTCGACGACGGTGCGCGCGGTGAACGGGTTGACCGCGCGGTGGGCGGCCGCCTCGGAGAAGGGCACTGCGTTCTCGGCGGCGGGGGTGTGGCCGCTGCTGGCCCACCTCGCCGACGGGGCCGGGGGTGCGGCGCGGGCCGAGCTGACCGAGGCTCTCGGGCTCCCTACCGGGCAAGCGACGGCCGCTGCCCGCGAGTTGCTTGCCGCGATGGGCACCATGCGGGGACTGGACACGGCTCTGGGGCTGTGGACGAAGCGCACGCTACAGCTGAGGCAGGAGTGGGAAGCAGGCCTGCCGGCCGACGCCCATGGGGTACTCACCGGAGATCCCGTGGCCGACCACCAGGCGCTGGACGCCTGGACGGTGAAGCGGACCGGCGGGCTGATCGAGCGCATGCCGGTCACGCTGACCGAAGACACGGAGATGGTGCTGGCGAGCGCGCTGACCCTGCGCACGAAGTGGCTGAGCCCCTTCGACGAGACGGAACTGGAGACGGCGTACGAGCCCTGGGCCACCGAGCCGCGGCTGGGACTGCGGCGCTCCAGTGCCGTGCTGGACCGTGTCGGGGTGGCGGACACAGCCGGCGGATACGTCACCGAGCTGAAGGTGCTGGGCAACAATGCGCTGGACGTACATCTGCTGCTCGGCGAGGAGGGCATGGAGCCGGGGCAGGTGCTGGGAGCCGGGGTGGACATCCTCGCCGGCCGGTGCTCGGTCGTGCCGGGGCCGCGGCTGCCCTACGGGAACGTGGGCCCCGGCCTGCGGGTGGAGAAGGTGCGCTGTACGCGGCCCGAGCCGCCGTCGCTGGACGTGACCACCGTGGCGTACGACATGAAAGTGAGCCACGATCTGCTGAAGCTGCACCGGTTGTTCGGGCTCACGACCGCACGGGACACCTCGAGCGGGCACTTCCCCGGCATCAGCGCCTTCCCGCTCGCCATCGGGTCGGCCGAACAGAACACCCTGGCGCGTTTCGGCGCGTTGGGCTTCGAGGCCGCCGCGGTGACGGCGTTCGGTGCAGTCGCCGGCGGTCTGCCCGACCTCCGCTACGTCACCACCAGGATCAGCGCCGCCTTCGACCGGCCCTTCGGCTTTCTCGCCCTGCATCGCCACACACGGCTCGTGCTGACGGCGGGCTGGATCACGGATCCGTTGCCGTACCCCCATTACGACGAGGAGGACTGGCGGTGAGGGCGTGCCTCTCAATCCAACTGGGCCTCACTTGAACGACGTACCCGCCGACGAGAGCGAAGCCGACGTCGCCGGCGAGGAGATCCCCCGCTGCTGCCGTGCATGATCCCGGAATCCGCGGGTTCCATTGCCGTGGCCTACCACCGTCCCAAGCCCGTGCTGCGAGCTGGAGGGCGCCAGCCCGGACACGCGTTCACGCGTCTTGCGCATGCGGGACGGCTACGTCGTACGCCTGCCCGGCATCAACCGGCGCTGAAGGCTCGGGGCTTCTCGTCGGAGTGCAGGCGGAGCCGATCCCTGGCGGATCGATGCAGGTGAGGACAGCTTCCCAGTCTTGTGCTAGAGCGGCCGTGGCAGGACGCCGTGCATCTCCCGAGCGATGCATGCTCGCTGTCGCTGCCGCCGCTGCTCCACCCCCGGGGTCCGCTGTGCCCCGTGCGATGGACACTCCGCCGTATCCGGGTTGTCCCGGAACCGGGTCCCTGGGCCGGCATCAAGTCCGAGCCGCTCGCCACAGGCCGGGTCGTACCGGACAGGTGCCCGCCGTCACCATGGGCCAGACGATCAGGCCAGGCCCACTCAGGCGGCGAAGCCGATGTTCGTGACGTACTCGTACTGGCCCCACTGCGAGCCGAGGTCGACGACCTGATCGATCCAGGCGTTGTCCAGCTCCGGGTCGTCGCCGGCCGCCCACGCGGCCACGATGCGGTCCCAGCGGCGCACGTTGAGGGTGCGGAACTCCACGACGCGCTGGCGAGGGCGGTCGACGCCGGACTGGTTGAGGGGGTGGATCTCGACGCGGGTGCCACGACCCTCGCGGTTGAGGCGGGCGGTGAGGTAGCGGGCGATGTTGTGGCGGCGCACGGTGCGGTAGGCCTGCTCGATCCGCTCAAGGTTGCGCCTCGAGGGCGCGCGCCGGCCGTCGAGCCAGGCGTGCAGGGTGCGGTCGGTTACCGTCAGGCCGGCCACCCGGGCTGCGGTGCGGGCGTGGTCGGTCCGGGTGAGGTAGTGCAGTCGCGCGAGCAGGCCTCGGCGGACGGTGACGGGGGTGGTGATGTAGCCGGCGAGGGCGTCCAGCTGGCGGGCGACGGCTTCGTGGCCCTTCATGCCGCGCGCGCCGTACTTGCCGAACTCGATGTTCCGCTCAGGCATCAGCTCTTCCGGTCTTCCGGTCACACGTTGTGTGGATCACTGTAGGGGGTGTACGGGCCGTACGAGCGGTCGATGCCGCGCGGGTCCGGAGCGGGTCAGCTGTCGTCGGCGGGGTCGGGACCGACTCCGACTCCCACTGTGTAGATGTCCTTGATCTTCACCTCGGTGACTCCGCGGCCCTCGGGGAAGACCGCGCGCCAGTCGCCGATGACGTGCAGTTCGTCGGTGCCCATCGCGCGCACCACCATCAGGCCCTCGTCGTAGGCGCGGTGGGCTTTCCACCACAGGTTGGCGAAGGCCTGGGAGCGGATGAGGTGCATCCAGTCGGTGCGGTACAGCTCCCGGTTGTAGTTCGACTCCCCCAGCGTCGACACGAACTTCGAGTACATGGCCTTGACGTACTCCAGCGTCACCTCGTCGCCGTTGTCGATCGCCCGCTCCCGGGCGTCCTTGAGGGCCACGCGGAACTTCTCCAGCAGCCCCTCGGTGGCGCCGGAGGTCCACGACTCGTGGATCTCGGGTGGCTCGCACAGCCCGTATTTCGGGCCGGACAGACGCAGCAGCAGGCGCAGGGTCGGTTCGGTCACCCACAGCGGGCCGGGCTCGTCCCGGGAGCCGATCGGGTTCGGCAGGAACGCGTCGTGTTCCCAGGTGGGCGGGGTGATCAGGTGGACGCCGGCGCGACGGCGGTCGTGGTGGTCGCCGGTGGAGTGCTCCAACTGACCGAGCGGCAGATGCGTCTTGAGCGCGCTCAGGTAGGCACCGTTGACGTCCAGTGCCGTCACTTCATGCTCGCCGGGCGGCAGTTCGGGCCTGGTCCATCTGGGGCGGGCCTCCCAGATCTGGTCCGCGCCGCGCGCGGTCTGCTTGCGCAGGATCTCGGGCAGCCACGGGTGCGCGATCACGTCGTAGCGCCCGCCTTTGCGGCTGTGGTCCAGCAGCGCCATCGCATCCGGGATCGCCCGTTTGATCAGCGCCGCGGTGGCCGCGTCCGTGTCACCGGCATGCTCCTCGAGCGCGGCGGCGACCGCGGAGGCGATCAGGTCGGGGGTGTCGGCCGCCTGTACGCGGCGGCCGGCAGGGACGATCCGTACCCCGGCGGCCGGTCGTGCGCCCGAGTGGGGCCGGGCGGTGGAAGGGGGTGGGCTCGGCGCGGCGGGCGCGGCTGGGGTGGTGCCGGTCACCGCTGCGGCGCACTCGGCGGGGTCGAGGTGCTGCGGGTATCCGGCCACCTCCTGGAGGGCCGGCTGCCCGCACAGCACGCACGGCCGCGCGACGGCGAGTACGTCGACATCGTCGTCCTGCCCGACGCCCGGCCCGTCAACCGCGGACACGTCGCCCTCGGGCTCTTCGACCGCGGGGTCCTCCGCACAGGCGGCCGCCAGCTTGGTCCGCGCTCCCTCCAGGAAGTACGCGTACTTCTCCCGTACGTCCCCGCTCGGCTCCCGCCCCGTCTCCCAGCCCCCGACCGTGGAGGGGCTGACGCCCAGGGCACGGGCGAGATCCGCACGCGAGAGGTTCAGTTCTTCCCGCAGAGCGCGCCGCTCCTCGGCGGGCGGCAGCGCGACGTCCTTGCCGGCTCTGGCGAGCAGCGCGTCGATCGCCTCGAAGTCCGCCATCACACTCCCCCGTCCGTCACCGCCGCGGGGCGGGGCGCATCGGACTGGCGGCCGACGGTACGACGCCGCCCGGCCGGCAGCGCCTCCACAGCCCGGGTCGGACCGGCCAGGAGATCGAGGACATCGATGCCGTAATGCACGGCGACCACCTCACAGTCGGCCAGACTCCACGCCGCGACACCCGACTGACGGCGGCTCACCTGCGCCTGGCTCACGCCCAGCGCGGCCGCGAGTTCGGTCTGCGACTCCCCCACCGCATGCAGAAGCGCCGCCACGGCCGACCGCACGCGCTCCTCCAGCGCCATACTCACAACGCGGAATCTACCATCAAGAACTCATCATTGATGCGTATGACGCATCGACATGAGAGGCGTTCATACGGCGTGCCGGCCACGGTGCGCCTCGATGACCTGGATGGGGCCTGGGAAGGGGGTCGGCGGGCATCCGGTCTCTGGGTCCGGCCGGCGGCCGGCCCCAGCCCGCTCTGCCCCTTCGATCTGCCAGGAGAGTCGGCGTGATCCTCGACGGCACACCCGAGTCCGTTGCCCGCGGTGACGAAGGCGACGCGGAGTTCCGCAAGCAGCGCCTGCGCCGTCGTCTCGAGCGGTTGATCGGCGTGGCCGCCACCGAGGGCAACGAGCTGATCCCCTTGCGCAACGGCGACGAGATCTTCCCCGCGATGCTCAGCGCGATCCACTCGGCGCGCCACACGATCGACATGATGACGTTCGTCTACTGGCGCGGCCAGATCGCCGGGGACTTCGCCACCGCCCTCGCCGACCGCGCCCGTGCGGGCGTTCGGGTACGGCTGCTGCTCGACGGTTTCGGCGCCAAGGCGATCGAACGACGTCTGCTGGATCTCATGGACGACGCCGGTGTGCAGGTCGCGTGGTTTCGCAAGCCCGTGTGGCTGTCACCGTTCAAGCAGAACCACAGATGCCACCGCAAGGCTCTTGTCGTGGACGAGCACACGGCCTTCACCGGCGGCGTCGGCATCGCTGAGGAGTGGTGCGGCAACGCCCGCAATCCTGCGGAGTGGAGAGACACTCACGTCCAGGTGCGCGGCCCGGCCGTGGACGGTGTCGCCGCGGCGTTCGCGCAGAACTGGGCCGAGTGTCACGACGAACTCTTCGACGATCGTGACCGCTTCACCGAGCATGTCCAGCACGGCTCGTCGGTCGTTCAGGTGGTGCGGGGCTCGGCGAGCCTCGGGTGGCAGGACATGCAGACACTCATCCGGGTCATGCTGACCTCCGCGGAAGAGCGCTTCCGCCTCGCCACCGCCTATTTCGCCCCCGATCCGTACTTCGTCGACCTGTTGTGCAGCACGGCTCGCCGCGGGGTGCGCGTGGAGATCCTTCTGCCCGGCCCGCACACCGATCAACGCGCCTGCCGACTGGCCGGCCAGCGCCACTACCGCCGTCTTTTGGAGGCGGGGCTGTGCGTCCGGCAGTACCAGCCGACGATGATGCACGCCAAGGTGATCACCGTGGATTCGGTCGCCTCCCTGATCGGTTCGACGAACTTCAACCGCCGTTCCATGGACCACGACGAGGAGGTGATGCTCGCGGTCCTGGACGAGCGGTTCACCGCCGCGCTCGACGCCGACTACGACGCGGACATCGAGCGCAGCGTCGACTTGGACCTCGCGCGGTGGAAGCGTCGCCCGCTTCGGCAGCGGGTCGAGGAGGCGGCGGTCGTCCCGATCCGGCGCTTCTTGTGACCGCAACCGGCGCATGGCACGCGAACGCTACGTCGTCAGCGCCGGATTGGCGGGAGAGGGTTCCGGATCTGACCAGCGCAGGGGTAGCGCGCCGGGCGTTTCGATCGTCTCCGACACGGTGAAGCGCACCCGGCGCTCGCCGTCCACCGCGAACTCCGTGCGTCCCTCGCCGGTCAGTTGGAGTGTGGTGCCCGTCGTCCAGTCCAGGAACAGCAGGCCCGCGCGGGGGTCGGAGGCGAGGTTGCCGAGGGTGAGGAACATGGCATTGCCCGGATAGTCCTGCCAGCTCAGCCGACGCGGCGAGTCCAACCGTACGAAGCCCGGATTGCCGCCCCGGTGGCTGATCTCGACCTTGCCGCCATGAACGCTGGCGACGAAGAAGGTGTCCGCGGATGCGATGAACGCCTGCTGTGCCGGGGTGAGTTCACCGCTGTGGCTCGGCGTTCCGAAGGTGCGCGCGGACAGCAGCTCGAAGCGTTCCCTGCGCTGGATGTACTTGGGGCAGTTGGCGAACACACGCTCCGCCTCCACCTCGAAGCCGTTCTCCGTGGGTCGCAGCCTGCCGTTGAGGCGCATGCGGCGGCGGGTGCGGGGGTCCAGGGCGATGGTGGCGACCTGGGTGCCGTCGGCGGTGAGGGCCGGGAGGAGAGGGTCGTGCGGGTGGAGCCGACCGGTGACGGACATCCGGCGGGCGCTGGTGGCTCGGACGAATCCGGGCTGCCCGGCCAGCGCGGTGGCCCAGACCCGGCCGGAGTCCGGGGCCGCCGCACCGAGCATCAGCAGCGGCTGGAGTTCGAGGAAGGCTGCCGCCACCGGTTTGATCCGGTCGCCGACCGCCCGACCGACGTGGTCGGCCATGTCGCGGACGCCGGCCTGGTCCTGCAGTGCGCGCGATCCTTCGTGGTAGACGGCCATGGTGGCCTCCATGACTAGAAGAAACCGCAGGTCGGAGCGGACTCGTTCGGCACGGGCGCTCCTTCGGCGCCGGACGGCACCGAGATCTCCAGGCGCGTCCCGTCGGGGTCGTGGAAGAAGATGCCGCCCGACGCGGAGTCCTCGCGGTGCGCCACCACACCGTCGTAGGCGAAGTCGACGCCACGGCTGCGCAGGGCCTGCTCGTACTGCCTGACGCGTTCGATGGAATCGGCCTCGAAGGCGAGGTGGTGCAGTCCCGCACTGCCCGGGTCGTATGCGTCGCTCGCCTGTTCCCACAGCGTGAGGACCAGACGCTGTCCGTCGCCGAGGAACACGTACCGCCTGCCCTCCTCCTTGCCCTCTCCGACCACCACGAAGTCCAGGACGTCGCGGTAGAAGGCGAGCGAGCGCTGGAGATCGGTGACATTCAGGCCGATGTGGCCGGTGCGCAGAGTCATGGCTCTCCCTCACAGACGTAACCGTTGAACGCCACATTAGTGGTTAGAATCGGAAGGAGTCAACCGGTCACATAGACTTCAGGGGTTAGCCCGGAAGGAGTCGACCATGTCCGCCGCCGTGCACGACCCGCGCCCACTGACCGGCGAACCCCTCGCGCTCGACCTGCTCAACACCCGCTGGAGCAGCGATGGCGCCGTTCAGGATCTGCTCGTCGACACGGACGGACTCGCACTCTGGCTCCAGGTCAACGGACTCGGCGGCCGGTTCCCCGCGGACGGCGCGACACTGCGCCATCTGCTCCAGGCGCGCGACGCGCTGGCGAAGGCCGTGACCGGGACGCGCACGGAAGACGGGGCGGCGGCAGTCGACTCGGTTCTTGGGCACGGTCGGATCCGTGCCACCCTCAGCGCCGACGGGCCCGGTGAGGTGCCCGAGTTCGGCGACCCTTCCTGGGGGCCGGCCTGGCTGGCGGCGCGCAACTACCTGGAACTGCTCGCCGCCGCTCCGGACCGAATCCGCGCATGTGCGCACGAGGCGTGCATCCTGCACTTCTACGACACCTCCCGCAACGGCACGCGCCGCTGGTGCTCCATGGCGGCCTGCGGCAACCGCGCGAAGGCATCACGGCACTACAGCCGCACGAAGCGATGACGTACGACTGCTGAAGCCGCCGCCCCAGGATGGGTTGCCGGGGACGCGCGAAACGGTGAACCAGCACTCGTCTGCGCAGCGCCGCCTGCAGCCGACTCAGGAGCTCTCGCCCGCCGCAGCACGCTCACCACCCATGCGGCCCCCTCTCGTCGTCGAGTGGCCGCCGTGTGTCGCCGTCACTGCCCGCGTCCGGCGCCTCTCGCCTGCGCAGATAGGTCGGCGACACCGGCGTTTCGGCAGAGGCACGTCTGAGGGCACGGCGCTGGGCGGCCGTCGTGGCGCCCCAGACACCGTCGTCCTCACCGTGCTCGACGGCCCAGGTCCGGCAGCTCAACAGCACGGGACAGCGGCGGCACACCGCCATGGCGGCCCGGGCTTCCGCGCCAGGGGCGAGGGTGTCGGACAGCGGAAAGAAGATCTCGGGGTTCTCACCCAGGCAGGCCGCGCGATCACGCCAGTTCGGATTCGGGGTCGCACAGTGGTGGTGTTCGGCCATCGCATGCCTCTGCCGGCTCTCGCGGGCTCAGTCGCCCATGGTGACGACGCGACGCGTGTGGACGCCGCGCACCCGGCAGGGGTCGGCGTCAGCCTACCCAGCGGTAAGGGTGAAGAGCCATAGTTCGTCATGATCTGAGTTCATCCGCCCGGTGTGGCTGACCTCTTCAAATGGTTCAGCAGATTCAAGTTGGCCTTGTCCACGCCCAAGGCGAAGGGAAGACGATGGCCAACCACGACGAAGAGCGGCGTTACACCGACGCCCGGCACGCCCGAGCGCTTGCTGGGCATTCCGCCGGAGCGGTTCCTCGAACCCGGCGCGGGCGAGCCCCACAACGGGGCCGGCTTCAAGCGCCTCGCCACGCTGCACACCTTCGGCGACGTGTGGCCGCGGACCGACGTTCTCGACACGGCCCGCCAGATGCAATGCCGTACCGACCGCAAACAGCGTGAACAGTACGGAGCCAGTGCCTGTTCCGCGTGCCGGTAGTGCAGATGCCAGCCAGTACCGGGGTGGGAGGTCAGCCGCGGGTAGGCGGAGGCCTCAGCCAGCATCCGGTTCAGCAGATCAGCGCGCTCCTGCTCCCCGACGGTGAGGACGTGGGGGATGCAGGGGCAGCAGTGGGGTCGACCAGGCAGGGGCCGACGCCGGGGCTGGCGCTACGGTACTGGCGAAGCCACACTGGCACACGGCTCTTCACCTCCGTGGGTTACGACAAGCTGCAGGCAACGACCTCAATGCGTCGGACGCGGTCCGAAGTTGATCGGCTATCGATGAGCGTCGCCCGGCAGGATGGTTGCCACGGCGGAGGCTATTTCGAGGATGAGGCGAATGGTGCAGACGGCATTTGACACGTCCGAGCGGCGGGCGTGGGCGGGGCAGGCCGGTGCCTATGCTGCCGGTTTTGCCAAGCTCTGCGCGTATCCGGTGCCGAAGCTCCTCGACGCTGCCGGAGTCAGAGAGGGTGTGCGGGTCCTCGATGTGGGGACGGGGACGGGTACCGCCGCCGCTCTTGCATGTGAGTGGGAAGCGAAGGTGTCAGCGGTGGACGCCGAACCCGACATGGTTTCCCGGGCCGCTCTGGCGGCTCCGCAAGCTGATGTGCGGCTTGCCGCTTTGCCCCACCTGCCCTTCTCCGACGACGCATTCGATGCCACGGTCGGCAACTTCGTCCTCAACCATGTCGGACAGCCTCGGCAAGCCCTGGCGGAGTTGCGAAGGGTGACCCGTCCTGGCGGGCGGATCGCCGTCACCATCTGGGCGGCTCCCGCGGCCGCCGGGCAGACGCTCCTCGGTAGAGCGGTCCAGGCCGCAGGTGTTACCCGGCCGGCCCACCTGCCGGCTCTTGATCCCGAAGACGACTTCCCCCGTACTGAACAGGGCCTCGTCGCGTTGCTCGGGGAGGCGGGACTGAGGGACGTCGTCTGCGAAACGGTGACCTGGGACCACCAGACGACGCGCGAGGAGTGGTGGAGCGGACCAGCCGCCGGCGTGGCGACGATAGGCCAGATCGTGACGAGTCAGCACCCGGAGGTCATAGACGAGATCAAGAGCCACTTCGAGGGGTTGTGCGCGGAGTTCACCGGTCCGGGTCGTGTGTTGAGCTTGCCGCACGCTGCCCTGATGGCACATGGCCAGGCTTGACTGGCTGTTCGCAGGACATCGAAGTCCGCGGCTCGTCGAGTCGATCAGCCGGGCCGTGGTGGCGATGGCGAACCCGGTGGGTCCGGCGTAGGCAGTGCCATCGGCGCTCTGCTGAACCCCGGCATCCAACTGCCGGCCGCCACGGACCTGCGGATTCAGAGGTTGGGCAGGGCGTTGGCGTCGGCGTCGCCGGCGCAGAGCCAGTTCGAACGTCCTCCCGCCGCGGCGGCCGTTCCCTCGCCCCTCACGCCCCAGGCCGCCATCGCGGGGTGTTGCCGTGCCTAGTACTGCAGCAGCACTTTGACGTTTTCCCTGTTCAGGGGCGGTTTCGGTGAGTGTAGTGGGCTGATGGTCGGCCCGTGTCCTCTTTCCCGGACCGTCCCTCGATCGTGTGCAGCCGCCGCTGATAGTGGCAGCGGCGGGCGACGGCTTGGCGTCGTCTGCGCCAGAGTGACCATCTCAGTGCGCGTGCGCTGATGAGGTGTTGGTGAACGGCGACGGGTGAGTGGCCAGTTGCCAGGAGCCGCCGAACTTCTGCCACGGTGAGGGGCGTGAGGCAGGAACCGTTTCTGCTGCCCCCTTTGCCGCGGCATCGGCGGCCATGACGGCCAGGAAGGCATGCGCGAGCATGGCCAGGGTGATGTGCCGCATCCAGCCGGTGTAGCGGCGGACTTCGTACTGGTCGAGGCCGCATTCGTTCTTCGCGGCCTGGAAGGCTTCCTCAATCTGCCAAGCACACTGCACCTATGAATGGGTATCAGGTAGGTGATGTGCCGGTAATCGGGCGTGAGGGGCTGTTGCGGCTGGTCGCGGTG
>NZ_JBEXXQ010000088.1:0-28124 GCF_040630525.1 Streptomyces sp. NPDC005799
TTGTGGTTGGTGTTCTTGACGTGCCGTGCCTCGCGGCGGGAGCGCTCCTTGAGCCGGCGCTTGGCGGACTTGGTGTGCTTCTTCTGGAGCTTGGCACGCAGGGCAAGCTGACGCTTGCGGTACCGGTTCAGGGCGCGTCCGGCGGCCTGGTAGCCGGTGGATGTGGTGGCGATGTTGACGATGCCGAGGTCCACGCCGATGAAGCCGTCCGGCTCGTACGTCTCGGCTTCGGGAACCTCGCACGTGGCGATCAGGTAGAAGACGCCGTCACGCTCGATCAGGTCGGACTCGCCCTTGCGGTAGGGCTGGAGCACCTTGAGCGCGTCGGCGGAGCAGGAGAAGCGGACGTACTTCAGCCGTCCGGACGTGGTCCAGATCGACACGGTCTGCTGGTCGTACTGCCAGCTTAGACACCGGTCGTCATACGGCTGCGCGGCATCGGGCCGGAACGTGATCGGCTTCGACTGGGCCTTTCGGCGGCGCTTCGACCCCGGCTTGCCGAGGTTCCCGGCCCGGATGTTCGCCTTCAAGGTGGTGTAGGCGTCGCGCACCTTCTTGATGGTGTGCTGGGCGGCCTGCGCCCCGAGCCCTTCAGCCTTGAGACGCGGGTAGGTGTGCTTGCGCAGCTCGTACTCACGCGGCACCCCGTGGGCGAACGCCACTTCGAAAGACCCAGCACGCCAGATCGTTGACCGTGCGCAGGGTGGAGCGCAGCGCGGCGGCCTGGTCGGCCTGCGGCATCAGCTTCACCTGCATCACGATCTTCACGACGCTCAGCGTACTACAGTTGATCTATGTCACCACGCTGGGAGCCAAATCCCAACATTCGCAGGGGCCGTAGCGTCGTCTACACCCTCCACGCCCACTTGGTCTTCACACCCAAGTACCGGCGCGGACCGTTCACGGACGAGATCCTTACGCGCTGCGAAGAGATCATGCGGGCTGTCTGCGCGGACTTCGAAACCGACCTGGTGGAGTTCAACGGCGAGCGTGATCACGTCCACCTGCTCGTGCACTACCCGCCCAAGGTCGCCATCTCCCGACTCGTCGGCTCCCTCAAGGGGGTGTCCGCCCGCAGGCTCCGCCAGGAGTTCCCCGGCCACATCCGCAAGTACCTCTGGGGCGACCACTTCTGGTCCCCGTCCTACTTCGCAGCCTCGTGCGGCGGCGCACCGCTAGAGATCATCAAGGAGTACATCGAGAACCAGAAGCGACCCGTCTGAGGGCAACAGTGCACACCCATGCGCCCCTGCAAGTCACCCCCATCTTGAGAAGCGATTCCTCCCGGCCGTAAACGGCCGGGGTTCCCCGCTAGATCCCGCTGAAGACGAGCGTCGGGCCGAGGATGCTGCCCGCGTGGGTGGACGACGTGGGTCAGGTGGGAAGTGGATTCCGCCTACTTCGCGATCAAGAAACCATGCTCGGGCGACGCGTCCTGCGCGCCCGGACCTTGGCCGGCATCGCAGGAGGTCTACGCCCTGCTGACCACTTACCAGTTGATCCGGACCGCCATCGCCGACGCCACCGCGACTGACACTCACATCCCTTCTGAGCTGGGAAGACGCCCGGACCCCTGGACGTACGCTTGACGTTTAACCTGCCCTGTCACTCGACCTGCTGATCTGCGGTTTTTCTCGGGACAGCAGAGGCGGCCGTTCTCCACGCTTCGAGATGTCGAGTCACGAAGCATGAGAGAACGGCCGCTACGTATGAGTCTCCCGGTCCACGCGCCCGCGGGCGAGGCGTTCAACGTCTTGTCCCGTGTGGTGCCTGGGGGGTCACGTGCGCTGCCCCAGGGGCAACGAGAGGTCGCTGCAGCGCTTCGACGACGTGTGCGGCGGCCCCTGGTGGCGTGAGTACTTTGCCGAGGCCGCTGCCCCCGCAAGGTTGGCCCCCTCGCAGGTTTTTGATGGCCGACCACAACAGTTCGACGGGGTTGAGTTCGGGCGCGTAGGCCGAGAGCCGCTCGAGCGTCCGCGATCCATCTGGCTCGAAAAACTCGGTAAGCCGACGCCCGAGCCACCTCAACTGATCCACAGGATTTGAGAGTTATTCCACGGCTCGCCTGATCAAGAACTACTAGCATCTGCTGCGTGAAGACTTCTGGCATATTTCGAAACCGTCTGAGACTCGTGCTGACCACCGTGTTCTCCGTGGTGGCCCTCGTCATGGTGCCGACGGGCCCCGCCCAGGCGGTGACTCCCGGCGCCAACCCTGGGAAGCTGACCACCCTCACCTCCTCGTCGGACTACGCGAGGTTGGAACTCCAGGAGCACCGGGTCCCGACCTCCTCACTGGACAACCTGGCCAGCGAGATGGGCACTGCCCGCGGGGTCGACCAGGTCCTCGCCAGCGCCAACCACCCGATGCGCAACGCGGCGGACTGCTCCAGCATGGAGAAGACCGCGCTGCCGCTGAAGCCGACGGCTGAGTCCTACTACTGCTGGGACTCCGGTGACGACAAGACCCAGGACTGGCTGCCGCAGTCGGTGACGTCCAGCGGCGACGCGGACAACGACGGCCTGTGGGGCACGAACAAGGTGATCCTGGCCGGCTGGGGCGAGAACGGGGCCACCACCACGGACCACATGGCCCGCATCGCCTTCATCGACGCCAACGACCCGAGCAACTTCAAGTACCGCTGGGTCCTGCCCGTCATCCCCCTCAACGGGGGCACCGACTACCGCGCCCTGAAGTCCCACATCGGCGGCATGGTCTGGTACCAGGACAAGCTGATCGTCACCTCCTGGGAGGATGATGCCGATCACAACCAGCTGTACATCTTCGACATGCACCGCATCCTGCAGGCGACCGTCAACAGTTCCGCGGTCGGCAAGGTCAGCAACGGCTGGTCCGCCGACGGCTACCAGTACGTAATGCCGGCGATCGGCTCCTACAGCCTCGCCGGCGGGGGCTGCGTCTCGACCAACGACGACTCCTTCCCGTGTTTCGGCTCCATCTCGCTCGACCGCAGCAGCGTGCCGGACAGTCTGGTCGCCACGGAGTGGTTCTCCTCCGGTGGCACCCAGCCCGCCCGCATCTGGCGCTACAACTTCGACGGCAACGACCCGGGCTACCTCGCCAAGGACAGCAACGGCTACGTCGAGGCCGACAAGATCTACGAGACGAACGCCGTCGGTCTCCAGGGCGTGCTGTCGCACAGTTCGACCCAGGGGGGCACACCGAACTTCTACGTCGACGACGCGCGCGGCGGCGTCGACCAGCACGGCATCCTGTGGCGGCAGAACACCAGCGGCGCCAGCGCGGCAGCCAACTGCGGGGGCGATATCACGTACGCCTGCTGGGGCATGCACACGGAGGGCATGTCCTACTGGTGGAACACCGGCCGGCTGTGGACGGTGACCGAATGGGCGGCCGACATCAACGCCCACTGGTCGGGCACTGACACCGCGCGCCCACAACGGCTGCTGTACTCCGTACCGCTGTCCTCGGTCGACAGCACGCTGAACTGAGCACAGGGGGCGTAGCGCACGGTGTGTGCGCTACGCCCGTCGCCTGCCCGGACTGACCGGAAGGGTCACGGCCCGCTTCTTTCGGAGAATGTACGGCACGACCAGGTCGTGATCCTGTCTATCGAGACCCAGCCGGTGCCGCGCGTCCTGGCCGATCAGCGGCTCGTCGTCGATGACCTCGGTACGGAAGCGACAGGATGGGCCGAGGTCGGGTGAAAGCCTCAAAGATCACGAAGGCATCGGGAGGTCTGTCCCAGATACGCCTGACTGGGCATCAGCTCGCCGACTACCTGCGGATGCTGGACTGGCGGGCCCATCCCCCGAGCGGCGACGGCCAAGCGGAAGCCGTCCGCATGTACAACGAGATCTCCCGCGTCCTGGACGGCATCACCTCACCCCCGCCCGCCGACGCACCACCTCTGCTCGTGGTGGACAACGGCTTCATCGGAATCCCCTCCACCTCCCCCACACCCACGACGACCGGCACTCCGACTGCCTGAGCTTGACTCTGTCGGGGATCTTGGAGCCGTCGAGGTCAACTCCCGAGGGTTCGCCAGGACTTTACGCGAGGAGTCTCCCGTTGGTCGAGGTACCTCTGGAAGGAAGCCGGTTGGCGGGGCGTGGGTGCTTCCATGGCTGATGGTAGTCCGCTGAGGCGCTCGATGTTGATGGCGATGGCTGTCAGGACGTGCTGGACGTGGGCCTTTCTCTGTCCTCGGTAGCGGCAGCGCCGTATGCCGTGTCCGCGGGCAAACTCGTTGACCGTGCCCTCCACTCCGGAGCGGACCGCGAAGCGGGCTTTCCACTCGGGCGTCTGCTGCTCCGCGGACGCGGAGTTGCAGGTCGCGGAGCTCTCGTGGAGGAAAGCCCACGGTGCGGTGGCTTTCGCGGGAGGTGGTGCACTGAGCGCGAGCCGGGCCGGGCTGGCACTGGCCCTTGGTGAACCGTGCCACGATCAGCGGGGCCGCGGTGGGTGAGGAGGTCGGGTAGGGGCCGTGCCAGCCCGCGCTGACCTGCCCCTGGGGGCAAGTGACCTGCCAACGGTCGTAGTCGATGTGGAAGTCGTTCCGGGCGAAGCCCTCGCCTCGGCGGTGCTGGCGGGTGGGGTTGCTCTTCAGCGGACCGGAGACGGTGACCTGGTGTTCACGGGCGGCCTGTTCCAGATGGGGCAGGGAGGTGTAGCCGGCGTCGACCAGGTGCTCGGCGGGCAGCAGGCCGCGTCGGGCGAGGCGGGTGTGGATTCCGGGCAGGCCTGGCTGTCGTGGGTGGTGGCCGCGGTGGTGGCGACATCCGTGATCACATTGGGGCCGTCGGGAGCACAGGTCTCGGTCAGATGAGCGGCGAACCCCTTCCGGCTGATGATGTGTCCGTGCCGCGCGTAGCGGGCCGAGGTGTCGTAGGGCGAGACGATCGCCTTCGACGACTGGGGCAGACCCGCCCCGCCTTCCTTCTCAGCGGTGCGCCAGCGCAGGTGTCCCGCGGCATCACGGTGATAGTTCTGCACCATGATCTGCCGCAGGGCCTGGATGCGAAGACCGGACATGCGGTCCGCTCCGTACCGGCAGAGGTGTTCCAGTAGCCGGACGGCGTCGTTTCCGGTGGCAAGGATCCTGGTCATGGGTTTGGTGGGGTTCTTCCCCAGGCGGACCGGCCGGCCGTAGCGCAGCCCCCAGCCCTCATCGACCAGCCCGTCCAGCAGATGAGTAGAGATGCCTGCGACCTCCTCGAGTGCGGCGCGAACCGCCTCGGTGACCAGCTCCAGGCGGGTCAGGTCACGCACCGCGGCCAGGACATGGGTGGAGTCAGCGCGCTGCGTGGTGCGCTCGCGCACAAGTCCGGCCTCCTTCAGTCGCGCGAGTGCGAGGTCGAGGAGACGGTCGGCGCGGCCGTCCTCGGCGAGGCGGTCTCGGAAGTCGGCCAGCACACTGTGGTGGAAGCCGGGATCGTCCAGCTCCATGGCCATGGCGTACTTGAAGTCGATGCGGCAGCGGACCGACTCGGCAGCCTGCCTATCCGACAGGCCGAGCAGGAACTGCAGCACACAGACGGTGGCCAGCTGAGCAGGCGAAAGCCCTGGACGCCCGTCCCTGGGGTACCAGTCCGCGAAGTCCTCGTCACACCACAGCCCGTCCAGCCCGTCACGCACCCATAGCGCTGTCGTGCCGCCCGGGTTGCTCGCCCGCGCGACCCGCGCGGTCAGAGGCGGAACGTGCTCACCGGAACGGGGGCGCAGGGACAACGAGCACCTCGACAGCTGTATCGGTCGGTGGAACTACACGAGCATGCCCGTCGATCTTGCTGCCGCACCGGGAAACCGAACAGGACGTCCCGCAGGGCCTGGGCGAGGGCCGGGTCGGACACGACCGCCTGTCGGATCCCCAGGGTCGGGGCACCCTGCGGGTGCGGCTCGGGCATCATGCGAGCCAGCGCCACCAGGTCGTCGCGCAGGCCGCCGGTGTCGATGGGCGGCAGGGGCGGGTACTTGCGTGCCGTCATCGCCGTGATCACGAGCCTGGGCTTGTTTTCCTACCGCCGGTACAGCGTGGCCGTGCTCGCTTTCGTCCGTCTGGCCACCTCGTCCACGGTCGCCTGCTCGTAGCCGACCTCGGCGACCAGGTCGAAGGTGACATCGAGGCAGCGCCGAGTTGGGCGGTCAGGCGGTTCGTGCGACGCTGATGGCGTTCCACGGTCTCGGGGACCTGCTCACGGAACGTCTGCCGCGGGCAGCCGAGCACCGGGCACACCAGCCGCCGCAACCTCACCGCGGCGACGACCTGCCGTCCGTCCACCGGAATGTCCGAGACCATCCGCCCGTGGAAGCCATGCACCCGCCCCGTCAGCTGCCCGCACGCCGGGCACGGCACCGGATCGTCTCGGCTCCGCGCCGACACCCGGATGACCTCGCCCTTAACCGTCACACCCTCGACGACCAGGGCCGATAGCCCCGAAAACACCACGTCCACAAGCTCATTGACATCGTGCACACCATGCAGACGAGGGCCGTCACACTTCGTTACCACCGACTACGGGCCAGAGCCATTGGCTGGACAGACCCGTGGTCGCCGGGGTGGGTGCCGGTGAGCTGGATGCTGTATTCGTCGTGCTGTTCGTTGGTGGCGATGAAGGTCATGCTGCCGGTCTTGTCCTGTACGCCGCGGGCGATGAGCTGGTCGTCCGGGTGCCAGGTGTACTCGATCATGCCGGGCTTCTGCGCTGCGGCGCTGAAGGTGAACACGATCGGTTTCGAGCAGTCGGCGCTGTCTGAACGGGGAGCCACGCTGACCGATCGGCCGCCCAGGATCGGGCCGGCGTTCTTGCTGGTGTCGGTCTGGCTGTCGGAGACTCTCGGGCTCGTCTTGCGCTGGGAGCTGCTCCCACCGCCGCCGGGTGTCGAGTGCCGGCCCGTGGGGTGTGGGCTGGGAATCGGTGGGGTTGGCCGTGGGGGTCAGGCCGGGTGTGGTGTTGGTGCGGTCAGGGACCGGCGAGGAGGCGGTGGGCGTGTTTGGAGGGGGCCGAACCGCCGTGATCGTCCTGCTGCCCCTTTTTCAGCAGGGAGACGAGGTGGAGGTAGGAGAGCACGAGCACGGCGACCGTCAGGAGCATGCCGGTCGCCCAGCCAACGTGCTGGCCGCGCCGGGGCAGATCCAAGCCGTTGTGCGGCGCGCCCGCGGTCGGCATGGTTGTGCACGATGCAGCGCACTCCCCCATCGGGATGCTGCGCACCTGGTGCGGTCCGCCGCCGCACCAGGTGCGCACGATGCCGTGCACTCCCCCCAGACGATGCGCAGTGTGGTCCGGCCGGGCGGTCGCTCCTACGTGGCGAAGGGTGCGCTACGGCCGGTTGAGGGTGATGGAGTTGACCGGCGTGAGGCTCTCGTAAGTCCAATCGTCCTGATCGAGGGTCTCGTAGCACTTGGTGCCGCCGTAGTTGTAGCAGAGGCTGGCGGTGGCGTCGCCGTACTGGTTATTGAGGACCCAATGGTCCCCGTACTGGTTGCTCAGGTTGTGGTAGCCGTAGCTGGAGTACTGGACCGTCGGATGCGGGTTGTTGAAGGGTTCGACGCCCTCGGGCCAGATACACACGTTGCCGGACCTGCATCCGTACACCGTGTCGTCGCCGGCCTGGGCGGCGCCGCTCATCGCCAACACTGCCGTGGCCGCTGTCGCGAACGCGGCGGCGGCGCTCATCACCTTGCGCATGCTTCCCCCTGCTGGAGATTGCCTGCGGTCTCGGAGGCACCGGATCAATCCGGAGGGCAGAGCAAGGCACGGTCAGCTCCGTCGACACCCTCGTAGACCGCACGAACGTTGGCCACCACCATGGGCTCTTCCTCCCATGGTTGCCACCCTTTCGATGCTGATCGAAACGTGGTCCCTACACTCGTCCGATGGTCTGAGCGAAGACCTGGGGCTGCAGATGCGTTCCCGCGCGGATCAGGCTGCCTGCGGCACGGTCGTCAGGCCTTCGATGTCCTGGTAGGCGAGCGGGTCCTTGACGCGACCGGCATCGTGATGCCGATGATCGGCGCTGCATCGGCCACAGCGGTGTAACTGCCAGTGCAGGTCATCCCTGGCTGCGGGGTCGCACCAGCGGACCGCACGGTCCGCGAGCCCGGCGAGCCGGGCGTCCGACTCAAGCTGCTCCGACGTGGGCCGGAACAAGAAATCGGTCAGCAAAAGGGCATTGGGCGTTCGTATGGCTGGTAGGCGGCGGGCTCAGTCCACGTCGAGGACGGCCTTGCCGCGTAGGGTCCGGTCCGCGAGCGCCTGCACCGCGTCGACGATCTTGTCCCACGGTCCGCGCCAGCCCACCGGGACCCTCAGCCTCCCGGCGGCGACCAGGACTAGCAGTCGCCCCAACTGGGTCTGCCGGTCGGTGAGTCCGCCGCCGTTGTAGACGGACACGATCGCCTTGGGCTCCTTGCTGCCCAGGGTGGGTCCGACCGGCAGCGCGGCCTCACGCCCGGCCGCCCAGCCGACGCTCTGCAGACTGCCGCCGGGCGCCAGCAGGCCGTAGGCGGCGACGAACTGCTCCCCGCCCACGGTGTCGATCACTACGTCGACGGGTTCTGTCACCCGATCCACCGCGCCCACCGCTTCGTCGGCGCCGAGTTGCGCGACGCACCGCCGTCCGTCCTCGGACCCGGCCACCCCGATGAGGTACGCCCCGCCGAGCGCCGCGAGCTGCGCCGCGAACCCGCCCACGCCACCGGTCGCGCCGGTCACCAGCACCCGGCGCCCGAGCAGCGGGCCGGCCTGTTCCAGGACGCGCAGTGCGGTGCCCCCCGCGACCGGCAGGGTGGCCGTCTCACCGAGGTCAACGCCGTCCGGCACGACGGCGACGTCGACGGCGTCCATGGCCCGCAGCGCCCCGAAACCGCCGCCCTCGGCGAAGCCGACGACGCGCGTGCCCACGGCAGGCCCGCTGCCGTCGGCCGCGGCGCGCACCTCGACGCCTGCCGCGTCGAACCCGATCACCGTTGGACAGACTGCAGCCGATCGCCGGGCGCCGCCTGCTGCGCGAACCACAGCTCGGCCGCGTTCAGCGAGGTGTGCCGGACCTCCACCAGGACCTGGCCGGGGCCGGGCCGGGGATCCGGGGCCTCGCCCAACCGCAGCCGTCCGCTCGCTTCAGGATCCACGATCAACACACGCATGGGACTGTCCTCAGCGAACGCGAGGTCCTCACCCTGGTCGGCTGCGGTCTGTCCAACACGGAGACAGCGGCCGAGCTGTGCATCGGCGTGGCCACGGTGAAGACCTACCTCACCCACCTGCTGACCAAGCTGGGCGCGATGGACCGCGCCCAACTGGTGATCATCGCCCAGGAGGCCTGGCTGGTGGCGGTGCGGTATGCGGTGGTCACTTGCGACTGCGCGGTTCCTGGACGCGGATGCGCAGCGGTTCGAGAAGGTCGTTCACGTACCGCCGGCCGTCCCTGCTGTCCAGTGCGAGCGGGGCCTGCGAGGACGGTCGGAGCAGGGCCGGCCCGTGCTGCCGCGTCTCCTCGTCCAGGTACAGCACGCACACGTCGGCCGCGTTCCGGCCGAACTCCTGGCGGGAGGGCCAGCGGAAGCCGACCGCCGAGCCCGCCTGGCCGCGGATCCAGGATGCCCAGCGCCGGGTGCGCGGGTAGGCCGGCGCCTCGGACGTGACGAGCCAGTGGCTCTGGTGGACCGCTGCCAGAGCGGGCCCGTCCGTCAGGTCCACCAGACACAGATCGACGGCCGCCTCCACCTTGGACAGCACCCTGTCCCGCACCTGCGCCTGCCGGATGCGCCGCCGGCCGTCCTCGCGCGTCCGCAGGTCACGGGCCAGCGTCTCGCACAGAGCGGCGAGCGGTGACATGGCCGCGTACAGGTACAGCACCGGTCCGGTGCTCAGTTCGTCCCGGATGTAGCAGAACCGGCCGCCGCCCCAGTGCAGGTCCGCCGGCTCGTCCTTGAACTCGGTTCCGGCCCGCCGGCCGCTGTGCACGCGCCACAGCTCGGTACCGGCCGGCAGGACGTGGAGCCGCGGTGTCGCCGTGACGCTCGGTTGCGGAATCATCTGGTCGGGCACGTGTTCACCACTCCGGGATCTCGGCCTGGGCCGCGGACCGCAGGGCGTCGTCCGCGCCGGTGCCCAGCAACCGTGCGGGCGCGGCGTTCAGCCACACATTGGAGGCCAGCCACCAGTCGGCGGCGCCCCAGGGATCCACGTCGGCCGACAGCAGTCGGTTGATCTCGACCACGACCGCGTACGGCGTCCCGGACTCGGGATCCAGCTGAAAGGCGGGGATCCGTTCCACGTCGTCCGCGTCGGTCAGCAGGATCAGGTCCTGGGCCTCGTCCGCGCTGAGGTCCACGGCCCCGGCCGGGAGGGCGGGCTCGGCGAGCAGCCAGGCGTCGTCCGCGTCGGGGCGGTACGGAGGATCGTCGTCGGCCTCCAGGGGGCGGATGGCCGTCCCGGCGCTCCCCTCTTCGTCGTTCATCTCCCTGCGCAACGTCAGGAGCAGCTCCAGAAGCCGAGCTGACTCGGGCGTGGTCGCCACGGACTGGAAACGCACGCTGGACGGAGACAGGGACAGCGCCTCGCGGGCAGGGTGGTCTGGCGGTGTGAACGGCTTGACCAGATCGCGGACATCGCGAGCCGTGCCGCCCGGGTCCGTCTCTGTGTCGGCGAGGATCTCGACGAGTTCCGCGCGCGCGGAAGAGTCGAGCCGCCCGGACAGCTCACCCCAGTACCTGTGGATCGCCTGGATGGCCAGCACCAGGGCGAGCGGGACTTCAGCGGCCAAGCCGACACACACACCCCTTCCAGCGCGCCACCATAACAGGACGAAACGTCATCCGAGTTGAGATCGCGCAAGTCGGGGCCGAACGGAAAACGCGTACGCCATCATGGCGTCCTGGCATCGCCCGAGGGAGTCGCGGTGCACGACCGGACCGACGGCGGCGCACGCTCCCTCACCGTGCCCTGGGGGAGGGGTCCTTGAGCAACTCGGCGGCATACCAATGGTCCTACGTGGACGTGGAGGCCGAACGGCGCCGGGAACTGCGCGCCCAACTGGCACAGGAGATCACCCGCTCACGTGACCTGCGGGGCCAGGCCAAGGCGCTGCGCCGGGTCCACCGTACGGCCCGTGTCGATGTGCATGTCGTGAGCGTGGCCTCGCAGGCCGACTCGGGTGAACTCGCCGCGGCCCTGGAGTCGGCCCGCCGAGTCAACGAACGGGCGGAGGCCGAACTGCGCCGTGTCGCGGCCGGTATCTGGTCGGTGCCGGCGCAGGACGACCGTCCGGCGGCGCGGCGGGCCGACGCGAAACCGGTCGCGACCACGGCCCGCCCCTCGGCCCAGGAAGAGCGCGTCGCGCAGGTCAGGGCGGCGAAGCTGGTGGAGGCCGAGGCGCTTCTCGAGCGGGACGGGCCCGGCTGCGAGCCGGACGACCTGCCCCTGCTCGCGCGCCGCCTGGAGGCTCTCCGCAACGCGAACTCCGTCGAGTCGGCCCGGACACTCTTCGCCGATCTGGGCGTCCTGGTGGAGCGTTCGAGACGGCGGCGACGGGGCGCGGCGCGGACGGCCGCGTTGCGGGCCCTGCTGCTCGACCGGCTGGAGGACGCCGGCCCCGACGACCGGCGGCGGCTGGCGGCTGCGGTGTCAGAGGCCCCGGATCCGGCCCACCTGGCGAGGGAGGTGGAGTGGGCGGTGGCCCGCGCGGACACCGTCCGGTACCGGTCCGCGGTCGCCGACACCTTGATGCATGTGCTGCGGGAACGCGACTACGCCGTCGGGGACGACTTCACGGACCTGCTGGCTGGAGACGGCAGCGTCGTCGTGCCCTTCGGAGCAGCCGCCGAGGCCTCTGGCGAGGCCGCGGTGCCCGAGGGATACGGCCTGCGGGTCATGCTGGCCGAGGACCGGCTGACCACCGCCCTGGTCCGGGCGCCGGAGGTCGGCACTCAGGACGGTGGCACGACCGCCGACCCGGGAGCGGAGACCGACAGTCGGGTCCAACGCTGGTTCTGCGAGGACCAGTTGCCCTCCTTGGAGGACGCGATCCGTGAGCAGGGCGTCGACCTCGACCGCACGTCCGCGCTGCCGCCCGGAGTGCGACGCACCGCCGTCGCGCCCGACGCCCCCTGGCCCGAGACGGCGCGCGCCCACGACGACCACGACGCCTCCGGGGACCGCGGAGCGCGCGACCGGACGCAGAACCGGCGCCCGCGCAAGAAGCCCCGGACCGCGCGGCCCGCCTACGGACAGGAGCGGCAGCGTGAGCACTGAGACAGGGCAACAGCCGGGCGGGTCCGGCGCGCTGGCGACGGAGTCCGCGCCGCCCCTCGCGCCTGCCTGGATCCGCGAGTTGAACATGGCGCTCGCCGTGTACCCGCAGATCCTGCTGACCGGGAACGTGCACGACCAGTTCCTGCTGCCCGAGGACGGTGAGGGCGGGGTGGCGGCACCGGAACCGGGCCGTCCGCTGCTGCCGTACACCCTGGAGGAGATCATCGAATCGGTCTGCCAGGCCCGGGGCTACGGAGCGCTGGCCCGGCAGGACCGGGTGATCGACAGGGTGATCGCCTGGCGGCTGTCCGACGATTTCACGTTCCCGCCCGCCCTGCGCCGCATGGCGGAGGACGACGTGCGCGCCGAGCGGGAACGCGCGGAGCGGAAGGGCGGAGGCCCGGACGCCGAGCCGGAGGAGGACGAGGACGACGACGCGGAGGCCGGCATCGCCCGGCTGCGCGACATCCTCATCGCCACGGTCCGGCACTCCGGCCCGGCCGTCGGGCTGATCGTGCCCTACACCGACCGCCTGGGTTCCTCACGGGCCCCCGTCGTGGGCGAGGTGGCCCGCCTGCTGGCCACCGCCGAGGAACTGGGCCACACCGCGCGGCCGGTCGCCGGTGCCGGGGGCGTGACGCCGTACAACACCGTCTTCTGGTTGGTCGGGAAACAGGAGGACCTGCCGCTCGAATTCGCCATGGGCAGCCGGGCGTTACGGGTGATCACGGTGCCCGAACCACCGCACGACCAGCGTCTGGCGGCCAGTCGGTACGTCGTCGCGCAGCTTGCGGCGCAGCGGGCGCGCGAAGGCGGCGAGGCCGTGACCGAGGGCGAAATGGCGGGCGCCACCCAGGCGCTGGCCCGCTCCTCCTACGGACTCGGCGTGGCGGAGATCATCTCGGTCGGGCGGATGGCCGCCGACCAGCGGCTGGGGTTGGCCCGGCTGGACGAGGCGGCCCGGCTGTACCGGGTTGGCGTGCTGGAGAACCCCTGGGACACGCGGGCCGTGCGAGACAACATCATCAACGGCGAGGCCTATCTCAACGCGCAGGTCATCGGCCAGCCTCACGCCGTGCGCCGCACCATCGAGATCTTCATGCGCTCGGCCGCGGGGTTGACCGGCGCGCAGTCCTCCAGTTCGCCCAGCCGGCCCCGTGGAACCCTCTTCCTGTCCGGGCCCACCGGCGTCGGCAAGACCGAACTGGCCAAGGGCGTCGCGAAGATGATCCTCGGTGAGGACGCCCGGCCGATCCGCTTCGACATGAGCGAGTTCGCCGAGGAGCACGCCCGGGACCGGCTGATCGGCGCGCCGCCCGGCTTCGTCGGGCACAGCGCGGGTGGCGAGCTGACCAACGCGGTCCGTGCGCACCCCATGAGTGTGCTGCTGTTCGACGAGATCGAGAAGGCGCACCCCCGGTTGTTCGATCTGTTCCTGCAGATCCTGGAAGACGGCCGGCTCACGGACGGCCAGGGCGCCACCGTCCACTTCACCGAGTGCGTGCTGATCTTCACGTCCAACCTGGGGGTGAACGCACAGGTGATCCGCTCGGCGCGACAGGCTCGTGGCAGGCGGGGCGGCGACGGCGGCGGCGACACGGGCGACGGCGATGTCGGGGACAAGGCGGCCGAGCAGGCAGGCGACAAGCCGCGCCTGAGCCGCCACGACAAGCCGGAGCATGTCCGTGAGGCGCTGCGCGAGGCGTTCGACACGTTCTTCAACGAGCAGATCGGACGGCCCGAGCTGCGCAACCGCTTCGGCGACAGTTTCGTTCCGATGGACTTCATCCAGCCCGAGTCGCTGCCGCCGATCCTCGACAAGGCCCTGGACTCGGTGACCGCCCGGGTCCGCGAGGTGTACGGCGCCGAGCTGACGATCGCCGAGGACCCCTGGGAGGTCCTGCGCGTCGAGGCCGCTGGTCGGCTGGACCACGGCGGACGCGGCGTGGTGACGGCCGTCGAGTCGGCCCTGGTCAATCCACTGTCACGGGAACTCTTCCATCAGAAGGCCAACCCGGGCGAGCACATCGAGGTCGTGTCCGTGGAGGGGGACGGCGACGCCTACACCGTGAAGGTCCGGCGATGGACATGACGCGGTCGGCGATCCTGCGTGTGGCGGAGGTTCTGGGACCCGTCACTTCCCTGGGGCCCGGGCGCCGGCTCGGGGTGTGGGTGCAGGGCTGTCCGCTCGCCTGCGCGGGGTGCATGTCCCGGCACACCTGGGACCCTCGCGGTGGCCGGGACGTCCTGGTCGAGCGGTTGGGCGAGCTGTGGGGCCGGGCGCTGGGCGACGGCTACGAGGGGCTGACCGTCAGCGGCGGCGAACCTCTGGAACAGCCAGGGGCGGTGGGCGAGTTGCTCAAGACGGCCGACCGGATACGGCGTGCGGCGGGGCGGGCGGATGCCGACCTCCTCGTCTACACCGGCCGGGAGGAGACGGAGATCGCCGACTCCGCCGAGGCGAGGGCCGCGCTCGGGCACGCGGACGCGGTGGTCACCGGGCGGTACCGGGCGGGCGAGCCGACCCGGCTGGTCTGGCGCGGCTCGGCGAACCAGCGGCTGATCCCGCGCACTCCGCTCGGCCACCGCCGCTACGGCCCGCATCTGCGGCGGCTCGTTGACCGGCCCGAGTTGCAGGTGCGGGTGACCGACGGGGCCGTGCACATCATCGGTGTGCCCAGGCCCGGGGAACTGGCAGCACTGGAACGGGATCTGGTGGCCCGTGGGGTGACCTTCGAGGGGAACACATGGCGACCGTGACCCGCTACCGCTGCCCCGTCGACGACGGCTGTCCGATGTCGACCCGACGCGGCTTCTGCCCGACCCATACCTGGCAGTCCCTGGAACGCGTCCGGGTGCTCCTGACCGACGAACTGGACGACGAGCAGGGATCCGCGACAGCAGTCGCCACGGACCCGCCGAGCACGGTCGGCACGGCATCGTCGAACGGCGCCACCGCGGCCGACGTCGGCGGCCAGGGCGGCGGGGCCCGCAGGCCGCCCGAACCGGACGCCGGACGGCCGCCCCGCCGTGACCGACAGACCGGCCCCCACCCGCGGAAACCCGAACCCGCCTCGGTGCAGCTCGGCCTGGTCATCGCCGGAGCCATCGTGCCGGTGCGCGGGGTCGGGGAGGGATCGACCTTCCTGGGGCGGGACGCTCCCGAATGCGCGTACGTGCCGGGGATCGACGCGCTGGACCAGGTGTCCCGCGTGCACGCCGAGCTGTACTGGCACGCCGGTGTGCTCTACATCAGGGACACCGACTCCCTCAACGGCACCTGGATCGACGACCAGGAGATCACGCGTCCCACCCAACTGTGGCCGGGGCCGCGCCGGCTCCGCCTGGGCGACGACGTCCACGTCGATCTCGTCGAACTCGACGAGTACGGGGCTCCCCGCTGAACCCGACCGAGCCACCACCGTCATCCGCACCAACCGGCGGCAGGCCGGGGAACGAGGACACCGCCATGGCCGACACGACGAACAACGACTCCCCTGACGGCACCGAACCACCACCGAGGCGCCCCAGCCCCCCCACCCGCAGACAACGCCCCGCCAATACCCCGCACAAACAGCCGAGTCCCCCGACCCGCAGACAACGCCCCGCCACCCCGCCGAAGTCCCCGACTCCTGCCCCCGGCCCCCAGGGCTCGCAGGACACCCCGCCCAAGCCACCGATCCCGCCCACCCGCGCCCAGCGCCCACACCACACCCCGTCGAAGTCCCCGAGTCCGCCCACCCGTGCCCAGCGTCCGGGGGTGGGGGGTGCCGAGTCGGTACCGCCCGAGGCGCCCACCAGGGTCACCCCGGGTGTGCGTCGCGGTGATCCGCCCACCCGGCGTGAGGGGGGTGGCGCAGGCCACGGAGAGTTTCCGCAGGGGCTGCTCGACCGGTACGAGCCATACGGTGTCGCCGGGTTCGGCAGCGAAGGCACCGTCTGGCATGTGCGGCGCACCGCCGACGGCACCGACGCGGCCGTGAAGATCGCCCACCCGGGCCAGGAGATGGACCGGGCCACCCTGGAGCACCTCGCGGCACCCGAGTTCCGCCGCCACGTGCCACGGATCCACGAGATGGGCGAGATCCGCACCGGCGGCGCCGTCTGCGGCTGGGTGGCGATGGAGTACCTGCCCAGGACGCTCGACGACCACCTCGCCGAGGGCCTGCGCAGCGGCCGGCACGGCGGCAAGAAGCAGACCGAGCAGACCGTCCGCGAACTCACCGACCTGCTGCACTTCTGGCAGACCCGCATCGAGCGCAACCCGCTGGACCTCAAGCCCGCCAACATCCTCGTCAGGACACGACAGGGAGCCCGGCCCCAGTTCGTCGTCGCGGACTTCGGTGGCGTCGCCAGGTTCACCACGAGCCAGCGGTTCAGCGACTTCCAGATCACCGTCGTCTACATGGCACCGGAGCAGATCAACAAGGAGAACCACCCGGCCACCCCGTGGTGGACGCTCGGTCTGGTGCTGTACCAGGTCTTCACCGGCCGCCCCCTGTACGCCCTCGACGACGACGACCGCATCACCGACGAGGCGTGGACGAGAGCGCTGATCCTGAACAACGAGGTCGACCTCGGCGCGGTCACCGACCCCCGGCACAACCTGCTGCTCCAAGGCCTGCTCACCAAGGACCCGGACGACCGCTGGACCGCGGCCGAGGTGCGCCGCTGGCTGAAGGGCGAGAGCCCGGACGTCGTCCGCCCCTCCGCCCCCGCCGCGCCGACCGCCGCCCGGCACGCCAACCGGCCCATCACCTTCCGCGGCGAGGCCCACCACGAGGCCGAGAGCCTCGCGGCGGCGATGGCACGGAACTCGGAGGCCGCCGCCCAGTGGCTCGCGGGGGACGGCGGACCGCGGCTGGCGGCCTGGCTGCGCGAGGACCTGCAGGACACCTCGTACGACAGCGGACAGCTGCTGACCCTCAGGCGTGGCCAGGACCAGCGGGCCCGCGCCGCGGTCGCCGCGCTCGCATTCGTCGCCGCGTTCGCGCCCACGGCGAGCCCGCAGTACCGCGACCGGCGCGTGGACGCCGAGGGCATCGCCCGGATCGCCCAGGGCGGCGACGCGGTCACGTTCGTCGACGAACTGCTGCGCATGTCCGTCCCGGCGGTCGCGGCCGACTTCGACTGCCGCCACGAGGCGTGCACCGGTGGGCGCTGCCAGGTGCTCCTCACCCTCGCCGAGGAACTGCCCCGCACCATCGACGAGGTCCGCGCAACCGCCGGCACCCTCCGACGCCGCGGCGGCGACAGAGGCGGCCTCAACACGTACGAGACCAACACCGCCTACGGCCTGGCCGCCGCCCTGATCGTCCACCCCGGCAACCGCAAGCGGGCGCTGCTCCCACTCACCGGGTTACCGGGCGTGCTCGCCCCGCTCGCCACGCGGGCGCCGGTCGCCTGGCTCGTCGTCCTCGCGCACGTGGCCGCGCTGCGCCACCGCACGGTCGCCGTGCTGCGCCGTCGTTCCGAGGACGCCGGGTTCCTGCGCCGCTGGGCCGACCTGCACCGCCGGGCCGCCGGCGCCGACACCCGGGGCGTACCGGGACGGTCCGCGCTGGTCGCCGCGGCCGTGCTGCTGCCCCGGCTGCTGCGCGCCGACAGGATCGGGCAGGACCACACGGTCACCCTCGCGGAGTGGTGGACGGCCACCCGGCCCCCACTGCTGCGTCGGCTCTTCGCCGCCCTCTCCCTGTTCGTGCTGCTGTGGGTGCTGATCTGGTCCGGCGCGATACTGCGGTTCGTGCACGACAGCGGCCTCGACTGGGACGCCGTGAAGCCCGCCGACACGCTCGTCGCCCCGCTCACCCGGGCCGCGGACACCGCCTCCACGACCCAGGCCGGCCTGTGCGCGGTCGCCCTGGCCGGCGCCCTGGCCTTCGCCGCCGCCCCGGCCCGGATCCGCGCGGGTCTGCTGGTGGCCGGGGCCGGCATCGCGGCCTACGTCGGCTATGCCCGCCCGGACCTGCCCCCGCTCGACCCGATGCATTCCCCGGACTGGCTCGCCACGCGGATGCATCTCCTGCTGGGCGGTTGGCGCAGTTGGAACGGCCTCGTCGCACTGGTCGTCCTCCCGGTGCTCTGCCTGCTGCTCGGGGCCCTCGTCCGATGGCTGCTGGACGGCGCCCGAACCGAGGAGGAGCGGCAGGCCCGGGAGCGGCGCGAGCGGGCCGAACGGCGCCGTACCCGGGCGGGGCTGCCCGCGCGCCCGTACCAGGACGCCGGGCGCTGGCGAACCGGGGCGGAGGGCGGCCGGGACCGCGGTCTCTTCTTCCTCGCCACGCTGCTGAGCCTGGTCACGCTGCTGTGGACGGCCGTCGAGGTCCGGGTCGCCCTCAGCGGGGACCACCACACCCTCGCCTCCTGGGGGACGGGGCAGCAGGGCGCCTCGTACCAGTCGCAGTTCATGCTGGTGTGCGTCGCGGTGTCCGCGGTGTCCGCGCTGTGCCAGCCGCCCATCGCCCGCCGGGTCCTCGGCTGGGCGCTCGCAGTGGTCGCCGTGTTCGGCCTGTGGCCGCCGCCCGTCCAGCCCGCCCAGGCGCTGAGCATGCCCGTGCTGCAGGGCTTCTTCAGGGACACGGCTGCCTCCTGGGGACACGGGGCGTTCTGGGCGGCGTTGCTGCTGGCCTTGCCGTTGAGCGCGTACGCGGGAGGCTTCGCCGTACGCCGGACCCGGAGGTCAGCGCGATGACGGCGCCCAACGCCGGGCTCGCCCCGCCCGAGCCGGCCCCCGACGCCGATGCGTTCGAACTCCTCGATCACGCGGAGCGGTTGCTCGAACACCATGACGAACAGGAGGACCCCCGGGAGGCCGCCCGCTCCTGGACCCGGTGCCACGGGGTGCTGCTGCGGGCCCGCGACACGTTGGAGCGGCAGGGCCCGCTGGCCGATCCGGCCGCACTGGCGCGAGCCCGGTTCCTGCTGGGCCTCACGCTCTCCATGGGGTACTGGCAGGCCGCCACCGGTGAGGGGGCCGCCTACGCCGTCGACGACCCTGTGGCCCTGCGCCGTACGGCGGCGGACCTGCTCGCACTGAGCCGCGCCACCCTGCCCGAGACCGACCCCTCGTACGCCGCCGCCTGCGTACGGCTGGCCCTGCTGCTGCACGACCGCTACGAGAACCCTGACGACCCCGACGGTGCGGGCGTCCCCGACGACCTCGACGAGGCCATTGCCGCCTTCGCCGAGGGGCTGGCGCTGCCGGCCGCGGAGGATGCGCACCCGGGGCTCGTCGTCACCCGCGCCTGCGCGCTCGCCGACCGGTACGACCGGGACCGCGACCCCGCCGACCTGCGCGACGCCGCGAGCCGACTGGAGGAACTGCTCGACGAGATCCGCCCGTCCGGCTGGGCCCCGCCGGCCGACGGGACACGCTCCTGGGCGGACGAGGCCGACGAACTGGAACTCGAAGCCCGCATCCGCCTGGTCCGGCTGCTGCACGGGGCATCCGAGGACGCGGACGGCGAACGGGCCGTCCACCATCTTGAGTTGATCGCCGCGACCGCCCCGGACGACCACCCCGGCAGGGTGTTCGCCGGCGGACACCTCCTCGACCTCTACCGGGAGCGCGGCGGCGGACGGGCCCGCCCCGAGGACCAGTCGGCCTACCTCGCCCGGCTGCGCGACCTGCACCGGCTGCTCGACCCCGGCGAGCCGGACCGGGCCCAGGTCGCCGTCCTGCTGGGCGCGGCGCTCACCGAGAACTCCCCCTGGGCCGTACCGGACGGCTCCGTCGCGGCACCGGAGAAGACTGAGGCGGTCGGCCTGGTCCGCGAGGGACTAGCCCAACTGCCCGCGGACGACGATCAGGTGCCGTACGCCCACGCCCTGCTGGGCACCCTGCTCAACGGGCTGCACGAGCGCGAACCCGAGCGGTACGACATCGAGGAGGCCGCGCGGCATCTGGAGCGCGCCGCCGAGCTCTGCTCCGCCGACGACCCGATCCGCGGCGAACTGCTCGGCCAACTCGCCCACGCCAACCTCGCGGGCGACCGGCTCGACGGCGACCTGGCAGGCATCGACCGCACCATCGGCCTGCTCAACGAGGCGATGCGGACGCCGTCCGAGTCGCCCGACGTCGTCTCCCAGACCCACGGCGCGTACGCCGCCGCGCTCAGCCAGCGGCACGCCCTCTCCCACTCCGCGGACGACCTCGACGCAGCGATCCGCCATCTGACCGCCGCGTTTCGCGCGACCCCGGTCGGCCATGTGAACCGGATCGTCTACCTGCAGAACCTGGCGATCGCCCTCTACAAGCGCTACCTCACCGGCGGGGACCTGCAGGACCTGCACACCGCCCACCGCTACCTGCACGAGGTCACCGCCGCCATGGACCACGGCATGGCCGCGCCCATGGACCTGCACCTGGTCGAGCGGGACCGTGTGTTCGTCGAACACGGCCTGGCACAGTTCCAGTTCATGCTCGCCCTGACCTCCGGGGACACAGACCTCATGGCCGAGGCCGTGGCGGCGCTGTCCCGGCTGCGTGACTCGGTCGGCCCGGACGACCCTCGGCGCCCGCCGATCGACGCCGACTACGGACTGACGCTGCTGCTGCACGCCTTCCACGGAGGCAGCGCCCAGGGCGGCAGGGACGGCCTCGTCCTCATGATCGACGCGGTGGACGCCCTGGCGGAGGACCATCCGGACCGCCCGCGGCTGATGTTGCGCACGGCAGGCGCGCTGATGATGACGTCCGCCGCGCGCTACCAGGCTGGCGCCCTCGAGGCGGCCGAGAAGATGCTGATCGAGACACGGGCGATCGTGGCCCCGGAGAGCCAGGAGGGGCTGCGGGCGAGCGCCCTGTACGCGGCGCTGCTGCTCGCCCGCTTCCGGTACACCGGCGCCCCCGTCGACGCCGACCGGGCGGTCGAGGTGGCGCGGGCGGCCCGCGCACTGGTCCGGCACCGGGCCCCGACCCCGCTGAGCGTGGGGTTCGGCCAGGTGATCACGGACGCTCTGCGCGCCCGCTCCGGGCCCGGGGACGGCGCGGCCGCACGGGAGATGGGGCTCGCCTCGCTGCGAGAGGCGGCCACCGTCGTCCTGCTCCAGGCCGCCGCCGAACCGGCGCTCCAGATGGCCCGCGACAGTGCCGACCGGGCGTTGCGGATCGCCTGGTGGTGCCTGGCCGACGGTGACCTGCCCGGCACGGTCGAGGCCCTGGAACTGGGCCGCGGGCAGGTGCTGCACACCTCCACCACCACCTCCGACGTGCCGGCCCTGCTGCGCGAGGCGGGCCGGGACGATCTGGCCGAGGAATGGGAGGGCGGCCCGCGCGGACCTTCCCCGGTGACCGTGAGCGACCTGGGAAAGCTGCTGGGCGAGGCCGGCTCCCTGCTCGGCGCGCTCGGGGAGGACACGGCGCCACCGCTCCCCGACGACCTGCGCCAGCGTGCCCTCACCGCGCTCGCCGCCTCGGACGCCGGCACCGCGCTGATGACCCCGCCCACCCCCGACCAGATCGCGGGGGCACTGCGCGCGGCCGGTGCCCACGCGCTGGTCTACCTGCTGCCGCCGGGCGGCGCGGGCCTGCTGTCCGCGGAGGTCGGCGGCTGCGGGGTCGCCATGATCTTGACCCACGACGGACAACTCGACCGCCTCGACTTCGGACTCCTGCGCCGACAGGGCCTCGAAGTCCTGGAGACCTACCGCGAGGCACACCGCCATAGGCAGCGTACGCTCGAGTCGCTGCCTGCCGAGGCCCCGGAGCAGAAGGTCGCCGAGGACCGCTGGCGCACCGCCCTGGAGGAACTGTGCGACTGGGCCGGCCCGGTGGTGATGGGACCGCTCGCCCGCTCGCCCCTGATCAGAGCGGCCGGCCCCGACCCCGCCCTGGTCCTGGTGCCGCTCGGCGAACTGGGCGGCATTCCCTGGCACGCCGCCCTGCTGAGCAGCGGCCTGCGCCGTGGCGGCCGGCCGGTGCGCGCCGTCGAGCGTCTCACCCTCTCCTACGCTGCCTCCGCCCGGCAGTTCCAGGAGGTGATCAGCCGCCCGCGACTGCCGCTCGACGCCCACCCGGTGATCGTCGGCAACCCGGACGACACCCTGCTCGGTGCCGTCACCGAGGCCCGCCAGATCCACGACCGTCACTACCGGCAGGGCCTCCTGCTCGGCAGGGTGCGCAAGGCAGCGGGCCCCGGCACACCCGCCGAGATCCTGGCCGCGCTGCCCGGCCGAGAACGCGCCGGGGCGTCCGTCCTCCACCTGGCCTGCCACGCCCGCCCGTCCGGCACCTCACCCTTGGACGCCCACCTGCGGCTGGCCGCACCCGAGGACGGGGACGGCTCCGGCAACCTGTCGATCCGCGAGATCCTGCGCCAGGCCCGGGGCCGGCCGCACGACGCCCCGGGTGGCCTGGTCGTTCTCGACGCCTGCGTGAGCGACCACACGGCGGGTGACTTCGACGAGGCCCTGACGCTCTCCACAGCCTTCCTCGCCGCGGGAGCCACCGGCGTCGTCGGCTCCCGCTGGGAGGTGCCGGACGGACTGACCGGCCTGCTGATGTACGTGTTCCACGACCGTCTGCGCGCCGGTGCCCCGCCTGTACGGGCGCTGCGGGAGGCCCAGTTGTGGCTGCTGGACCCGGACCGCGAGATCCCCGACGGCATGCCGCTCGCCATCCAGGACATCTTCAACGACGGCGATCCGACCGGCCTTGAGGTGTGGGCGGCGTTCGCCTGCCAGGGACACTGACGGCGGCCCGGACCGGGACGAGGGGGGAAGCGAGGGGGGAAGCACGATGGACTCGTCGACGACAGGGCTACTCGTGGCGCTGGTGGGCGTGGGAGGCACACTCGGCTCGGCCTGGCTGACCCAGCGCCGCGGCGACGCCGCCCGGCGCGAGGAGCGGGAGCACGTGGAACGCCTTCGCCTCGCCGATCTCGCCGACCGGCGGAACCGGGAAGCGGTGGCAGCCCGCAGGGCGACGTACACCGCGTTCAACGCGGCGGCACGGCACTACGTCGCCTGTCTGACGGACCACACCCACACCTTACGGGGAGGCTGTGACACCGAGCCGTCACTGGACGCCGTGGACACCGCCCGCACGGAATACCGGCAGCGGTACGCCGAGGCGCAGATGATCGTGCCGGACACAGTGCTGGCGCAGGTACAGAAGGTCAACAGCTGTCTGGGCACGGTCTACGGCATGATCGCCCGCATCACACACGGCAACCCGGACGAGGGCGAGGACCTCGCCGCTGCGCGCCGGCGGATCAAGGAGGCCTGGGGAGCTCTGGCCCAGATGCGCGCCGCGATGCGGACGGACCTGAAGGTGACCGACCCCTCCCACGACTGAACGCCGCGCACGAACTCCGCCCACGCGCCCACCACCAGCATCGGGCCGTCCGGCACTTTGTTGTCCCGGACAGGGACGACGCCGGGGACTCCGTCGGCGACCTCGGCTCAGTTGCCGCCGTTCCTGTCGCTGTAGGTGCTCTTGTGCCAGCCGGCGTGACTACGACTCGGAAGACACACCAACAACCTCACACCGCTGCAGCCCAGACGGCCGTCGGCGCCTGGGAGTGTGCCACGCAGAGCGGTGTCGACGGTCTGTAGCCCGATTGTGGACGGCTCTCGCCACACTGAGCGCAGTCAAGGCCGGAGCACCTTCGACCGGCCAACCCCCACCATTGTTGGAGTGATGGAGCATGAGAAAGAGCGTGATGACCCTCGTCGCTGCGGCGGCCCTGGCCGCGGGCGCTGCGATCGGCACGGCCCCCACCGCAGGCGCCGCACCCGCCGGCCCGGCTCTTGCGGGAGTGGGCGGGGATGGCCACCACGGGCAGTCCACGGGCCGTGACGTCAGGCGGGTTCCCGCGGCGTTGAAGTCAGCGGATGTGATCTACAGTCCCGGCTGCTCCGGCACGACACTCCCGATCGACTGCACGATCAGCGAGCCGGTCGTCACCCAGCACGAGACGACGTACCCCTTCTCCTTCCTGCCCGGCGATCATGTCACGGTGAACGCGGGGGGCTGTGTGCAGACCGGCGGTCGCGGTCTGACCTGGAAGCGGTACGTCGACCCGGCCTCCGACTCCGACCTCTACCATGGCCTGATCACCATCCCCGGCGCGACGGGTGACCTGGAGCGGCTGGTGAACGTAGTCGGCCGGCAGTATGTCGTCGGTGGCCGCGGGGGAAGCCTCAAGCTGGGCTACGAGGACGACGGCTATTCGGACAACGGCTACACCGCGCACGACAACGGCACCGGCAACCAGTGCCTGAACTCGGTGAACGCCTTCGTGCACATCGTCGTTTCCTGAACCAGGCAGCGCCCGCGCCCGGGTGCGCGGCCGGTCGTCACCACGAGGCTGGAGCACCGTGCACGGCCACCCGCGGCAGAGGGAAGCGTTCCGCACAGCCCAGAGCCGGGTCATGCCGGAGGATCCGGGAATGCACCCCGGCAAGGGCCGGCGAGGGCTCGATCCCGTGTTCCTCTCTGAGCAGGACACTTGCTGTGCGGTACGCACCCAGCGCGTCCGCCTGCCGTCCCAGACGGTACAAGGCGATCATCAGCTGACCCCACAGCAGTTCCCGGGTGGGATGCGCCTGGACCAACATCTCCAGTTCGGCGGCGGCCTGCGTATCGAGGCCCAGAGCGAGCGCGGACTCGATCCGGGCCTCCGTCGCTGAGAGCCGCCGTCGCTCGAGTTGGACCGCTGCCGCGGCGATTCCTGGCAGGTGACCGAACTCGGCGAAGGCATCGCCTCGCCACAACCCGAGCGCCTGGGTCAGGTGCTCGAACGCGATCCGGGGCTGCGCCGCCAGTGCCTGCTGGCCCGAGGCCACGAGGCGCTCGAACCGTCCGGCGTCGATGGAGGCGGGGTGCACATGCAGTTCGTAGCCTGGTGCTCGGGTGACCAGCGCTGCCGCCGCGTCGGCCCCGCCAACGAGACGCAAGGCCGCACGCAGCCGCGACACATAGGTGCGCACCGTACGGTGCGCGTCCCGGGGAGGAAGCGGCCCCCACAGTTCGTCGACCAGGGTCCCCACACTCACCGTCCGTCCGGGAGCTGCAGCGAGCCGGGCAAGGACTCCCCTCGGTTGAGGGCCACCGAGATCGACGGCCCGTCCGTGCACGACGGCTTCCAGCGGTCCCAGTACGCGCACGTGCAGTCCGTGGGTTTCCCACGCGGCCATATATGCCCCTCCTTACGGTCCGACGTGTCCGTGATCGGGCGAGCTGATCCGAAAGGATCTTGGTGCGCGACTGCATGATTGTCATGTGCTGTTCCGCTGAGCGGTCCACAGTCGGAGCCAATGTGGCGGCCGCTGACCCTGTCGAGATGGTGCGCAGGCTGGACCGCATCGGGGCCGTTCGTGAAGGTGACAGCCGTCGCGTCGGGCTCGAAGCTGCGGGCGACGCCCGCACCACCGCGCATCTCCCCCCGGCCGATGGCCGGGCAGCTTGCCGCCTGGCTCGCCGCCCGCACCCACCTACTTGTCGCGTCAACACCGGCTTGCTCCCCGATCACCGTGCGCCGACAGCTGCGCTTCGCCGAGCCGGTCCTGACCCGTCTCGGCGACGCCGGCATCAACGACCTCGCCGACGTCACCCCCCTCCTGCACCACCACCTGACCGCCTGCCACCTGATCGGGATGTCTGCCCATGGTGCTGCTGGGCGCGCTGGTGACCATCGGGTTCCGGATCGTCGACGGGGCGGGGGCGACCGGACGGCCCTCTGCCTCGACGGCGTTCCAATCGCTCTGGTGCTCGGTTTGGTCAACCTGGTGGCAGCCGAGGCCCTCAACCGCGCACCGGGCCTCGGACCAGCTGGTGAAAGGCGATGACACCGTAGGGACCCTCCCGGCATCGGGCAGGCGGAACGCCGCTGCAGAGTTCTTGCGCACTTCTTGGCGGTGGCCGGTCTCTTCGGGGCCGTCTGGACGCGCAAGGGTTCACTGGCTGGTTGCTGCCACCGAGTACGGCGCTCTGACCGCCGTCTACTGTGCCGTGCCGGACTTCCCAACCCGCCGCAAAGCTGTCACCGTCGTCGAGCGCGGCGCGTTCACGCATGCTCGTGGCTGGGTCTTCCTGGACCGCTTGCCAGACCTCGCGGGGCGTTGGAAGTCCGGCCCCCTGCAACGACTGTCCGCCACCCCGGCCAAGATCTTGAACAGCCCGCCACTGGCTGCACTCCGCGACCAATTCGCCGCCATGTCCGCCACCCGTCGAGGCTTGAGATGCACGATCGCAGACGATTTCGAACCCGTACCCTTCACGCCCTTCCGGACCCGGCAGCAGCATCATGTGGCGGTCTTTGCCGTGCACTTGGACCCCGGCTTCCCGTCCATCCGGGTCGCGCTGCGCGGCACAGGCGGCCGGCGCTCGGTACACCCGTGAAGTGGAGACTATGCGGCCTGACTTCGCCGCGGCACTGGGCACAGGACTGCGAAGGCGCCCTCCATGACGCTCCGCCTGCCGTCGTTCGAAGCGGCCGGTAAAGGCTGCGGATGGGGCGCGGCATGCCCGGCGTGCGGCTCGTGCGGGCATTTCGGCCGATGCGCCGGTAACTGCGCAGTACTTGTTGCTGTCGTTCCTCGTTGTTCGTTCACGTCCCTCTCTCCCTCAATGCCGCGCGACCGGCTCCCCGTACCGCCGTTACGCGCGCGGTGCGCCGGTGTGCGTGACACTTCTCCGTCCCAGCAGACTGAAGTCCGCGGTACCAGAGTGACTTTCGAGTGTGGCTGAGAACGTTGTCGAAAGGTTGTCGCCCGTCGCGAGAATGTGCGTAATGGGTGAAGAAAAGCAGCACAGGAGGTGGGGGCTTCGTGGTGGAACTGCGCCTTCTCGGACCCGTGGAGCTCTCGGTATGGGGCCGCACGGCTGCGGTCGGCCCGCCGCAGCGTCGCACTGTGCTGGCCGCGCTAGCGGTGGACAGCGGCCGGCCCGTCACGGGGGACGTGCTGATCCGACGGGTGTGGGGCGTCGATCCGCCGGCCGGGGCGCGGCGTGCGCTGCACGCCCACGTGGCTCGGCTGCGCCGACTGTGCGAGCAGACCGAGGACTCGGGACAGTCCCCTCTACGCCTGGTGCGCCGATCAGGTGGATACCTGCTCGAGGCCCGCCCGGAGCAGGTGGACATCCACCAGTTCCGGCAGCGGGTCGGCCGGTCCCGGGCATCGGGCCGGACCGACGAGGCTCGGGCGGCCCTGCTGCGCGAAGCCCTTGGGCTGTGGCAAGGGGAGCCGCTGGCCGGGCTCAGTGGGCAGTGGGTGGAACAGGTACGCGAGGCCTGGCGGCGGCAGCACGTGGACGCCGCCGTCGCCTGGGCCACTATGGAGTCACGCGTGAGTGATCCCGTTGCCATGGTCGGCCCGCTGACCGACCTCGTGGACCAGTACCCGCTGGTGGAACCTCTGACCGAGACGCTGATGCGGGCACTGCACGCCGCCGGGCGCAGCGCCGAAGCACTGGTGAACCGCCCCGCGTCAGGTAGAGACTCGATTCCGTGAAAGGATTGAGTCATGGCACGACCCTCCCGTTACCCTCTTGAGCTGCGCCGTCGCGCGGTGCGCATGGTCGCCGAAGTGCGCGACGACTACCCCAACGAGACAGCCGCCCTGCAGGCGGTCGCGGACAAGCTCGGCATCGGCTCCCGCGAGACGCTGCGGAACTGGATGAAGCAGCAAGAGATCGACGCGGGGCAGCGTCCGGGGACGACGACGGAGGAGTCCGCCCAGCTCAAGGCGCTGAAGAAGGAAAACGCCGAGTTGAAGCGGGCCAACGAGATTCTGAAGGCCGCGGCGAGTTTCTTCGCGGCCGAGCTCGACCGGCCACACACGCGCTCGTAGCGTTCATCGACGAGCACCGGGACCGCTTCGGCGGGGTCGAGCCGATCTGCAGGACGCTCACCGCACACGACTGCAAGATCGCCCCTT
>NZ_JBEXXQ010000089.1:0-27538 GCF_040630525.1 Streptomyces sp. NPDC005799
AGCCGGACGAGGACACAGCGAACGCGGGAGACCAGCGCATCCAACACCGTTCGGGACGCGCGCAGTTCCAGGAGCTGACAGCAAATGTCACCCCTTGCACACTGTTTAGGAACGGTGCGCAGGCGCCGTCAGTTCCTGGAGTTCAGCGCGCGCCAGATGTTTTCGAGATCGTCGATCTGCTGCTGGTCGAGCGAGACGAGCGGCATGTCGGACGGGGTCCGGCCGTCGGCCTCGGGGTGGCTCGCGCTGGTGGCGACCATGGTGAGCGCGGTCCGCCACAGGGCGGCCAGGCGGCCGACGTCCTCGGCTGCGAGCGTGCCGCCGGGAGCGGACAGCGTGGCCTGGAGCACGGGCCCGCCGCCGTCCTCGTAGGCGACGGTGTTGATCTCGATGCCGCCGCTCGCGGTCGCCCTGGACGACTCGGCCGCGAGGCCGTGCGCCTCCGGGGCGCGGGTCCACATGACGGTCGCACCGGCGGCCTTGGTGACGCGGCCCAGATAGTTGAACGTGATCTGCGGGTGGGGCAGTTCGGCGAGGCTCGCGGCGGTGCTGGGGTTGAGGTAGCGCAGCAGTCCGTAGCCGAGTCCCTTGTCGGGGGCCCGGCGCACCAGTGCCTTGACGTGTTTGACGGCCTGGCCGACCGCTGTGCCCTCGGTGACGTCCCGCGTGGCGTCCAGCGGGCCGAGGTCGAGCCGGACCGGGCGGCACACGGTGAACCAGCCGACCGTGCGGGAGAGGTCGATGGAGCGCGGCATGCTGTCGACGGCCTGCCGGCCGTGGCTCTCCAGCCCGACGAACAGCGGACCGCCCCCGCCCGCGCGCGGCCCGCGCCAGCGCTGGAACGCCATGGTCAGGGCGGTGAGCAGGATCTCCTCGACGGTGGCGCGGAAGGCCGTCGGTATGTCGGTGAGCAGCGGGAGCGTCTCCTCGCGCGGCACGGTCATCGTGACGGAGGACGCCGCGCCCTTACCCGCCTCCCTCGCGCCCGGCAAGGGTTCGACGTCGCTCAGGACGGCGCGCCAGTGCGGGAGTTCGGCGGTCCGCTCGGGCCGGCCGGCCTCGGCCGTGAGCGCGCGGGCCCAGGTGCGAAAGGAGGTGGCGACCCGGTCGAGCGGCCGGACACCGTCAGCGTCGGCGGCCAAGTCCCAGGCGCGGGCCAGGTCCGGCAGGAGCACGCCCCAGGACACGGCGTCGACGGCGAGGTGGTGGATCACCAGCAGCAGCCGACCCGGCTCACTCGGACCGGCGTCGAACCAGACGGCCTGGACGACACGGCCGGAGTAAGGGTCCAGACGTCCGCGCGCGGCCTCGGCCTCGGCCCGGACGACCCTCTGCCGCTCCTCGCTCCAGGGGCCCGAGGAAGTGGCCTGGACCCCGTCGTGCGGGCCGGTGACGTCGACGCGGGTGAGGGCCGCCGCGGGGTCGACCGAGCCGCGCGGCGCAATGTACAGTTCCCAGGGCTGCGACGGCGCGCTGGTGATCCGCAGTCGCAGGGTGTCGTGATGGTCGAGCAGCAGCCCCAGCGCCGCTGTGAGGCGGGCCTCGTCCGCGTCCGGCGGGACCACCAGCAACAGGGTCTGGTTGAACTCCTCGACGGGGCCGCCGCGGTGCACACGCTCGTGCATGACGGCGGTCAGCGGCACCGCTCCGGTCCCGTCGTCGGCGCTACCGGCGTGCTCCTCCTCGTCCGCGGCCACGGCGGCCAGCCGGGCCGGTGTCTTGTGCTCGAAGACGTCCCGCACCGAGATCGCCAGGCTCTGTGCCCGAGCCCTGCTGACAAGCTGGATCGACAGGATGCTGTCCCCGCCGGCGGTGAAGAAGTCGTCGTCGACGCCGACGCGGGGCAGGGCGAGGAGGTCGGCGAACAGCCCGCACAGCACCTTCTCGCGCGGGGTTCGCGGTTCGCGGCCGCCCGGTGTCGTGAAGTCCGGCGCGGGCAGCGCCCGCCGGTCCAGCTTCCCGTTCGGCGACAGCGGCAGTTCGGCGAGCGCGACGCACAGGGCGGGCACCAGAGAGTCCGGCAGCAGTCCCGCGACGAACCGCCGGACCTCCGCCACGTCCAGCGCGTCGGGCGCCCCGCCGGGAGCGGGGGCGGCGGGCACGAGGTAGCCGACCAGCCGCTTGGTGCCCACGGAGTCCACGTGCACTGTCACGGCCGCCTGGCCGACGGCCTCGTGGCGCAGCAGGGCGGCCTCGACCTCGCCCGGCTCGATGCGCACCCCGCGGATCTTGACCTGCTCGTCCGTCCGTCCCAGGTGCTCCAGCTGCCCGTCGCCGCGCCGGCGCACCACGTCCCCGGTCCGGTACATGCGCTCCCCGGAGCCGAACGGGCAGGCCACGAAGCGCTCGGAGGTCAGCGCGGCGCGGCCGGCGTAGCCGCGCGCGAGCCCCTCGGCGGCGACGTACAACTCCCCCGCGACCCCTGGCGGTACCGGTCGCAGCGCCGGGTCCAGCACGTACAGGCGGGTGTTGGACAGGGGCCGGCCGACGGTCACCGCCTCGCCCGGCAGCGCCTGGCAGGCGGAGACGAAGACGGTGGTCTCGGTGGGCCCGTAGGTGTTGTGGACCGGCGTCCCCAGCAGTTCGGTCGCGGCGGTGACGGTCGCCGCGGGCAGTGGCTCGCCGCCGCACATCACCCACTTCAGCCCCGTGCAGCGCGCGGCGGCGGGCTCCTGCGTGAAGACCTCCAGCATCGACGGCACGAAATGCACGGCGGAGACGGCCTCGGCGGCGATGACCTGCGCGATGTACCGCGGCTCCTGCTGGCTGCCGGGCCTCGCCAGCACGACGGCGGCGCCCGTCGTCAGCGGCCACAGCAGTTCGATCACCGAGGCGTCGAAGGTGACCGGCGACTTGTGGAGCATCCGGTCGTCGGGCGCCAGCCGGTACTCCCGCTGCAGCCACTGCGTGAAGTCGACCAGCCCCCGGCGGTGGATCACCACGCCCTTGGGACGGCCGGTCGAACCCGAGGTGTGGACGACATAGGCGGGGTGGGCCGGCAGTAGCGGACGCTGCCGGTCCCCGGCGGTGGGATCGGTGACCGGCAGCGCGCTCAGCTCCCGGACGACGTCCGGGGCGTCGACGGCCGCGACGGTCACCCCGTCGACGGCCGGGAGCCTCCCTGCGGTGCCTGCGGTGGCGAGCACGAGCTCGGGACGTCCGTCCCGCAGCAGGTAGGCCACGCGCTCGGCGGGATGGTCGGGGTCAACCGGCAGATAGGCGGCGCCCGCCTTGAGCACGGCGAGGATCGCGACCACCATGCGCACCCCGCGCGGCACGGCGACGGCGACGACGTCCTCTGGGCCCGCGCCACGGCGCAGCAGCCAGTGGGCGAGCCGGTTGGCCTCCTCGTTCAGCACCCGGTACGACACCGGGGCGCCGCCTTCGTCAGGGCTCACCAGGGCCACCGCGTCCGGGGTCCCGGCCGCCCGCTCCTCGAAGAGCTGGGTCCAGTCGGCGTCCGGTATCGGATACGCGGAGTCATTCCAGCCGTCCAGGAGGCGCAGTTCGTCGGCGCCGAGAAGCTCGGCTGCCGCGAGCCGGGTGCCTGGATTGACCACGACCTGGCCCAGGAAGCGCTCCAGGCGGTCGGCGAACGCCCTCGCCGTGGACTCCTCGAACAGGTCCGTACGGTAGTGCAGCGTTCCCCGGATCCCGGCGGGCGCACCGCGGCCGTCGCCGTCACGGGTCTCGGCGAAGTTGAAGGACAGGTCGAACTTGGCCTCGGTGGGGAAGACGTTCTCGTACCGGGCCTCGACTCCGGGGAAGGACAACGGCGGGCGGGACGTATTGTCGACGGCCAGCATCACCTGGAAGACCGGGTGGTGGGCGAGGCTGCGGGTGGGACTGAGCAGGTCGACGAGGCGCTCGAAGGGCAGGTCCTGGTGGGCGTAGGCGTCGAGGTCAGCGTCGCGGACGCGGCGCAGCAGATCGCGGAAGGCGGGGTTGCCGCTGGTGTCGGTGCGCAGGGCGAGCGTGTTGACGAAGAACCCGATGAGCCCGTCGAGAGCGTCGTGACCCCGCCCGGCGACGGGCGCGCCCAGCACGATGTCCTCACCCGCGCCGAGCCGGGTCAGGACGGCTGCGAGCGCGGCCTGCAGCACCATGAAGACGCTGGCGCCGCTCTCGCGGGCGAGTGCCGTGATCCCCTGGTGCAGCGCGGGCGGCCAGTGCAGCTCCAGCACCGCCCCGTCCCGTCCGGCCGTGGCGGGACGTGCCCGGTCGCAGGGCAGATCGATGCACTCGGGGGCCCCGGCCAGGGCACGCCGCCAGAAGTTCGCCTGTTCCTGTCCGGGCCCGGCGACGTCCGCGCCTTCCTCCGCCCGAGAGCCGAGAAGCCCGTGCTGCCACAGGGTGTAGTCCGCGTACTGGACCGGCAGCGGCTGCCACCGCGGCGCGCTTCCCTCAAGGCGTGCCCGGTAGGCCGTGTCGAGCTCACGGATCAGGACGCCCATGGACCAGCCGTCCGCGGCGATGTGGTGCAGCAGGATCAGCAGGACGTGCTCGTCGGCGGCGGTCCGCAGCAGGCGCGCCCGCAGGGGGATTTCCCGAGCGAGGTCGAAGGGTCGCGCGACCTCGTCGGCCAGGAGCTGCCCGACGGCATCGGTGTCCACGTCCGAGACCGTCAGTCGTGGACGTGCCCGGTCCGCCGGAAGGAACCGCTGCCAGGGATTGCCGCCGTCGTCGGGGAACACCGTCCGGAGGATCTCGTGCCGGTCCGTCACGTCGGCGAGCGCGGCCTCCAGGGCCGCCGGGCTCAGCTCGCCCTTCAGCCGCACGGCGAGCGGGAGGTGGTACGCGTTGCCGGAGCCCTCGAGGTTGTCCAGGAACCACAGGCGGTTCTGCGCGAACGACAGCGGTGTCCGTTCCGGCCGCGCCACCGCCACTAGCGGCGGGCGGGCCGGAAGACCCCGGCCGGTCACCCTGACCAGGCTGGCCGGGGTGGGGGCCTCGAAGACGTCTCGTACGGAGATGTCGGCGCCGAGCACCGAGCGGACGTCGGCCGCGAGGCGCATGGCGAGCAGAGAGTCGCCACCGAGGGCGAAGAAGTCGTCGTCGACCCCGACTCCCGGCAGACCGAGGAGGTCGGTGAACAGGGCGCACAGCGCTTCCTCCTGCGGGGTACGGGCCGGGCGTAACGTGGTCGGCGACGTGAGGTCGGGTGCGGGCAGCGCCCGTCGGTCCAACTTCCCGTTCGATGACAGGGGCAGCTCGGGGAGCATCACGCACACTGCGGGCACCATGTACTCGGGCAGTCGGCGTGCGACGAACTCCCGTACGGCCGCCGGGTCAGGGGCGGCGCCGGGGCCGCCGGGGACGAGGTAGGCGACCAACCGCCTTATTCCGGCGCAGTCCTGATGGACCGTCACCGCAGCCTGCGCGACCTCCGGGTGGCACAGCAACGCGGCCTCGATTTCGCCGGGTTCGACACGGAAGCCACGGATCTTGACCTGCTCGTCCGCACGCCCCAGGTACTCCAACTGGCCGTCGGCCCCCCACCGCACCACGTCCCCGGTGCGGTACATCCGCTCACCGGGCACATCGAACGGACAAGCCACGAACCGGCCTGCGCTCAGACCCGGACGGCCCGCATACCCCCGCGCCAGACCCGCACCTGCCACATACAGTTCACCCGCCACCCCCTCCGGCACCAACCGCAGCGCCGCGTCGAGGACATGTACCCGAAGGTCGGAGAGGGGGCCGCCGATAGCCCCGGCCCGCAAGTCGTCCGCCCGGTCGCTCGGCAACGGCAGTGCGGTGACGTGCACGGTCGTCTCGGTTATGCCGTACATGTTCACCAGGAGCGTGGAGTCCTGCGGCCGGCGCCGGTACCACTCTCGCACATGGGCGAAGTCGAGTGCCTCGCCGCCGAACACCACGTACCGTAGGGACAGTGCCGGGCCGTCCGTCAAGCACGCCTGTGCCCGCAGCAGTTCCCCGAACGCCGAGGGCGTCTGGCTGAGTACCGTGACCCGTTCCCTTGCGAGCAGCCGCAGGAAGCGGGCCGGATCACGGCTGACGTCGAAGGGGACGACCACCAGGGTGCCACCGTGCAGCAGTGCCCCCCACAGCTCCCACACCGAGAAGTCGAAGGCGTAGGAGTGGAACAGTGTCCAGACGTCATCCTGTCCTATGTCGAACCACCTCCGGCTGGAGTCGAAGAGACGGCCCACGTTCCGATGCGGCACCACCACGCCTTTGGGCCGCCCGGTGGAGCCTGAGGTGTAGATGACATAGGCGGGGTGGGTGGCGAGTAGCGGCCGGACTCGGTCGCCGTCGGCGGGATCCGCGTCGGAACGTCCGGCGAGTGTGGCAGTGAAGGCAGGGTCGTCCAGCGCGACGACGGCCGCCCCGCCCGCGTCTGGGAGCGTGTCCCGTAGCGTGACGGTGGTCAGGACCAGGCCGGGGCTGGCGTCGTCCAGCATTTGGGTGAGCCGGTCGGCTAGGTGGTCGGTGTCCAGGGGCACATAGGCGGCGCCCGCCTTCAGGACCGCGAGGATCGCGACGACCGCCCCCGGGCCACGCGGAACGGCGAGCGCCACCACGTCCTCCGGGCCCGCGCCCTGGGCGATCAGCCAGTGGGCGAGGCGGTTGGCCCGCTCGTTCAGCTCCTGGTACGTCAGAGTCCGGCCGTCCTCGTCGGCCTCACCTGGGCTAACCACGGCCGTCGCGTGCGGGGTGCGCGCCACCTGGGCCTGGAAGAGCGTCACCGCATCGCTGTCCACGGCTTCGAAGGCGGTGTCGTGCCCCTGGGCCAGCAACCGCCGGCGCTCGCTCTCCGACAGCAGTTCGAGCGCTCCGACACGAACCTCGTGGTCGGCGACCACCTGCTCCAGCAAGCGTAGGAAATGCTCCTGATGGGTCGTCAGGGCCGCCCGGTTCCAGATCTCGGGGTTCCCGCCGAGGAGGAACACCATCCGGTCGCCGTCGACGGCGCTGAACCGCATCGACAGGTCCTCGGGGCAGGCGAAGGTGATCTCACGCTCAGTACGGTGGCCCGCGAACTCCAGGTCCCCTCCCGCGGCGATGATGTTGACCAGCACGCCCTGCCGCACCCGGCCGGGCAGTGCCGACCCCGGGTCCGCCTCCGCCTCACGGGCCAGGAACTCGCTCCGGAAGCGCTGGTGCCCGACGGCCTCCCTGATCAGTTCCGCGACCCGCCGGGCGAGCCCGGCGAAGGACTCCGCCCGGTCGACGCGGACCCGCACCGGCAGGACGTTTGCCATCACCCCGGGCGTGGTCCGGCCCACGGGTCCGGTACGGGCGCCCGTGGGCAGGTTGACGACCACCTCGGCCTCGCCGGTGACGACGCTGACGTAGGCAGCCACGGCGGCGAAGAGCACCGCGGAGCGTCGTACCCCGGTCGCGTCGGCGACGCGGTGGAGCTCGGCCACGTCGATCGTCGTGTGCGTGGTGCGCAGGCTGCCGCGCACGACGTCGGGCCCCTGTGGGTCCGGCTGCGCGCCGTCCTCGGGTTCGAGGCTGGATGGGACCAGGCCGCCAGCCGCCCGGTCGAGCCAGTAGGCGCGGTCGGTCGCGAACGCCTCGGAGCCGAGGTAGGCGCTCTCCTCCGCGACCAGGTCGGCGACCGAGCCGTAGGCCGGGGGCCCGGCGGGCTCCCCGCGGGTCAGCCGCCGGTAGAGCTCCGCCAACCGCCGCTCGACCAACGACGCCCCGTAGGCGTCGCTGATCAGGTGGTGGTACTGCTGGTGCCAAAGGAAGCGGTCCGGGGCCAGCCGGAACAGCACATGGGCGAAGAGCGGGCCGCGGGTGATGTCGTACGACCGCTCCCAGTGGCCGTCGATCCACTCGTCGGCCGCCGCGCGCGGATCAGCCTCGGCGGAGAGGTCGAGGACGGCCGGCTCCCACTCCACCGACGGATCCGGGATCTGCCGTACCTGCCCGCCCTCGGCCACGAAGCGGGTGTGCAGGGCGTCCGTCTCCACGACGACCTGCCGCAACGCCTTGGTGAACAGCAGCGGATCCACCGGCCCGAAGATTTCGCGTTGCATCGAGAAGACGGGGTCGACTCCGCGGATCTGCGCCGAGAGCCAGATCTCCAGTTGTGCGGCCGTCAGGGGCAGGGCGGAACGCTTCTTGCGATCGGGCATGTCACCATGTCTCTTCCGATGAGGATCCGGTCGCTTCGCGGGCGGTCGCGGCCGGCGGGGCGAGAAAAGGAGAAGGAGAGCCGCCACCTGCGCGCTCGGCGGTTTCATGAGGTCTGGCCTCAGGGAGGTTGACGGTGGGAGGTGCTTCGCTGTCCTCGCTCAGCTGGCCCGCTGTCAGCGGAAGCGGTTGATGGCGGCCAGATGCCGGGCGCGCAGTTCCGCGTCGGTGACACCGAGTCCTTCGCGCGGCGCCAGGCACAGCACGCCCACCTTGCCCTGGTGCAGATTGCGGTGGACCTCGTGCACAGCCTCGCCGACTTCCGGCAGCGGGAACACCTTCGACAGGGTGGGGTGGATCCTGCCCTTGCACACCATGCGGTTGGCCTCCCATGCCTCCCGGTAGTTGGCGAAGTGCGAGCCGACGATCCGTTTCAGCGACATCCACAGGTAGCGGTTGTCGTACTCGTGGGTGTAGCCGGAGGTCGAGGCGCAGGTGACGATCGTGCCGCCCTTCCGGGCGACGTACACACTGGCCCCGAACGTCTCACGTCCTGGGTGCTCGAAGACGATGTCGATGTCCTCACCACCTGTCAGTTCGCGGATGCGCGTGCCGAAGCGCCGCCACTCTTTCGGGTCCTGAGTGTGCTCGTCCTTCCAGAACCGGTAGCCCTCGGCGCCTCGGTCGATGACCGCCTCGGCGCCCATCGCGCGGCAAATCTCCGCCTTGTCCGGGGAGGAGACCACGCACACCGGGAAGGCGCCGCCGGCCAGCGCGAGCTGGGTTGCGAAGGAGCCGAGTCCGCCGCTTGCGCCCCAGATGAGGACGTTGTCGCCCTGTTTCATCCCGGCGCCGTTGCGGGAGACCAGTTGCCGGTAGGCGGTGGAGTTGACCAGACCGGGTGAGGCGGCCTCCTCCCAGCTCAGGTGGCGTGCCTTCGGCATCAGCTGGTTCGCCTTCACCAGGGCCAGTTCGGCCAGGCCCCCGAAGTTCGTCTCGAAGCCCCAGATCCTCTGTTCCGGATCGAGCAGGGTGTCCCCGTGCCCCTCGGCGCTCTCCAGTTCGACGGACAGGCAGTGCGCGACCACCCGGTTGCCGGGCGCCCAGGAGTTGACCCCCGGACCGGTGCGCAGGACCACACCGGCGAGATCGGAACCGATGACGTGGTACGGCAGATCGTGCCGGCGGGCTTGGTCGTTGAGCCTGCCGTAGCGCTCCAGAAAGCGGAAGGTCGGCAGCGGTTCGAAGATCGAGGACCACACGGTGTTGTAGTTCACCGAGCTGGCCATGACCGCGACCAGCACCTCGCCCAGACCGGGTTCGGGCGTCGGCACGTCCCGTATGTGAAGGGTCTTGCGCGGATCCTTGTCGGCCGTCGCCATTCCCTCGAAAGCATCGGTATCGGATTTACGGACGACAGCTCCCCGATAACTCTCCGGAATTCGGGTTCCGGCGAAATCGGCGGCTGTCGCGTTATCGGAGAGAGCAGCACTGACTATTTCCTGCACAACCACTCGTTTCTCACTTGTGGAAAGCGACCCTGCGGCATGCCCGCTGTGCTGGGATTTCGTCAGTCTAGGGTCGGCCGGTGCACCGCCGCATCACCAGACTTGGTAGTGGTCGCCGACTATTCATGTGGGTGATGTGCGGTGCCGACCGCCCATGCCAGTGTCGGTCCGGTAGGCACGCGAAAGAGACGAGGTGCCATGCCTGAGCTGGACAAGCACACCGCCTTGCCCCTAACCGCCGCGCAACTGGAGATCTGGCTCTCGCTGCAGATCCTGGGAAATCCCCGAATCGCGTCGGTGGAGCGGGAGATATTCGGCCCTCTGCAGCTGTCGGCGTTCGAGGCCGCGCTACGGCGGGTGGTCTCGGAGACGGACTCCTTGCACACGTGCTTCGTCTCCGACGGCCCGCTGGTGCGGCAGGTGGCGGATCCGTCGCTCGCATGGGAACTGACGGTCGTCGACCTCTCCGGCGCGGACGATCCGCGCGCGGCGGCCGACGCCTGGGTCGACACCCACTGGAACCGCGCCTACCCCACCGCCCGGGGGCCGCTGTTCCACTACGCGCTGCTCGCCCTCGGCCCGGACCATTTCCGGTGGCATCAGCAGTACCACCAGATCATGGGTGACATCGCGGCGTTTTCCCTCATCGAACAGCGGGTCGCGGAGGTCTACCGCGCCCTGGTGCGCGGCGAGGCGGTGCCGGACCCCGGATACGGCTCCCTCGCCGGCTTAGTCGACGCGGAGCTGGCGTACCAGGAGTCCGCCGACTACGTCGCCGACCGGCGGTTCTGGCTGGAGCGGGCCGAGGAGGGCCTTAGCCCGTCCCTGCTGACCGGCGGGCCCGGCGTCGGCTGGAACTCGGCCGAGGTGACCCGCGGTTGTGTGCGCGCCGACCAGGTGAGTATCGAGCTGGCCGGGCTGAACCGCGCGGCCGACGCGGCCGGGGTGCGGCGCTCCGCCGTGATCATCGCGGCGATGGCGGCGTATGTCGGCGCGATGAACGGCACGGCGGACGTCGTGGTGAACCTGCCGGTGAGTGCCCGAGTGGGTCCCGTCGCCGAGGCCACTCCGGGCGTGATGTCGAACATCCTGCCCCTGCGGCTCCACGTCGACAGCCAGGCGCCGTTCACCGCGCTCGCCCGGCAGGCCGCGGAGGAGGTGCGCCGGGTGATGCGGCATCAGCGCTTCCGCAACGAGCACCTCGTACGCGAGATCGGCATGACCTCGGCGGGCCAGGAAGTACCGGGCGTCACCGTGAACATTATCTCCGGCGGCGACCTGGACTTCGACGGCTATCGCACGAAGCGGGAGATCTTCTTCGCCTGCCCGGTCGACCTGATGACGGGTTTCTGCGTCAGCGGCGACCGGATGCTGGTGTCGTTCCTCGCCAATCCCGAGTTGTGGGATGGGGTGGGTGTGGTGGGGCATCAGGAGCGGTTTTTGCGGGTGTTGGAGCAGGTGGTGGCTGATCCGGGAGTGCGGGTGGGTGCGGTGGATCTGCTGGTGGGGGGTGAGCGGGAGCGGTTTGAGGAGTGGAACGACACGGAGTGTGGGGTGGTGGCGGGGAGTTGGGTGGAGTTGTGGCAGGCGCGGGTGGCGGCGGTACCGGACGCGGTGGCGGTGGTGAGTCCGGACGAGGACGAAGGACCGCTGACTTACCGAGAGTTGGACGCGCGGGCCGGGTGGCTGGCCGACTGGCTGCGGGGGCGGGGTGTGGGTCCGGAGGGTGTGGTCGCGGTGGCCGTCCCCCGGGGTGTGGAGATGGTGGTGGCGATTGTGGGGGTGTTGAAGGTGGGGGCGGCGTATCTGCCGCTGGATCTGGCGTACCCGGTGGAGCGGACGGTGTTCATGCTGGAGGACACCCGTCCTGCACTGGTGCTGACCACGACCGGTGTGGCGGACAAACTGTCGGTGGTGGCGGGGGTGGAGGTGGTGGCACTGGACGGTGCTGCCGCCGCCGAAATCGCCGGACAGCTGGCAGCAGACCTGGACGTTGTCGTTGGGCTTCGGCCGGAGCATCCGGCGTACGTGATCTATACGTCGGGATCGACGGGGCGGCCGAAGGGTGTGGTGGTTCCGCACCGGGGGGTCGTGAACTATGTGTCGTGGCTGCAGGCCGAGCACGGCATCGGCGTGGGGGACCGGCTACTGCACAAGACACCGGTGACGTTCGACGTGTCGGTGCGGGAGCTGCTGTGGCCGCTGGCGGCGGGTGCGGCGGTGGTCCTCGCGCCGCCCGGCGGGCAGGGCGACGCCCGGTACATCGCCGAGCTGATCACCGCCGAGGACGTCACGGGGACGCATTTCGTGCCGTCGATGCTGGAGGTCTTCACCCAGGAACCGGCGGCCGCCCGCTGTACGAGTCTGCGGTGGGTGATGTGCAGCGGGGAAGTCCTGCCGGCGTCCGCGGTGGCCCAGCTGACCGCTGTGCTGGACGTGCCGGTCCACAACCTCTACGGCCCCACGGAGGCGTCCGTCGATGTGACCGCCTGCCGTGACGTCACTCCGGAGGGTCCGGTTCCGATCGGGATGCCCGCGGCCAACACCCGTCTGTACGTCCTGGACTCTGCACTGCGCCTGGTCCCGCCGGGTGTCGCGGGCGAGCTGTACCTGGTCGGCGCGGGACTCGCCCGCGGCTACGCCCGGCGTGCGGGACTGACCGCCGGCCGGTTTGTGGCCTGTCCGTTCGAGCCGGGTGAGCGCATGTACCGGACGGGGGACATTGTGCGCCGACGGCGGGACGGGCGGCTGGACTACCTCCGGCGTGCGGACGACCAGGTCAAGATCCGCGGGTTCCGTGTCGAACCCGGCGAGATCGAGGCCGTCCTGACCCGGCACCCCGGTGTCGCGCAGGCCGCGGTCACCGTCCACAACGAGCCCGCCGGCCCCCGCCGCCTGACCGCCTACCTCACCCCCACCACCGGCACTGTGCTGGACGGGGCGCAGGTGCGGGAGTTCACCGCCCGCCACCTGCCCGAATACATGGTCCCCGCCGTGTGCGTAGTCCTGGACGTGCTGCCCCTGACCCCGAACGGGAAACTCGACCGGCGGGCCCTGCCCGCCCCCGACTTCACCACCCTCACCACCTCACGCCCGGCCCGCACCCCCCACGAAGAAGCCCTGTGCGCCCTGTTCGCCGACCTCCTCGGCGTGCCCGGCGTCGGGATCGACGACAACCTCTTCGCGCTCGGAGGGGACTCCCTCCTCGCAGTCCGCCTCGCCGCACGCGCCCAGACCCAGCTCGGCACCAACATCACCCTCCGCGACGTCTTCCACACCCCCACCCCCGCCGGTCTGGCCCGTGTGCACGCGGACCGGCTCGATCCGGCGTGAGCACGACGGCATTCCTTCGACCACACCGTTCCCGAGCGAGGACCATTGTCTGAGATCCACGATCTGAGTGAAGCCGTGGCGAAGCTGATCCACGACGGCGACACCGTCGCCCTGGAGGGCTTCACGCATCTGATCCCCTTCCGCGCGGCGCACGAGATCATCCGCCAGGGCATCACCGACCTCACGCTTGTGCGCATGACCCCGGACCTCCTCTACGACCAGCTCATCGGCGTGGGGGCGGCCCGGAAGCTCGTCTTCTCCTGGGGCGGCAGTCCCGGTGCGGGATCGCTGCACCGGTTCCGCGACGCGGTGGAGAACGGCTGGCCCCGCCCGCTGGAACTGGACGAGCACAGCCACGCCGGCATGGTCAACCGCTATGTCGCGGGCGCCTCACGGTTGCCGTTCGCCGTCCTGCGCGGTTACCGGGGCAACGACATCGCCGGACGTACCGGCTCCGTCGCCCCTGTCGTCTGTCCCTTCACCGGCGAGGAGCTGACCGCGGTCGCCGCTCTCAACCCGGACGTCACCGTCATCCACGCCCAGCGGGCCGACCGGGCCGGCAACATCCAGCTCTGGGGCGTGCTCGGGGTGCAGAAGGAGGCGGTCCTCGCGGCCGACCGAGTACTGGTCACGGTGGAGGAACTGGTCGACCGCCTCACTCCGCTGCCGGGCGCAGTCACCTTGCCCGCCTGGGTCATCGACGCCGTCGCGGTCGTCCCCGGCGGCGCCCACCCGTCGTACGCCACCGGGTACAGCAGCCGTGACAACGACTACTACCGGGCGTGGAGCGAGGTGTCCCGGGACCGCGAGGTCTTCGGGAGCTGGGTCGAGGAGAACATCCTGCGCACGGAGGGGGCCACCGTTCGATGACCGGGACATCCACCGCTGAGCAGACCCTTGCCGTCACCGGGGACGAGCTGATGGAGATCTGCGCCGCCCGAGCGCTGGCCGGGGCCAGGACCTGTCTGGCGGGCGTCGGGATCCCCAGCACGGCGGCCAACCTCGCGCGCCGGACGTACCATCCGGATCTCGTCGTGATCTACGAGTCGGGCGTCATCGGCTCCAAGCCCAGCCGGCTGCCGCTCTCCATCGCCGACGGCGAACTCGCGGAGACCGCGGACCTGGTGATACCGATGCCGGAGATGTTCAACTACTGGATACAGGGCGGCCGCATCGACATCGGCTTTCTGGGCGCCGCCCAGGTGGACCGGTTCGCCAACATCAACAGCACCGTCGTGGACCGCGGTCCTGAGTTGCCCGAGAAACGCCTCCCCGGTGCCGGCGGCGCGCCCGAGATCGCCGCGCACTGCGGCGGTGTGCTGATCGTGGTGCGGCACACCACCCGCAACCTCGTGGCGAAGGCGGACTTCGTGACCACCTTCGGCCACGGCTCGGGCCCCGGTGACCGCGAAAGGTTCGGGCTGCCCGGCGCCGGGCCGGTCGCCGTCATCACCGACCTGGGCGTCCTGCGGCCGGATCCGGCCACGGTGGAACTCGTCCTCACCGAGGTGCATCCCGGAGTGACGGTCGACCAAGCGCGGACCGCGACGGGCTGGGACCTGCGCGTCGCCGAGCACCTGGGTGTCACCGAACCGCCCACCCGCGAGGAACTCGCCGCGCTGCGCGCCATGAAGAACGCGGGCGAGCCGGTACGGGACGGCGCCGCGAAGCCCTGAAGGACCTCACCCTCTGGAAGATAAGGAAAACGCTGTGGCCGACAACCCCTTCGACGACGAGGATGGCACGTTCCTCGTTCTGGTCAACGACGAGAACCAGCACTCGCTCTGGCCCCTTTTCGCCGACGTCCCGGCGGGCTGGACCACCGTGCACGGCCCGGCTCCCCGCGCCGCATGCCTGGACTACATCGAGCGTGAGTGGACGGACATGCGTCCCGCGAGCCTCGTACGCGCCATGAGCGCGGCCGCCGAGGGCGACCGGTAGCGGTCGCGGCCCCGCCGGTCGGCGCAGCCATCCCCAACGTCGGAGACACCATGACTGTTCACGGCATTGCGTATCTCGACCTCTACACTCTGGACCACGCGTCCATGATCGACTACTTCGCCGGCCTGGGATTCGCGCGGGTCGCGGAATCCCAGGACGACGACCGCTGTTCCACCCTGCTCAGGCAGGGCGACCTGCGGCTGGCCGTGACGTCGGGACCGGCGGTGCGGAACTTCCTGGACAAGCACGGGGACGGTGTCGCGGACATTGCCCTGACCTGTGATGACGTCCCAGCGGCGGTCGAGCGTGCGGTGGCCGCCGGTGCGGCCGACCTCGGTTCCCCCTGCGGCGCGCCGGTCGTGTCGGGGTTCGGGGACGTACGGCACACCCTGCTGCCCGCGGCCGAGGGCGACCCCGGTCGGACTCCGCCCACCGGCCGCTGGGTGCCCGTCTCGGCCTCCGTCCCGCAGTCGCCGCAGACCGTCCGGCTGCTGGACCACATCGCGGTCTGTGTCGAGGGCGGCCGGCTCGGCGAGTACGCCGGTTTCTACCGGGACGCCTTCGCCTTCACGCGCTATTCGGCCGAGTACGTGACGCTGGGCGGGCAGGCCATGGACTCCGTCGTGTTGCGCAGCGCGTCGGAGAACGTCACCTTCACCCTGGTCGCACCCGACCCTGGCAAGGAGTCCGGCCAGCTCGGAGCCTTCCTTGATCGCAACGGGGGGCCTGGAGTGCAGCATCTGGCGTTCCTCGTCGACGACATCGTCTCCGCGGTGCGCCAGTTCCGGGACGGGGGCGTGGACTTCCTGAGCACGCCGGACAGCTACTACGACATGCTGAACACGCGGCTGCCCGGCTTGTCGGACCGGATCGAGGACCTACGGGACGCGCAGGTGCTGGCCGACAGCGACGAGTGGGGGCATCTGATGCAGTTGTTCACCACGTCACCGTACGAGCGCAACACCCTCTTCTTCGAGCTGATTCAGCGTCAAGGCTCGCGAGGGTTCGGCAGCGCGAACATCCGGGCCCTGTACGAGGCTGTCGAGCGCGACCGGCTCGCCGCCTCGTGACCGCCCCTGCCGGTCGTGCCACAGCCGTGAACATGTTCACCCTGACCGACTACGCCGGACAGGCCCGCACGATGCTGCCGAGGAGTGTCTGGGACTTCATCGAGGGCGGCGCCGGCGAGGAACGCACCCTCGCCGCCAACCGGGCGGCCTTCGACCGGGTACGGCTGTTCCCACGGGCGCTGTCCGGCACGGACCGGCCCTCCCTCGCGACCACGGTCCTGGGCCGTACCTGGCGGACCCCTCTCGCCGTCGCCCCCATGGCCTACCACCGGCTGGCCCACCCGGCTGGCGAGGTCGCGACCGGGCGGGCCGCCGGGGCCGCCGGAGTGCCCCTGGTGGTGAGCACGTTCGCGAGCCGCACCTTCGAGGACATCAAGGCAGCGGCCTGCGGCCCGCTGTGGCTCCAGGTGTACTGCTTCCGGGACCGCTCCCTGACGCGGGACCTCGTTGCACGCGCCGAGAGCGCCGGCTTCGAGGCCCTGGTCCTGACCGTCGACGCCCCCATCCTGGGCAGCCGGCACCGGGACCTGCGTAACCGTTTCCGGCTCCCCAAGGACATCGGGCCCGTCAACCTTCCCGACGGCGAGTTCTCCTCGCCCAGCGACCACGCGCGCGCCGAGTTCGCCCCCGCTCTCAACTGGTCGGTCGTCGAGTGGCTGCGCGGCGTCAGCTCACTGCCGGTGCTGGTCAAGGGGGTTCTCACCGCGTCCGACGCACGGCTGGCGCTGTCCGCGGAAGCGGACGGCATCGTGGTGTCCAACCACGGCGGACGGCAGCTGGACGGCGCGCCAGCCACCCTGGACGTGCTGCCCGAGATCGCGGCGGCGGTCGCGGGCGCCTGCCCGGTACTCCTGGACAGCGGCGTGCGCCGCGGGGCCGACATCCTGGCGGCTCTGGCGTCCGGGGCCGACGGGGTGCTGGTGGGACGGCCCGTCCTGCACGGCCTGACCGTGGCGCGCGAGGTCGGCGCGCAGCATGTGCTGGACATCCTGGCGAGTGAGCTGGCGGACGCGATGATCCTCACCGGCACGTCCTCGACCGGCGACGTGGCTGCGGCCCTGCTCGGCCCGCGGGCCCCTGCCTTGCCACCGCACGTGTCCGACGTCGGCACCTCGTGCGCCGGCTCCGGTCCACTCCCGCACTCCGCTCACGACCTGCGGAAGGCGGATCTGCACGGCAGTCTGCGGGACCCGCTGCTAGACACGATGACCTTCCTCAACGAGATCACCGACCGCTATCCCGCGGCGGTCTCGTTCGCTCCGGGCCGTCCCTACGACGGCTTCTTCGACACTGAGGACGTCATCAAGAACCTGCGCCGCTACCTCGACCACCTGGAGGCCGGCGGTGCCTCGCCCGACCAGGTGCGCTCTGCTCTTTTCCAGTACGGTCCCACGGCCGGCCAGATCCGCGAGGTGATCGCCGACTGGCTGCGCGACCACGAGGACATCGATGTCCCGGCGGAGTCCGTGGTCGTGACCGTCGGCTGCCAGGAGGCGATACTCCTGGCGATCCGCGCCCTCATCTCGGGCCCCCAGGACGTCCTGCTCGTCTCCAGCCCCTGCTACGTCGGCGCCACCGGCGCGGCACGGCTGCTCGACGCCGAGGTGACCGCCGTCCCCGAGGGACCTGAGGGACTGCGCTGCGCCGACCTGAGGGCGGTCGTCCGACGGGAGCGGGCGCGTGGGCGCCGACCCCGCGCCTTCTACCTGGTCCCCGACCACGCCAACCCGTCCGGTGCGACGCTGCCCCTCGCCACGCGACGGGAACTGCTCGAACTAGCGGCCCGCGAGGACATCCTGCTCCTTGAGGACAGCCCCTACCGGCTGGTGAGCCCCGGCGAGCGGCTGCCGACCCTCAAGTCCCTCGACCGCGACAGGCGGGTCGTGCACCTGGGCTCGCTGGCCAAAACCCTCTTTCCGGGAGCCCGAATCGGCTTCGCCGTCGCAGACCAGACTGTCGTGGACGAGACGACGGGTGCGCGCGTGCTGCTGGCGGACGAACTCGCCAAGCTCAAGAGTATGGTGACGGTGAACACGTCACCGGTGACGCAGGCCGTCGTCGCGGGCATGCTGCTCTCCGACGGTGGCCGTGCCGCGGAGCACGGCGTGGAGACGGCGGCTTATTACGGCGACGCGATGCGGACCGTATTGGAGCAGCTCGAAGCGGCCTTCCCCTTGCCGGAGCGGACCGCGCTCGGCGTCAGCTGGAACAGGCCCTCGGGCGGGTTCTTTCTGACCGTGACTGTGCCCTTCGCGGCCGACGAAGCGGCACTGGCCCGCTCTGCGAAGCAGTTCGGAGTCATCTGGACACCCATGTCCTATTTCTATCCGGACGGCGGCGGGGAGAAGTCACTGCGGCTTTCGGTGAGTTACCTCTCGCTCCCGGAAATCGTCGAAGGGATCGCCCGTCTCGCGCGATTCATCATGTCGTATCGCGCCGTTCCGGCCCCTTCGAAAACCTGAGGGCAACCGCGTGGAATACGACATCAGCTCACTTGTGGAAGGCGCGACCTACAGAGTCGGCAACCCTTTTGAGGTCCGGCAGTGGATGTGCGAGAACGCCCCCGTCGTCCACCACGACGCCGGTGAGTTCGGCACGATCTGGTCTCTGACGCGGTTCGCCGACGTCAAGGCAATGCGGGTGATTTAGGACGTTTCCGCAGGTGAGGACGGGTGTCGCGGGTTCCACGTGACTTTGAGTGAGTAACTGACGTGGCTGGGAGGGCGGGGCTCATCCCGGCGTTTGGCTTCGAAGGTGTTCCTCGGTGGCTTCTTGAGTCGTTGGCAGCGGCGGTCGCGGCGAGGCGGCAGGAGGTCGTTGAGGAGTTCCTGGACGACTTCGAGCCGGGCCGTGCGCACGACTTGCGGGCTCGCCGCGGCCTGTCCGGCGGTCTTGACCGTCACCGCGCCCCGGAACGCCTTCCCCTTCGCCGCCGAAGCATCTCTCCTGCTCATCGCGGGCGGCATCGGAATCACCCCGACCCTGCCGATGGCCCGGGAGGCTGCCCGACGGGGGCTGGACTGGAGGCTCGTGCACACCGGCCGCGACAGCGGCTCGATGCCCTTCGCGGCAGATCTGGCCGAACTCGCGGCCGCAGCCCCTGGCCGGGTCCTCATCCGTCCCGACGACGAGTTTGGTGTGCCCGAAGCAGCCGATCTGCTGAGCTTGAGCCCGGTGGCGGGTGCGGTGTACTGCTGCGGGGCCGCGCCCATGATCGACGGCGTTCGGCGCGCGTTCGGTGGCAGCCGCGCCTCAGCCCTGCACTTCGAGCGTTTCGCCCCGCCCCCGATTACGAACGGCCGCCCCTTCGAACTTCAGCTGGGCGACACCGGAAGGGTCCTGCCGGTGCCGTACGACCGCTCCGCCCTGGATGTTCTCCACGAGGCCCTGCCGGACATGCCGTTCTCCTGCCGCCAGGGGTTCTGCGGCACCTGCCGGGTACGGGTGGCGCATGGTCGTGTCGATCATCGTGACCGTCGGCTCACGGCCACCGAACGTGCGGAGGGCGCCATGCTGCCCTGCGTCTCGCGTGCACCGGAAGGAGAGCGGTTGGTGCTGGAGGTGTGAGCGATGGCCGAGCGCCCAGCATCGCTCGTTCAGCGGTCATGAATGAGCCCTGTCGGCCTCATCGCGGCCCGCTCACGCCAGCCGAGGTCAAGGCGCCCGTTCACCTCGTCTGCGACGTCAACACGGTGGCGTAAGCGCCCCCGAGACCGCCGCGGTCACCCCCGATCGGGGGTGTCGCGGGGGTGCGGGCCCGGTCGACCATCTCCTCGACAAGGCGTCGTGGCAACAAAGGAGCAGCACATGACGGAGATCCAGATCGATGTCGACGTACCCGCGCAGATGCGTGACGGCACAGTGTTGCGGGCGGACGTCTACCGGCCCGGCGGCAGCGGGCCGTGGCCGGTGCTGTTGAGCAGGCTGCCGTACGGGAAGCAGATGGCCCTGGCGATCGCCGTCCTCGATCCCCTGGCGGCGGCCCGGCGTGGCTTCATGGTCGTTCTCCAGGACACCCGTGGCCGGTTCGGCTCCGAGGGTGAGTGGGAGCCGTGGACGCACGAGGAGAGCGACGGGTACGACACCGTGCGGTGGGCTGCCGCCCTGCCCGGCTCCAACGGCTCGGTCGGCATGATCGGGGCCAGCTATTTCGGCAACACGCAGTGGATGGCGGCGCTGGCCAAGCCGCCGGAGCTGAAGGCGATCGCTCCGATGGTCACGTGGTCCGATCCGGACGACGGACTGTGGACGCGCGGCGGTGCGATCGAGCTCGGCATCACCGCGCCCTGGACGCTCATGATGGGTGCCGACGCGCTGATGCGGCGGCACGGCACCGACCCCGCCACGCTCGTCGCCGGCCTCGGCGGACTGGTGCGGGATCTCGACGGCCTGGCGGGCGGCGGCTACGGCGAACTTCCCGCCGGGCGCTTCCCCGCGTTCGTCCGGCACGGTCTTCCCGAACTGGGCTACGAGCGATCCCGGCGGGAGCCAGAGTGGGCGCGGGCCTGCCGGGTCTATGGCCGGCACGACGAGGTGGACCTGCCCACCTACCAGGTCGGCGGCTGGTACGACATCTTCGCCCAGGGCACGCTCGACAACTTCACCGCCATGCGCCGCGCCGGCCGCTCCGCCACGCTGGTCATGGGCCCGTGGAGTCACGCCAACCGGCAGCACGTCATCGGCGACGTCAACTTCGGGTTCGCCGCGAACTCCGCGTTCATGGGCATGCGCGGCCCCCTGAACGGCCTCCAACTCGACTGGTTCCAGCACACGATCGGCGACGGCGAGGCACTGGAGCCGGACACGGGCCGGGTGCTGCTGTTCATCATGGGCGTCAACCAGTGGCGCGAGGAGACCGGATGGCCCCTTTCGCGGGCCGTGGACACGGACTTCCACCTTCGCGGGGACGGACGCTTGACCCCTGAGCCCCCGTCCGCCGCCGAGCAGCCCAAGGAGTTCACCTACGACCCGATGGACCCGGTGCCGACGACTGGCGGAGCCCTGTTGCTGACGGACGACTTCCGTCCCGGCCCGCTCGACCAGGCGGGCGTGGAGGCGCGCGAGGACGTCCTCGTCTACACCACCGACCCGCTGACTGAGGACGTCGAGGTGACCGGCCGCGTCACGGCGGTGCTCTTCGCCGCCACCGACGGCCCCTCGACCGACTGGGTGGCCCGCCTGTGCGACGTCGACGAGAATGGTGTCTCTCGCAATGTCACCGACGGCGTCGTGCGAGTTCGGGAATCGACACCCGGTGAGTCTGCCGAGTACGTCGTGGACCTGTGGTCGACCAGCATCGTCTTCCGCGCCGGACACCGCATACGACTCCAGGTCACCTCCAGCAACTTCCCCCGCTGGGACCGTAACCTCAACACCGGCGAACCCGAGGATAGCGCGACCACGGCACGAGTGGCTCACCAGCAGATCTTCCACGACCCCACCCGGCCCTCCCGCATCGTCCTGCCGGTGGTCCCGGGCTGACAGGAAGCGGCAGAGGGGGCGGCCGCGATCGGTCGACGTCTGGAACAACCCATCCGGCACTCCAGGCTTGCCAGGCCGACAGATCGCGTGACACAGCGCGTCCGAGACCACGACCCTCGCTTCCAGTAGCCCGCCACGATCTCACCCATCAAGGACGCAGTCCGCAGCTCTTCGGCCAGGTATATCCCCTGCGACCTCCCCTGATGCATCGGCATCAGGGGAGGTCGCAGGCATCTGGCGCTGAACATCGGCAGCTGGTACGACCTCTACATCGGGCAGACCCTGCGCACCTACACCACCGCCCGCCAGAAGGCCGGCACCGCGGAGGCGCGAGAGGGGCAGCGGCTGATCATCGGTCCGTGGGACCACCTCGCCACGAATGGCGTCTATGCCGACCGGTCTTTCGGCCCGCTGGCCGACGCCCAGATGATGGGCCTGACCGGCCTGCATATGAAGTTCTTCGGCCGCTGGCTCCGTGGCGGCACCGCCGCCCTGGACGACGTGGCGCCGGTGAAAATCTTCGTGATGGGCATCGACCAGTGGCGCGACGAACAGGCCTGGCCGCTGCCCGACACACGGTGGACCGACTTCCACCTCACGAGCACCGCCACGCCAACACCTCCGACGGCGACGGCGTGTTGACGACCGAGGTGCCAGCCGACGCCGGGCACGAGACCTACCTCTACGACCCGCGCCGCCCGGTTCCCTCCGCCGGCGGGGCGTCGAAGCCGACGACGCCGGGGTTCTGCGGTCCGGTCGACCAGCGGACCGTAGTCTCCCGCTACGACGTTCTGTGCTTCGCAACACCCGTACTGAACGAGGCTGTTGAAGTCACCGACCCGGTCAGCCTGACCCTGTACGTCTCCTCGTCCGCGGTGGACACCGACTTCACCGCCAAGCTCGTCGACGTCTTCCCCGACGGCAAGGCGATCAACCTGTGCGACGGGATCCTGCGCACCCGCTATCGGGGCGGTCTCGCCGCGGAAGAGCTGATGGAGCCCGGCGCGGTCTACGAGATCACCGTGGACATGACGGGCACCTCCAATGTGTTCCTTCCCGGTCACCGCATCCGCGTGGACATCTCCAGCAGCAACTTCCCCCGCTACGACCGCAACGACGGCACCGGCTTCGTACACGGCCTGGCCGCCAAGGACCGCCAGTGGGCCGGACGCGCGGTCGCCCTGGCTGGAGCCGGTGGCGCGGGCCTCGCCCTGGCCGCGGCCCTGATGGCGGCGGGCACCGGGCGGATCGATGTCACCGACCCCGACCCGCAACGCCTCGCCGCCCTCCTGGCCCGCCTGGAACCTCGCTGGCCGGGCCGCGTCCTCGTGGCCTCCGGGACTCCCGCACCGGACAGCGCCATCGCCGTCAACGCCACTCCCTGGGCCTGAGTCCGGCGGACCCCCTCCCCTTCGAACCGGCGCGACTGCCGCCCGGCACTCTGGTCGTCGACATCATCATGCGCCCCGCCGAGACCCGCCTCCTGCGCGCCGCGACCGCACTGGGCCTGCCCACCCATCCGGGCATCCACATGCTGCACCACCAACTCCCCCTGTACCAGGAGTTCTTCTGACTCCCCGCTACGGCTGCGGACTGATCACCTCAGCCGCTTCGTCCCCCGTGTGATGCCCCTCCTTCCGATGCCGCGGAGGACTCTGCGGCCGCTGGAGGCGGGTCGAGACGATCTCGGCGACGGCCGGTATCTGGTCGCTGAGGTAGAAGTGACCGCCGGGGAACTCCGTCAGCTCGAACTCCCCCCTGGTATGGCTCCGCCAAGCCGCCATGTCGTCCCGCGTCAGACCGGCGTCGCGGTCGCCGTAGAGGGCGAACACGGGACACGAGAGGGCGGGGCCGCGACGGTGGACGTAGGTCTCGATCGCCTTGAAGTCGCTGCGAATGGCCGGGAGGAACAGCCGCAGCAGGTCGTCGTCATCAAGGAGCCGGGAATCCGTTCCCTTCAACCTGCCTATTTCCGCGCGCAGTTCGCTGTCGCTCATGAGGTGAACCCGCCCGGCACGAGGTCGCGAGGGGGCACGGCATGCGGAAACGAAGAGGGCTGTGGGCACCGAATTGCGGGCTTCCAGAAGGCCGGCGACCTCGAAGGCGAGTGCGGCCCCCATGCTGTGCCCGAACAGCGCCAGCTGGTCCTCCCGCCATGGAGCCAGCGCGTCGACAATGTGGGCGGCCAGGGTGTCCAGGTTGTCGACGGTGGTCTCATTGAGGCGCTCCCCACGCCCCGGGTACTGCACCGCGCAGACTTCGACGGCGGGCGACAGGGCCGCCGACAGCGGAAAATAGAAACTGGCTGATCCACCCGCGTGGGGCAGGCAGAGCAGACGTGTGCAGGCTTCCGGGGCCGGATGGAATTGCCGTATCCACGCGTTCGGCTCCCGCTTGACGGCTGTCATGCGACTCGTCTTCCTTTCCTCGGCCGGCACACGACTTTGGTCCTCCTGTCGTCGGATCCGTGTCGACAGCCGGATATTCAGAACCGTTTCCCTCAATGCCCGCCGGTGCCGTCCCACACCTTGACCAGTGCCATACGTGAGGTGACGTCCAACTTGCGGAATATCTTCCGCAGATGGAAGGCCACGGTGTGACGGGAGAGGAAGAGCTGGGAGGCCACCTGGTTGTTGGTCAGCCCCTGGGCCACCAGTTCGGCGACCGCGGTTTCCGTCTTCGTGAGGTTCCTGATCTCCTTGCCGGGCAGGGTGGGCCAACGGGAGATGCGATGCCGGACGCCGAGGTTCCACAGCCGGTGCTTGATGCGCAGGACGTCGTGGAACGCCCCCACTGCCAGATACGCGTCGCCGCTGCGCTCCAAGACCGGGACGATCTGCTCCTCGGGCAGCCGTCGACGGTGCAGTAGAACGCCGTAGTCCTCCAGGGCGGAAGCCCGTGCCCACGGGTCCTTGTGCGTTTCGACGGCCCGCCACAGGTCGTCGGGGTTCCGGTCGACCAGCGCCTTCGCGTGCTGGGCCGCCGCGGCCAGCGAGCGGGTCCGCGGGTTCATCGCGGCGAGCCGCTGAGCCGCCTCTACCCCCTGCTGAGCCAGCGCCTTCTGGTCCGTCTTCAACGCCAGCCGTACGAGCCATGGCGCGGCGGCCGGCTGACAGATGAGCACGCCCCGGCTGATCTCACCGAAGTCGACGAGTTCCTCGATGAACGGGGCCGAAGCATCTGCCCCGTCCTTGGCCTCCCGTATCTGGATAGCCGCCCAGGCAATGTGCGCGGCCCAGGTTCCGCCGCGTCCCATGAGCACGTCATCCGTGAGCTTCTGGACGTACAGCGAAGTGGTCCTCAGATCACCATCGCGCAGACCGATCAGGGTGAGCAGGAGATGGGCCGAGGCCGCCACCGGGCCGGGACACCTGACGCGTTCCAGCACGCTTCTGCTCCACACGGCTGCGGCTTCCGTGTCGCCGCTGGTGTAGGCGAGCAGAGACCGGGCCACGCCCAGCTCGGCCGGACCGTCCGCCGGATCACGGAAGCCGGTCAGGTCCCGGAAGTAAAGGATTCCCCGCGCTCTGTCGAACTCCCGCATGTGAGTGAGACCTATGGCCAGATGTATTCGGGAATACATCTCACAGTCGCAGGCGGGGCGGGCCATCGTCGTTCGAAGGGATTCATCCAGCACGCTGAGGCCACGTTCAAGCAATCCGTCCGTCCAGTCGGATAATGCCTGCGCGGTGATTCGGTACGAGACGCAAGCGGCCCCGGCCGCTTCGGCGGAAAGGCACCGTAAAGACAACATGCTGCCCCCTCTAACTAGTATCTCGTAATCCTGATTGCGTTACTTCGAGTTGTTATTGACGAGTTCTTCACACTGCTCTGGACGAGCCGGACCTTTGCAAGGATCTCGTCGGCGGTGGGGGGTCCAGGTGAAGGGATTCGCATTCTCGTTCCAGGCGTCGATGTAGTCGCGGATCTGCTTGCCCAGGACGTGGACGATCTCGATCTGGTTAAGCCACGAGGGCCCGACGGGGGTGAAATGGAAGTGGACGTGCAGGTTTGCCGCCAGCCACGCCTTCACGTTCGGGGTCGTGTGCGTGGACAGGTTGTCCAGGACGACGTGGATTTCCTTTCCCGCATGCAGCTTGACAGCCTTCTTCAGGAACGCCGCGAAGTTCGCGCCGTTCCGGCTCGGCTTGCACTCGCCCAGCACTTCATGTCGTGACGTTCAGTGGCGGGGACATCCTCGTCAACGCGATCACCCGGACCCGCGTCCAAGGCGGCACCTGAGTTCGTGGCCCGCCCCGGCGTTTGTCCTCCAGCCCGGCCACACCCCGCTCGGCATAGCGGGACTTGCAGCGGTCCACCGTCAGAGGTGCCAGGCCGGCGAACTTGGCAGTGTTCTTTCGCCGCGAACTTCGGCCAACCACAACACGATCCGCGCGCGAAGTGCCACGACAGCTGGCACATCCCGCGAACCCGCCGGCTCTCGCCGTTCAGCTATCTACTCAGAGGAGAGATCCATACCAGACTCAACGATCAAAGACACCTCAGGTTCCACAATCAGGATCACGAGACACTAAGGGCGCGTCTCCGAACAACACGCGGGTCTACGTCCCGGTAGTGCCGACCTCGGCGCATGCTCGGTGCAACGTCGCCTCAGGTCAGCTGCTCGTGGCACATGTCGCAGGCGCAGAAACGGAATCGGCGTGCTATTGATCTGCAAGCCCTTAGTTGGTGAGTGAGGCCGGGCCATGAGTACAGCCGGGCAACGCAACTGCCGTAGTAGGGCATCGCCCGCGCCGGCCAGTCAGAAACTCGACGCGCTGCGATCAAATGACATGCCCGCAGCGAGGGCATCCGACAAGACAACCGACCGCGGGCCTCCGGGCGATTGGCGAGAGGGGTGACGCGTTGGACGGAAGACGACAAAGCAGACACGACGCTCCCGTCTGGACGAGTAAAGAATTAACGGAGACTGCCAGCAGGTCCCGATGGGTAATGTTTCTAACACACATACCATGCGCCGCATATGAGTCAAATGCCCCCCATGGCCCCTTACGTGATCTACGTCTGTCCGGATTTATCCGGCGAGGCCGAGGGCGGCCAGGGGCCTTCGCCAGTCGCGGGCGGTGTGACGCAGGGCGGCGGCGCTGGTGTGGCCGATCTCTGCGTCGTGGCCGAGGAGGTCGGCGAGTTAACCGACGTCGGCTCCGCATGTCTTGGAGGGGATGTGTGAAACCGCGGGCGGGCACACCACAGGGCGTGCGGCGCTGCACGCCGATGCACGTGGGTAGATGACGGTCCGGGCCGTGGCCACGGATGGCTTCGGCCAGTTCTGTGCCGGGTTGGGGCGGTGGGCGTGGATGGTGAGGCCGGTGATCCGGCCTGATTGGATGACTGGGCCGTGCTGTACCCCGCCGTTGATGGTGTTGTGCACGGTGGCCTGCTGCGTAGCTTCGTTGTGGAGGTGTTGCAAGGACGTGAGCATTTCGCGTAGTTCGGCGCCGGAGATGGCGCTGGCCTCCAGCAGACGTCGTAGGTGTGCGCAGAGTCGTGAACCCTGGGCGCAGCTCAACGTGGCCATGGGGGATCCCTCACCTGTCGCTTGAAACATCGAGGAGTGCGCGACCGAAAATCCTGAGGACTTGGCGGCAAGCATTAGCCTGATTCCCGTCCTGCTGTGCATCGTGCGGTCTGAGGGCCCTCCGGCCCTTCCGGTCGGCGGCCCCTCGGTGCTCGGAGCCGTCCAGGAGTGCGTCAGGGGCAAGCCGCTCGATGGGCAGCAGACGCGGGCGGCCTGCGTCCGTCGTCGGGGTGCTCCTGGTGGTGCTCGGGCCCGTCCCGAGGCGGCGCTGCGCGGTGCACATGGAGGATCTTGCCCCCTCGGGCTCGGGCCTGCTGGCCGCTTGGCAGCATCCGCTTTACGCCACCGTCTACCGGTGGCTACTCTGCAACCATGACTGTCACCACTATGACCTTGCGCATCCCCGATGACCTCGCCCCCGCGATTAAGGCGGCCGCCATCGAGGCCGGCCTGAGCGTGAACGCCTACGTGGTGCGCGCCGCGCGCCGCGCCGCCACCCTCGATGCCGGCAGGCAGCTTGCCGCGCTCGGCCTCGGCGACGACCTGGCGGGCGAGGG
>NZ_JBEXXQ010000090.1:0-25066 GCF_040630525.1 Streptomyces sp. NPDC005799
GAGGACTGCACGTAGGAGATCCGGCGCTGCTCGCCGTACCAGGCCCGGGTCCGCTCCTCCAGCGCCTTGTTGTACACCAGGCGGACACAGCCGAACGTGCGCGACAGCTCAGCCGCCTGCTCGTTGGTGGAGTAGAAGCGGTACCTGAACGCCCGCTTGACCTGCCGCGCCATACCTCACACCGTTTCGGCGAACGCCGCTCCGCCCTGGCGGCGCACCGGCTTTCCCTGCCCCGCTCCGCAGGAGCTTCGTTTCCTCCCCTGGCTGAAGCCGGGGGTATCCACGAAGGAGAGACCCGATGAAATCCGCATCCGCGCCACCGACGTCGTCACTGCCGCCGACCGTGGGAGCGCAAACGCACTGACCCGCCAGCAGGCGGGCAATCCAGCCCAATACCTGCTCCGCACCGGCCAGTTGCATTGACATTCCATGTCCCTGGGCGCATAGGTAGGGACGACGGCGACGAGATCGTCCAGGCTTCCGCCCGGAGGAACACGCTTCCTCGTGGAGCACGGCGGTTGTCACCAGATCGGCGCGCTGCCTGTCACCGGTAGCGTGCGAAGCATCACGGGTGTCATCGGCTCCGGCACTCGCCGTCTCGCAGTTCGCCGGGATGACGCACCAGTGCCAAGCTTCCTGGCTTGATTGCAGTGCCCGACTGCTGAGGCCGGGTTTCAGTCGCCTCAAGCGGCCCGGGATCTCCAGACACCCAAGTGAGACGGGCAGGGCCGGGGCACGCTTACCTGGCCGCCCATGCGGTGGCAACGGGCATTGCGCCTGCATCAGTCCGGCTCCGCCCCACAGGGTCTCGGGTCGGTCGGCACACAACAAGATCGCCGGACCCTACGAAAAGTCCCCTATGGGTGGACGGGGCTCGACGACAATCGCCTGGGTCAGGCCGCGGGCAGCGCTGGCAGGGGCCGGCTGGCGATCTCCTGTGCTTCGGCGCGTGTCATGCCGAACATACGCAGCAGGCGAGCGGCCAGTTGATCGGAAACATGCTCGGCATCGAGGTCCGGGCGGGTCTCGAGCAGGTGGAGCACCCCGAGCAGGGCGCCGCCGACCATGGCCACGGCGGTGTGCGGGTCGTCCATGTCCAGCCGTCCGTCGTCGGCGGCGGCCTGCAGGTCCCGCATCGCTCGCGGGGCCAGGCCGCTGTCGGAGGTCAGATAGGGCATGCCGGTGCGCACGAGGATCCTGGCGATCTGCGTGTGGGTGCGCTGCAGCCGGCCGGTCAGGCGGACACTGGCGGCGAAGATCTCCGCGGGGTCCTTCAGCTTTCCCACGACCGATTCCAGCAGGACCCCGTGTTCCTCCAGGGTGAGGGCGACGGCGGCGTCGAACAGCTCGTCCTTGCTGGTGAAGTGGTTGTAGAACGAGCCGAAGCCGACGTCCGCCGCCTCGGTGATCTCTTGGATGCTCACGTCGGTCCGCCCCTGCTTGGCGAGAAACCCCTGCGCGGCGGCGATCAGCGCAGCCCGGGTACGCGCCTTGCGCCGGTCCAGGCGGTTGGGCGCGTGGCTGGGCGTCCGGCTGTTGGCCTTGCCCTGTCGGTCGTTGCTCATCTTTCTGCCTTATCCAATGAATCAGTCCTGATGATTTCATCGTAACTGATGACTATTGACGATGCCGTCATCTGGACTGATTCTCACATCACTGCTGACTGGAGTCGCTCGCGGGAGCGGCCCGGTCGACGTCTGTCCAGGACTCAGGAGAGCCGATGAGTATCCAGGTCGTCCGCACCCCCGACGGCTGGTGGGTGGAGAGCGGCACAGGACGGCTGCACCGCGTCGACACCGACGCGGACACCACCGCCGGCCTGCTCGCCGACCGTTCCGCCGTGCGGCAGGCGGCTGCCCACGCCGCGGCTGACCCCGACGCCGGGCTTTGTGCTGGGGAGGCCGAGCTGCTGTCGCCCGTCACCACCCCCTGCCGGGTGGTGGCGCAGATGGTCAACTACCGTTCCCACGCGCTGGACTCCGGATTCGACCCGGACACCGTCCCGCCCGCCTTCTTCCGCAAGGCGTCGGGGTCCGTCAGCGGCCCCTACCAGGACATTGTGCGTCCCCAGCACGTGCGCTTCCTGGACTACGAGGTGGAGCTCGGGCTGGTGATGGGTGCCGATCTGCCGGTCGGCACCGAGGTCACCGACGCCGCCCTGTCCCACTACGTCGCCGCGCTGGTCGTCGCCAACGACGTCAGCGCCCGCGACCTGCAGCTGCCCAAGACGCAGTTCTACGAGTCCAAGTCGTACCCGACCTTCACTCCGCTCGGGCCCCGGCTGCTGCTGGTCGATGCCGACGATCTGGCCCGCCTGCCGGACCTGCGGCTCACGCTGAAGGTCAATGGGGCCACCCGGCAGGACCGCACCACCACGGACATGATCGTCCGGCCCGCGCGCGCCCTCAGCCTTCTCGCCCGCTTTCAGACGCTGCAACCCGGTGACGTCCTGCTCACCGGAACGCCCGGCGGCACCGCCCTGAAATCCCCCGGCAGGCTCCTGACCACGCTTGCCGCCCTGCTGCCGCCACACAAGCGCTGGCAGAAATTCTTCGCCCGTCAGCAGGCGAACCCCGACTACCTCAAGGACGGCGACGCGGTCACGGCTCGCATCGCGACCGATGACGGCGCACTCGATCTCGGCGAGCAGCACACAGTGGTGCGCACCCGCTGAAGACTCCCGGGACCCCCGCCCGGGACCGGCCGGCCCGGCATCCCCGTACCGGGTCGGCCACTTGACCCCATCCCTCACCCTGCAAAGGCGCACCGGTGACACTCAGACCCACCGACCCGCTGTGGCCCGCATCCGAGAGCATCACGGACCTGCCCGCGATTGAGGCTGTTCCGCTGCATGAGCGCGGCCTGCCCGCCACCACCTACGACACCGTGCTGCGCGCTGCCCGTCTGTGGCCCGACCGCCCGGCCCTGACGGTGCTGCCCGACGCCGCGCGTTTCCTGCGTCCCGCCACCGCCAACTTCGCCCAGCTGCGCGACCAGGTGCACCGCACCGCCAACCTGTTGCGCTCCCTCGGCGTCACTCGCCGGGCCGCCGTGGGCCTGCTCGCGCCGAACACCGCGGAGCTGCCCGCCGTCCTGCTGGCCGCGCAAGCAGCGGGCATCGCCGCCCCGGTGAACCCGGGCCTGGCATCCGAGCACGTCGAGCAGCTGCTGCGGCGCGGCGGTGCACGGGTGCTCATCGCCGCCGGTCCGCAGCTGGATGAACAGGTGTGGGCCACGGCCCGGCAGGTCGCCGCGGCCTTGCGGCTGGACGCACTGCTGGCCTTGGCCCCCACCCTGGCCGATGGACCCGCCCCCGCTCTGGACCCCATCGAGGGCGTACGAGTCGGCTACCTCGCGGAGCTTGCAGCGTCCCATCCCGCCGACCGGCTGGTGGACATCGAGCCCCCAACCGCTGGCGACCTGGCCGCCTATTTCCACACCGGCGGCACCACCGGCACTCCGAAGCTTGCCGCCCACACGCACGCCAACGAGGTCGTCGACGCCTGGATGGTGGCGGCGAGCATTCCTCTCGACGAGGACTCGGTGATGTTCGCGGCGCTGCCGTTGTTCCACGTCAACGCCCTGATCGTCACCCTGCTCGGCCCGCTGCTGCGCGGCCGGGAGGTGGTGTGGGCCGGGCCGCTGGGCTACCGCGATCCCGAGCTGTACCCGGTGTTCTGGAAGTTGGTGGAGCACTACCGCATCGCCACCATGTCCGGCGTGCCCACCGTGTACTCCGTCCTCGCCCAGGTCCCCCTCGACGCGGACATCTCCAGCATGCGGTTCGCCGCCGTCGGCGCCTCGCCCCTGCCGCCTGCCGTACGGGAGTGCTTCGAGGAGCACACCGGCATCCCGCTCTGTGAGGGCTACGGGCTGACCGAGGCGACCTGTGCCTCCGCCCTCGGCCTGCCCGGTCACACCCGCCCCGGTAGCGTCGGGCGGCGCCTGCCCTACCAGCAGGTCAAGACCGTACGCATCGACCCGGACACCGGCGAGTGGCACGACCTCCCGCCGGGTGCCACCGGAGTGCTCGCCGTCAGCGGGCCGGTCCTCTTCGCCGGGTACGTCGCCGAGCACACCGCGCAGGGGCCTCGCCTGGAAACCGCCGGGAAGATCCGCGACGGCTGGCTGGACACGGGCGACCTGGCCCGCACCGACGCCGACGGCTACATCCATCTCGCCGGCCGCGCCAAGGACCTGATCATCCGGGGCGGTCACAACATCGACCCGGCCACGATCGAGGACGCCCTCCTCACCCACCCCGAGGTCACCGCCGCCGCGGCGGTCGGCCGCCCCGACCCGCACGCCGGCGAGGTGCCCGTCGCTTACGTCACCCTCGCCCCCGGCGCCCGCGTGGACCCAGGGGAACTGCTCACCTGGGCCACCGAACGTGTCCCCGAACGCGCCGCCGCCCCGCGCGAGGTGCTCGTGATCGACGCCATCCCGCTCACCGCGGTCGGCAAGCCCTACAAGCTCGGCCTGCGCCTGGACGCCACCCGCCGCGCGGTCCACGCCGAACTGGCCGCCCAGGGCGCGGACTGCGACCCGGAACGCATCCTGTGCCGACCGCACGACGGCGGTGTCCGCGTCACGGTGCCCGCCCTTGCCGACGAGGCGGTACGGCGCAGGGTCACCGCAGCCCTCGACCGGTACGTCCTGCACTGGCAGTACGCCCCCACCCAGCCACCTGAGAGAGAAACCCCGTGAGCACCACCGCCATCGTCCTCGCCGTCCTCCTCGCAGGGATCTTCCTCGTGCTCGGGTCGGCCAAGCTCGCGGCAGTCCCCGCGATGCGCGAGGCCGCGTCCCACGTCGGCATGACCACCGCCCACTACCGCCTGCTGGGTGCTCTGGAGGTGGCAGCAGCGGCCGGTCTGTTGCTCGGCCTGCGGATCACCGCGCTCGGTGCCGCCGCATCGGCGGGCCTGGTCCTGCTCATGGCCGGAGCCGTCGTCGTCCACCTGCGCAGCGGCGATCCGGCGGCCCGCTGCCTGCCGGCCGTCATCGTGGGTGCCCTGGCCGCAGCCCATCTCGTGCTGGCCGGCGGCTAGCCGACCACACACCCTGTTACCGGCCGGCGTGTCGCCGTGACCGCCCGGCCGCCGGGGACCAGAGGAGCATCACGATGAGCCGTATCGACATAGCCAGCATCTGCCGCCCCGCACCTCCATGTGGTGGCCGAGGTAGCTTCCCCTCTCAGCGCCGCCGCAGGCCGCCTTCCTCTCGCACGGCGCCCACTGCGTGTCCACCGCCTTGGCCGCCCGGGCCCGAGCGCCCACTCATTCGGCACTGCCGGTCTGCACGGGCCTCTCCGTGCGGTCTGGACCGTACGCTCCGCCGCTCACCCAACCCGCGAACGGGACCGCCACCCCGCCTCGATCAATCGGCCGGGAAACGCTCTTGGCGCTCTTCCCCCGTCGCTCCCTGAGCCGCCCCCACCCCATGGCCCCGAGCCGTGACACCCCATGGAGTACCCATTGACTTCCTCCCTCGCCTAAAGGCGGGGGATTCCAGCGGTCGCCCGCTGGGGTTCCTGCTTCACCGACGACCGCCCCGTCCGGGAGGACTCCCGTTGAGGTCTTACACCGTCTCCACAGGCAGACGCCGCCAGCCCGGCGGCCAGAAGGTTGCGTGCCGCGTTCACGTCCCGATCGTGCACCACGTCGCAGTGCTCGCACGTCCACTCGCGGACGTTCAGCGGCAGCTTCGCCACGACCGTGCCGCAGGCCCCGCACAGCTTCGAGCTGGGGAAGAAGCGGTCGATCACGACGAGTTCGCGCCCGTACCAGGCGCACTTGTACTCCAGCATCATGCGCAGGTCCGTCCAGGCCGCATCCGAAATCGCGCGCGCCAGGCGGCCGTTTGTCAGCAGGTTGCGGACGGTCAGGTCCTCGATCACGACCACTTGGTTCTCGTGGACGATGCGCGAGGTCAGCTTGTGCAGGAAGTCCCGGCGCCGGTCGGCGATCCGCGCATGGACCTTGGCGACACGACGCCGGGCCTTGGCCCGGTTCGCGGAGCCCTTCGCCTTGCGCGACAGCTCCCGCTGCGCTCTGGCGAGACGGGCGCGGTCCCCGCGTTCGTGCCGGGGGTTGGAGATCTTCTCCCCGGTGGACAGGGTCACCAGCGAGGTGATCCCGGCATCCAGACCGACCACGTTAGTGGTGGCACGGGCCGGGGGGATGGTGTCCTCGCACAGCAGGGACACGAACCAGCGTCCCGCCGCATCCCGGGACACGGTCACCGTGGTCGGTACCGCACCCTCGGGCAGCGGACGCGACCAGCGGATGTCCAGCGGATCCGTCATCTTCGCCAGCGTCAGCCGCCCCTCGCGCCAGGTGAAGGCGCTGCGGGTGTACTCGGCCGACGACCGGGACTTCTTCCGCGACTTGTAGCGCGGATACCTCGCCCGCTGGGCGAAGAAGTGGGCGAACGCCGTCTGCAGATGACGCAGCGCCTGCTGCAGCGGAACGGAAGACACCTCGGTCAGGAAGGCCAGCTCCCCGGTCTTCTTCCACTGCGTCAGCGCTGCGGAGGACTGCACGTAGGAGATCCGGCGCTGCTCGCCGTACCAGGCCCGGGTCCGCTCCTCCAGTGCCTTGTTGTACACCAGGCGGACACAGCCGAACGTGCGCGACAGCTCGGCCGCCTGCTCGTTGGTGGGGTAAAAGCGGTACCTGAACGCCCGCTTGACCTGCTCCGCCATATCTCACACGGTATCAGATTCCGTGTGAGTCCTAGGTATCGGCCGGCTGCCGGCAAACGCCGGTTCGCCCTGGCGGCGAACCGGCTCTTCCTGCCCTGCTCCGCAGGAACTTCGTTTCCTCCCCCGGCTGAAGCCGGGGGTATCCACGAAGGAGAGACCCGATGAACGACTTCGACGTGCCCGTCCTCATCGTCGGCGGAGGCGGTGCGGGGCTCACCGCCTCCATGCTGCTCAGCCGCATGGGCATAGAGTCCCTGCTGGTCACCGCCTGGCCCAGCACCTCCGTCCTGCCCAAGGCCCACGTCCTCAACCAGCGCGCCATGGAGGTCATGCGCGACGCCGGCGCGGCCGACACCATCTACGCCGCCTCCACTCCGGCCGAGCAGATGTCCCACACCGCCTGGTACGTCGGCCTGGCCGGAGACCAGGAGGACTACGGCCGCAGGGTCGCCAGGATGGAGGCATGGGGAGCCGGCGGCCGCTCACCCGAGTGGCTCGCGGCCAGCCCCGAGCGGCAGGCCAACCTGCCCCAGATCCGCCTGGAGCCCGTCCTGCGCGCCCGCGCCGAGGAACTCTCGCCCGGCCGGGTCCACTTCCACCACGAGCTGACGGGACTCGCTCAGGACGACGAGGGCGTCACCGCCACCGTCGCCGACCGCGACACCGGGGAGACCTACCGGGTGCGGTCCCGCTACCTGCTGGGCTGCGACGGCGGCCGTACCGTCGGACCCGCACTGGGCATCGTCCAGGAGGGCGTGCGCGACCTCGCCCGCGTGGTCTCCTTCCACATCTCCGCCGACCTGTCCCGCTGGGCGCGCGACCCGGAGGTGCTGATCCGCTGGCTGTGGCTGCCCGGCCTCGGTATCCCCGGCGTTCTCGTGCCCATGGGGCCCGACCACTGGGGGCCCGAGTCCGAGGAGTGGGTCTTCCACCTCAACTACGGGCCCGATGACGGCCGCGCGCTGGACGACGAGTTCGTCCTGGCCGACCTGCGCACGGGGCTGGGCTTGAGCGAGGAGGATCTGACGGTTCACATGATCTCCCGCTGGAGACTGGAAGGCGTGGTCGCCGACCGCTACCGCGTCGGCCGCGTTCTGATCGCCGGCGACGCCGCCCACCGTCACCCGCCCACCGGCGGCCTCGGCCTGACCTCCGCCATGCACGACGTACAGAACCTCACCTGGAAACTCGCCGCCGTCCTGAACGGCCATGCCGGCGACGCCCTGCTCGACACCTACCAGGCCGAACGGCGCCCGGCGGACGCCACCAACGTCCAGCGCTCGCTGGAGAACGCCATGAACCACATCGCCGTCAACGCCCTCTTCGGCGGCGGGCCCCAGGCCGGCGAGGAGGAGAACTGGCGGCAGGCCCGCCGCCTGTGGAGCGATGATCCCGCCGACGCCGACTTCCGCCGCACCTTCCTTGCTGCCGTGGCCGCCCAGTCCATGGAGTTCAACGAACTGGGCGTCGAGTTCGGCTACACGTACGACTCCGCGGCCGTCGTCCCCGACGGCACTCCCGCACCCGAGAACCCCGACCCGGTCCGCATCTACCAGCCCGCCGCCCGCCCCGGACACCCGCTGCCCCACGCCTGGCTGGAGGACCTCGACGGCCGTCGCGTGGCTGTGGCCCGCCTGGTGCGCCCCGGCCGCCTGCTGCTGATCGCGGGAGAGGACGGTCAGGCCTGGTGCGAAGCCGCCGAGAAGCTCGCCGCCGAGTGCGGGCTGCCGGTGGACGCGGTCCGGATCGGGCATGTCGACGGCAACTACCGCGACCTGCGCTCCACCTGGACCGCCGCCCGAGGTCACACACCGCAAGGCGCCGTCCTGGTGCGCCCGGACCGCTTCATCGGCTGGCGCGCCCACGGCGCGGCCACCGACCCGGTCGCCGAACTCACCACCGCACTGGACACCCTGCTCGCACGGTAGGAACCGCTCACCCGCCGTGCCACCCGACCTGCCGATCACCGCCGCATCGGCGGGCCGCGCCCCCAACCCTCACCCTCCGCTCGCCTCCGGCACCCCGCGGCACCCGCCCCGCCGGCGCGACAGTCGTGGAGGACACAGGAAGGAATCCCCCGTGAACGACCCGACATCCATCCCCGTCCCGACTGCCGACGCCCATCAGGGTCTGCACAGCGAGCAGGGCGCCCTGCGCGGAGAGCACCCCGGCCGCGCCGTCCAGCCCGTCATCAAGGTGGTCGACCTGGCCTGGCTGGAGTTCACCAAGCCCGACCTGGACCGCGCCGAGACCTTCGCCCACGACTTCGGCTTCACCACCGCTGCGCGTACCGATGACACTCTCTATCTACGGGGTGCCATGGCCGGACCGCACTGCTTGGTGATCCGCCGCGGCCCCGCTTCCCGCTTCATCGGCCCCGCCTTCCAGGCCGCCTACGCCGCCGACCTCGACCGGCTGGCCCGCGCCACCGGCCACAAGGTTCGCACCCTGACCGAGTACGGCGGAGGCCGCGCCGTGGACCTGCTCGACCCTTCCGGCATCCCGGTCCGTGTCGTGCACGGCGTCACCGAGCAGCCCGCGCGACCGCTGCGACATCCCCTGATCCTCAACACGGGCACCACCACAGCGGCCGCCCGCCTCAACGCCACCCAGCGCCCGCCCCGCAAACCCTCCCAGGTGCAGCGTTTGGGCCATGTCGTGCTCTCCACCCGGGTCTTCCGGCGCGCCCTGGACTGGTACCTGCAGCACCTCGGCCTGATCGTCAGCGACTTCCTCTATCTGGACGGGCAGCGCGACCGCGGCCCCACCATGGCCTTCATCCGCTGCGACCGCGGCGACGAACCCGCCGACCACCACACCCTGGCCATGCATCTCGGCCCCGACACGGGATATGTCCACTCCGCCTATCAGGTCGCCGACCTCGACACGCTCGCCGCCGGCGGCGAGTACCTGCGAGAGCGCGGCTACCACCACTCCTGGGGCATCGGCCGGCACATTCAGGGCAGCCAGATCTTCGACTACTGGCATGACCCCGACCGCTTCATGCTGGAGCACTACGCCGACGGCGACGTCTTCGACAACACGCTGGAGCCCGGCTGGGCCGCCATGTCCGCCTCCGGCCTGGCCCAGTGGGGCCCGCCCGCCACCCGCGACTTCCTCGGCACCACCCCCTCTCCGGGCGCGCTCCTCCAGGCGATCTCCGCCCTGCGTGAGGACAACGAAATCGACCGAGCCCGGCTGCTGGGCCTGATGAAAGCCCTGAGCAAGTGACCGCCGCCCTCGCCCCCGAGCGTGTACCGGTAGTGGTGATCGGCGCCGGACCCACCGGGCTGACCGCCGCCACCCTCCTGGCCCGCCACGGCGTGCCCGCCCTGGTCCTGGAACGCCACCGCGCCCCGTATCCGCTGCCGCGCGCCGTCCACCTGGACGACGAGGTGCACCGCATCCTCCAAGCTGTGGGCATCCACGAGGCGTTCAGCGAAATCACCCGTCCCGCCCGCGGCATGCGGCTGTTGGACGGCTCGCATCGGGTGCTGGCCGAGTTCCTGCGCGACAGTCCCTACGGATGGCACGGCTTTCCCCAGGCCAACATGTTCGACCAGCCCGAGCTGGAGCAACTGCTCCGGGACACCCTCACGAAGCACGCCTCGATCACGCTGCGCGGAGGCATCGAGGTCACCGCCGTGACCCCGCCCCCGCACGGCGGTGTCCCGGTGGAGGTCTCCTTCCGCGACGAGGGCACCGGCGTCTCCCATAGGCTCCTGGCCGACGCCGTCCTGGGCTGCGACGGCGCGGGCAGCCTGGTCCGCGCCTCAATCGGCTCCCGGATGCAGGACCTTGCATCCCACCAGCAGTGGCTTGTCGTCGACATTCGCTGCCGCGTGCCGCTGCCCGCCTGGGACGGCGTTCACCAGATCTGCGATCCCGGGCGGGCGGCCACCTACATGCGCGTCGGCGAGGACCGATACCGCTGGGAGTTCCGCCTGCGCACCGGCGAACAGCCGGAGGAGCTCACTGACCGGGGGCGTCTGCTCGAGCTGATCGCTCCCTGGACACCGGGCGTCCCCGAGGACGAACTGCACGTCCTGCGCACCGCCTTCTACACCTTCCGTGCCCAGGTCGCCGACCGCTGGCGCAAGGGACGCGTCTTCCTGCTCGGTGACGCCGCCCACCTCACCCCGCCCTTCATCGGGCAGGGGATGGGCGCGGGGATGCGCGACGCCCATAACCTCGCCTGGAAGCTCGCCCGTGTCCTCACCGGCCGTGCGAGCGGGGCCCTGCTCGACACCTACCAGGCCGAACGGCGTTGCCACGCACGTCAGTTGATTCGTACCGCCGTGGGCGTGGGTGCGGTCATGACCGGCGGCGGCACGGGCACCGTACTGGCGCGCAACGCCGTCCTGCCCGCCCTCTCCCGTCTGCCGGGCGTGTCCGGTCTCGTCCTGTCCGCCGTCAGCCCGCCGCTGCGGTCCGGACCTCTGGTCGGCTTCCGCCGCCCGGGCCATCCACGCCCCGGCACGGTGTGCCCCCAGCCGCTGATCCCCGACGCTGACGGAACCCCACGTCTGCTGGACGACCTGCTCGGCGAGAACTTCGCACTTCTGGCCACTGCACCGCTCAGCCCGGCCCTGGACGCCCTCGTCCGAGCGTTGGACGCCCGCGTCCTCCATCTGCACCACCCCCGGCGGCACCAACCCGGCACGGGCGGCCAAGGGCACGGGGCCGATCCGGGCATCGGCGCCTTGGTCCGCTGGATGGGCCGCGCGGGCGCCGTCCTGCTCCGCCCCGACCGAGTCGTCCTCGCCACCGCGACCCGGCCCCGCACCGGCAGGGCATGCGGAGACGACCTCGCGGCCGCCGCAGCGGCCTGGGCGCCCATGGTGTGCAGCGGCGCCGGTACGACCGGAAGCGCCCCTGCCGTGCCCACGCACCTGTGTGACGGCGGCTGAAGGCCCATCGCGGAGCCGCGACCTGCAACCCTGTCTGGCCGGTGGCGGCAGCAGCGGGCGAACTCGCAGCGTTTTGTCAGGCGGCGAAGCCAATGTTCGTGACGTGCTCGTACTGGCCCCACTGTGAGCCGAGGTCGACGGCCTGGTCGACCCAGGCCTCGTCGAGTTCCGGGTCGTCGCTGACCGCCCACGCTGCCACGATGCGGTCCCAGCGGCGCACGTTGAGGGTGCGGAACTTCACCCCGCGCTGGCGCGGCCTGCTGATGCCAGACTGGTCGAGGGGGTGGATCTCCGCGCGGGTACCGCGGCCATCGCGGTTGAGGCGGGCCGTCGTATAGCGGGCAATGTTCGGGCGACGCACGGTACGGTACGCCTGCTCAACACGCTCGAGGTTCTTCCTCAAGGGTATGCGCCGGCCCTCCGGTCAGGCGCGCAGGGTGCGGTCGGTGACGAGTCAAGCCAGGCCGAGGCCAGTGCCTTCTGGGCTCACTGGCGGCGCTGCCACCACGACCGTGCTCGCCTGCGAGCGCACTGACAGGCCGTGCTACGGCGGAGCAGTAATCACCGTCAGATACTCCTCGGTGCGGAATCCGACCGAGGAGTACAGGGGTTCGCCCATCGTGGACGCGTAGAGGTAGGCCGTGCCGGCGCCTGCGGCGAAGCCTGCGCGGACCAGCTCCAGTGTGATGGCGCGCCCGTGACCACGCCGCCTGTAGCTTGGGAGCACAGTGATGTTGAAAAGGCCTGTCAGATCACCAGAAGTGGCGGTCATGCCTGTTCCCACGGGCACGCCGTCCAGCTCGGCGAGATAGAACGTGAATCCGTCGATCTTCTCCAGAGACGGATCGGTGAACATCTGGAACATCTCGTAAGGCGCTTCGAAGCCTTCCGCCATAGTCCTGGCATACGTGTTGAGCTCATCGGCCCGGACAACCCGTACGCGCAGGCCATCGACGACCCGTTCCACCGGCAGTCCCTGGCTGGAGGGGCGGACCATGAGTGGCTCCCGCTCGAAATGAGTCAGCCCGTGCTGCCCTGCCGCCTCGACCAGCGGCCCCGGAACGCCCCGGACATGGATACTCCAGGGAAGCTCCCACGGGCTCTCCGCAGCGGCCAACGCCATGATCTCCTCGGCGCTCGGCTCCAGGCTGGGACTGATGATCGCGTTCAGCGCGGCAATCGGCGCCCCGGTGATCGCGAGCACGGCCCCCTGCGGGCCTCTTCGGGTGCGCCCCGTAGTTGCACCGGCCAGGTCCTCGAAGACTGAGGCATAGGCGGACACGATCACCGCCAACGGGTCGTCCAATTGGCTCACGAGGCGCTCCGTGCTGTCGTTCAAAACGCATCCCCAGAGAGCGGCTGTGTTGCAAAATCGGCTTGGAGTTGGTCGGGTTCAAGGTCGATGCGGCGGTGTACGTCGGTGCCGAGCGCTCGACCAGGTGCTCGCGTTCTCAAACGGTCACGGACGCGAGCGCCTCGCGGATCACCTTGACGGTCTCGTTCGGGTGGGCGTGCATCACCAAGTGTGAGGAGTCGACCTCAGTGACCTTGGCCTGGGCTCGCTCGTAGCCGAATCGCTCGACGTCGGGGTTGATGGCCTTGTCGGAGGACGCGACGATTCCCCACGAGGGCCGGTCCTTCCACGCGGCCGTGCCGGCCGGCTCGCCGAAGACGGCCGCGGCGAGAGGCCGCTGGGAAACGGCCAGGACGCGCGTCAGGGCGGGGTCCACATCGGCGGCGAAGATCTCCGGGAACTTGGAGATGTCCACCGAGACATCGATGCCCGGCTCGTCCGAACCCTCGAGGGGGAAGGGCTTGTAGACGAGGGCGCCGGCCAGCGGTGAGTCAGGGAAGCGGCCCCCCAGTTCCCCGAGGCTCTCACCCTCGTCGGGGACGTAGGCGGCCAGGTACACCAACCCCACCACGTTGTCCTCACGACCGGCGACGGTGATCACCGCGCCGCCGTAGGAGTGCCCTACAAGAAGGACGGGCCCCTCGACCTGCCGGACGACGGAGGCGATGTACGCCGCGTCGCCGGTGAGACTGCGATTGGGTACCGGTGGAACCAGTACGCGGGTGCCGTCGTCGAGCAACTCGGTGACGACCGGGGCGTAGCTGGACGCGTCGGCGAAAGCTCCGTGGACCAGGACTACCGTGGGCTTGATGGACATGGTTTCCCCTTCAGCGAACCGCCGATGACGGTATGGGAACGCGCCGGCCGGCACGCCCGCGAGATGTCGGTTACTCCTCATGGGAGCCCCTGCCACCGACGGCAACGCTAGGGAGGTGCGGTGGACGATTAGTGACCGATCTGTGGACAGCGCGCCGGTGAAGGAACTTCAGTTCCTCTGGCCTGCTCCTGCCCCGGCGCTATTACTCGCGCGAGGTGAACTGCGGCGACTGCCGGTGAGGCATTCGGGGGTTCGCCAAAGCGGTTGTCCGCGACTTCGCGGCCCTGAGCAGCTGCGCGGTGTCTGCTCACCCGCCGCCGCTGTCGGCAGGCGCGGTGCAGGCGTTTGCGGTGAACTTCCGTTGCCTCGCCACGTTCTGCATCGACCTGGGGAGGACCACCAGGACAGTGCCCAGGAGGGCTTGCCGTCCCTCGGGCTCCCCACGACGCAGGTGCGCCGCCTGCCTCACTGTCGGCAGGAGGTCCGGGCACCTGTGCTCGCCGGTGCCCGCGTCCTGGCCGAGGCCGGCGACGAGCGGCCCCGGTCCGCCGCGGACAGGCACTCAAGGCATACGCAGGCCCTGCTGAACTCGGTCCCCCGCCTGCGCTTCCAGACGGCCGGTCGTCATGGCTTCAGGTCGTGATCATCTAGCCAGGCGAGCGTGTCATCAGCGAGTTCGCGCCAGCCGTGGTCGAACGGAGCGCTGTGTCCCCGGTCTTCGTAGGTGCGGAGCTCGGCGCGTGCGCCGCCGCTGACGTACAGCTGGTGCGCCCCTCGGACGACAACGGCCGGCACGGTGTGGTCCTTGCCGGCGGCGATCAGCAGCAGGGGCCCGCGGTCGCCGCGCCGGGTGTCGACCCCGGTCGGCGAATTCCGTCGGAAGTTCGCGCTGGAAGCCTCGAAGAGCGGACGCCCTGGGGACGGGATCGTGAGGTCGCGGTACAGCTCCGCGGACTCCTCCGGCGAGATCGCGTTGCCGAAAGAGTAAGCGAACTGACGTTCCGTCAGCGAGACGGTCTTCCCCTTGTTGGTCGGGCTCTTGAGCACCGGAAAGCTCGAGCGCAGCAGACTCAACGGCACGGCTCGGACGCCCTTGATCGGAGCAGGTGAGATGCACACGGCGCCGACGGCCAGGCCAAGGTCCAGCAGTTTCTGCGCGATCAGACCGCCGAAGGAATGGCCGACCACGATCGGAGCGTCGGGCAGGCTCTCGATGACCCGGGCGTAGGAGTCGGTGACGGCGTCGACGCCGACGTCCAGGTGTCGCCGGGGGTGGGCGCGTGTTGCAGCGACGGTGCTTGCGTCGCCCGGCCAGTCGGACGCGAGGGTGTGGTAGCCCCGGTCGCCGAAGAGCTGGAGCCAAGGCTGCCACGAGACGGAGTGGATCCACAGGCCATGGTTGGCTTCCTCCCCCGCCTAAAGGCGGGGGATTCCAGCGGTCGCCCTCTGGGGTTCCTGCTTCACCGACGACCGCCCCGTCCGGGAGGACTCCCGTTGAGGTCTTACACCGTCTCCACAGGCAGCAGCCGCCAGCCCGGCGGCCAGGATGTTGCGTGCCGCGTTCACGTCACGGTCATGCACCGCACCGCACCGCACCGCACCGCACTCGCACGTCCACTCGCGGACGTTCAGCGGCAGCTTCGCCACGACCGTGCCGCAGGCCCCGCACAGCTTCGAGCTGGGGAAGAAGCGGTCGATCACGACGAGTTCGCGCCCATACCAGGCGCACTTGTACTCCAGCATCATGCGCAGGTCCGTCCAGGCCGCATCCGAGATGGCGCGCGCCAGGCGCCCGTTCTTCAGCAGGTTACGGACGGTCAGGTCCTCGATCACGACCACTTGGTTCTCGCGGACGAGTCGAGTCGAGAGTTTGTGCGGGAAGTCCCGGCGCCGGTCGGCGATCCGCGCGTGGATGCGGGCAACCTTCCTGCGGGCCTTGGCCCGGTTCGCCGAGCCCGTCGCCTTGCGCGACAGCTCCCGCTGCGCGCGGGTCAGGCGGGCACGGTCCCCGCGTTCGTGCCGGGGGTTGTAGATCTTCTCCCCGGTGGACAGGGTCACCAGGGAGGTGATCCCGGCGTCGACGCCGACCGCCGCATGCGTGGCGGGGGCCGGGGCGATGGTGTCCTCGCACAGCAGGGACACGAACCAGCGTCCCGCCGCGTCGCGGGAGACGGTCACCGTGGTCGGTACCGCACCCTCGGGCAGCGGACGCGACCAGCGGATGTCCAGCGGTTCGGCCATCTTGGCCAGCGTCGACTTCTTCCGCGACTTGTAGCGCGGATACTTCGCCCGCTTGGCGAAGAAGTGGGCGAACGCCGTCTGCAGATGACGCAGCGCCTGCTGCAGCGGAACGGAGGATACCTCGGTCAGGAAGGCCAGTTCCTCGGTCTTCTTCCACTGCGTCAGCGCGGCCGACGACTACACGTAGGAGATCCGGCGCTGCTCGCCGTACCAGGCCCGCGTGCGCTCCTCCAGCGCCTTGTTGTACACCAGGCGGACACAGCCGAACGTGCGCGACAACTCCGCCGCCTGCTCGTTGGTGGGGTAGAAGCGGTACCTGAACGCCCGCTTGACCTGCCGCGCCATACCTCACACCGTCTCGGCGAACGCCGCTCCGCCCCGGCGGCGCACCGGCTTTCCCTGCCCCGCTCCGCAGGAGCTTCGTTTCCTCCCCCGGCTGAAGCCGGGGGTATCCACGAAGGAGAGACCCGATGAAGACAACGGGCTCCTCCGCCGTTCCTGAGTCGAGAAGCTAAGAGTGCGCGGTGGACGAACTGTGAAGGAATCCCGGACTGCTGGGTGCATGGGCGTCTGGCCGGCCAAGTCGGGTGAGGAGTTGGTCGGCGCGTTGCGCGAAGAGGTGGGCTCCCTGCCGAAGTGCCACGGTGCGGGCCCGGTCGGCCAGGCGTACGGCGCCACGGTGATCGCCGGTGACGTGCTCCAGCTGTGCGCGGACGAGGATGATGAGCGCCTCTGAGGAGCGCTGGCCATGGCGCTCGAGGTATTCCTCGGCACTGTCGAGCGCCGCTGCGGCCTTGTCCGGCGAGTCCGCTGCGATGCGCATCTCGCCCAGCAGTGCGTGCCAGGTCGAGACGCAGCTACGGGCGGGGCTGACCAGGTGGGTGCGAATGAGGCGTTCGGCTTCGTCGGCGGCGTCCGCTGGGCGCTGTCCGGTCATCGCCAGCGCCCAGTACCGTGCCAGGCGCAGATAGGTGCCGAGGGAGACGAAGGAGAAGTTCGGGTCGAGGGCGATCCCGCGTTCGGCGGCACGCAGGGCCCAGTCGGGGTCGCCGATCACGGAGGCGGTTCGGACCTCGAAGGACGTCGCGACGGTGACCGCGTACGGGTCGTCACCCGCCGTCTTCGCCAGGGTGTCGAGCAGCGTGCGCGCTTGGGCCGTCTGCCCGTGGTAGCCCGCGATCTCCGCGAACAGTCCGGCAGTCATCAGCTGCACTCCGTCGCGTACCGGATCGGATTCGTCCTCGGCGTCGTGGTCGGCGAGGATGTCGGAACTCAGCGCGCTCAGTTGCTGATAGGACGCGCCAATGTTGCCCAAGCACCAGTCGTGGATTCCTACCGCGGCCCTGCCGTAGAACCTCACAACCGGGTCCTTGGAGGTGCTGTACAACTCACCGAGTCGACGGGCGAGGGGAGTGCTGCGGTCCAGTTCGAGGGCCTGGCCGTGCGCGGTCCAGCGGGAGAAGAGGAACCCGGCCGCCTCGCGCTCGCGCCCGAGGCGGTGTGCGACCTGCTCCGCTCGCTCCATGAAGCCGGCGGAGGCGGTGCCGTACATCGAGCGCATCCCGACGACCGCGATCAGCTGCGAGAGTGCTTTGAGCTCCAGCTCGGGAAGCGGCGCCTTGCGCGCGAGCTCTACCGCCGAACCGAGATGACGCTCGGCTGCCGCCAACGCGGTCTTCGCCATCGCTTGGGCGCCGGCGCGGACCAGAGCGGCGACGGTACGCGCCGGGTCTGCCACCGGGCCTGCGGTCCACAGATGGTGTGCCAGGCGCTCGGCGACGGACTCGTCGCTCAGACCGACCGCCTCGATGGCGTCCGCGATGGAGCCGTGCAGCGCTGCGGCGCGACCGGGCGGGATCGCCTCCGACACGGCTTGGCGTACCAGATCATGGGTGAAGCGATAGGAGAACGGGTCGCCTGGTGTCGGGCCGACCAGACCCAGGCTGCAGACAGGTTCCAGGCGCTCGAGGCAGGAGCCCATGTCGAGCGAGGCCGTGCGGGCGAGCAGGACGAGCTCGACGCTCCGGCCGACCAGAGCCGCGATCTCCAGCAGTCTCTGTGTCTTCGTGTCGAGCACGAGGAGGCGGTCGCGTACGACGTCGCGCACCGTCATCGGGACCGTACTGCGCAGCACCGTCTCCGGGGTGACCTCGCCGTCGGCGATCCACAGCCGGCCCAGCTCCTGGACGAAGAAGGGGTTGCCGGCTGTGCGGGTGTGTACCGATCGGGCGGCGTCAGAGGCCAGGTGGACGCCGGTTTCGAGGTGGATGAGCTCGGTCACCTCGGCGGGGCTCAGCGGACCGACCAGGAGCCGTCGGTGACCGGTGGCGCGACTGGCGGCGGCCAGCGTCCGGACCAGCTCCAGGCTGGGGGAGGGGCCTGGGTTGCGCAGGGCGCTGACGACGGCCGTCCCAGGGGGGAGGCGGGAGATGACATGGTCCAGGAGCTGTAGGGAGCTCGTGTCTGCCCATTGCAGGTCGTCGAGCATCAGCACGACCGGTCGCTCGCGGGCCGCCTCGGCGATCAGGTCGACGACCTGCTCGAGCAGGCGAAAGCGGGCGCTGCCGTCCGGGATCGCCGGCGCCGCCGGCCTCTCCGCGCGGGAGCCGACGAGGTGACCGAGATCGCGAGCCGCCCACTGCTCCCGCCGTGCCTGGGGCATGACCTGGAACAGGCTGGACACCGTCTGGACCCACGGCCACATCGTCGGCCTGCCCTCGCCTTCGAGGCAGTGGCCCCAGACCACAAGGGCGCCGCGGTCCTCGGCGTGGCGGGCGGTCTCCTCCATGAGGCGGCTCTTGCCGACCCCGGGTTCGCCCTCTAGCAGCACCACTGCCGTGCCGTTCTCCAGGGCCGGCTCGAGGGCACGTCGCAGCGCCGCGAGTTCGTCCGTCCGGCCGACCAGTCGATCGACTTGGCCCGGCAGTGGAGTCGGTGAGATCGGCGGCAGCGATGGTGTCGGCATGCGCGAGGGTGCGGCGAGCGGGACCTCGGCGGCCTGGGGCCGGGGCGGGGGAGTCTGGGTGAGCACTTTCTGGTGGGCCGCCTTGAGAGCCTGCCCAGGATCTATCCCGAGATCCTCGGCGAGGCGCCCGCGCACCGCGTCGAACACGGCCAGGGCTTCCGCCTGTCGGCCTGTGCCGCCCAGCAGAGTGATGAGACTGGCTTGCACCGGTTCGTGCAGCGGCGCCATCGTGGCGGCCAGACGCATGGCCGGCAGCGCTCGCGCGGCCTGGCCGAGCATCAGCGCGATATCGGCCGCCTCTGTGCAGGCCTGGAGGTACTCGTCGTTGAGGCCGGCGAAGATGGGTGCGGCCGCGGGGCCGTGCGCCCACCCGTCGCAGGCCGGCCCACTCCACAGGCGGAGTGCCTCGAGGTAGTGATCCAGAGCCGCGGCATAGTGCTCCTCCGCTCGCGCTTTGCGGGCGGCGCCGGACTGCTGCCGGAACCTCGTGAGGTCGAGAACGTCCGCCCCGGCTGCGCACAGGTAGCCGTTGCCCCGCCGCAGCAAGTAGGTGCCCGTTTCCCGCGGGGGCAGGTCGGGTTCCAGCAGGCGTCGTATCGAGCCGACGTACTTGTGGATCACGTTGAGGGCGGTGGCGGGGGCGTCCTCGCCCCAGATCAGGTCGATCAGTTCATCGATGCCGGTCGGGCGGTCCCCGCGAGCGAGGAGCAGCGCCAGTAAGTACGCCTGCTGGCGCGGCCCTGCCTCGACCTCGCTCTCGCCCCGCCAGATCCGCAACGGCCCCAGGATCTGCAGGCGGAGGGTTGCCTTGAACGGCAGTCCCCCCACCTCGTCGGCGCTTCCGGGAGCGGCGAGCGTTGACGTCATGTGCGACCCCCTCGGTGGCCCCGCCCCGGTCCTACCGTTTGCCGTTGCGCAGGGTCGGAGTTGCGCTAGCATCAGTGAAGTTGAACTCTAGCCGCTGGAGTCGCACTCCAGCCAGCCCCAGTTTCCAACCCGATGAGGCACGGTGACGGACGGACAACACCTCCGCGCGACGTTCCGGCAGGGCGACACCGACGCTGTGAGCCGCCTGGCGAAAGCGGAGGTCGAACGCTCGCGCGCGGCAGGCGACGCGGACGGTGAGGTCGAGGGGCTCTATGGCCTGGCCCGGGTCGCCCTGCGCGGCGATGACCTGGAACAGGCCACCGACCTGGCGCAGCGCGCCCTCGCCGTCGCGCAACGTGCGGGTGAGCGGCGGCTGGAGGAGCGGCCGCGCCACGTGCTCGCCGCCGTGGCCCGGCTGTCGGGCGACCATGCGCGGGCACGGGACCTCTACGAGGCCAGCATCGAACTCAACCGCGCCCTCGGGCAGGACGAGCACGTGCACTCCGAATACCACAACCTGGCCCTCGTAGAACTGCACCTGGGCAACGTGGAACGCGCACGTCAACTCATCGCGGAGAGCCGCGAACGCGTCTTCGAGGCCGGCTACCGCGACTTCCTGCCCTACCTCGGACTCGCCGGCGCCGCTCTCGCGTCGGCGGACGGGGACATGGCACTGGCCGCACGGCTGATCGGGTTCACCGATCGGGCCTTTGCCTCCCTCGGCCAGGTACCCGACCCCGATGACGCACGCGAGATGGACGCGATCCGGGCCCGCGTCTCGGCCGTCCTGACGCGCGATGTGTTCGAGTCCGAGTGCGCAACCGGTGCCGCCTGGACTGTGATGGAAGCGTTCGGCCGTTCATGGTCCGGTGACACAGGTCGCTGCCGAGACGGGGAGTGAGACGTTGTCAGGCCAGGCACCGAGCCGTCGTGACGAATACGCCATGATGACCCGGCAGGAAGTCGTCAAAGCCGCGCGGAAGTTGTTTGCCGAGCACGGCTACGCACAGACCACGGTCGAGAAGATCGCCCGCGAGGCGCGTGTCTCCCCGGCCACCGTCTACGCCCAGTGCCGAGGCAAGGAGGGCCTGCTTCGGACCCTGATGGACATCTGGACGACGAGTCCGACGGTGCAACGGATCATCAACGACTCGCTGGTCCCGCCCACAGGCCGGGCCAAGCTCAAGGTCTTGGCCGACGGCTATTTCGACATCCGCGCGGAGGCCGGCGACATCGTGCAAATCGTCGAGCGCGCCGCCGCCGGCTCTCCGGCCACCCAGGAATTCCTCGACATCGCCAATCAACGCCACATCGAGGCGCTGGAGACGATCGTCAAAGGCATCGCCGCCGACGGCGACCTGGCCGAGGGGCTCTCGATCGCGGACACGGCAAGGATCATCTACTTCCACTTCCGCATCCCTCAGATCGACCTCGCCGTGGAGGGGTTCGGGTGGGGCGTCGACCGCACGAAAAAGTGGCTCTTCGAACGGGTTGCGGCCGCAATCCTCAAGGACTGACGCCGGACGGCGGCCGCCTCCGACGCGACTCCACAAGTCATCCACAGCCGGCCCGTACGTTGCGCTGACCACCCACAAGGAAACAGCACAACGGGCTGAAGGCGGCACACAACATGGCCACGATCCACCACCGGTACGCCACGGTCGACGGCCACCGGATCTTCTACCGGGAGGCCGGGCCGAGGGACCGGCCCACTCTGGTCCTCCTGCACGGCTTCCCCGCCAGCTCTCTGATGTTCCGCCATCTTCTGCCACGGCTGGCGGACCGCTGGCACTTGGTGGCACCCGACCACGTCGGCTTCGGACTCTCTGACGCGCCGTCGGTCGACGAGTTCACGTACTCCTTCGACTCACTCACCGATGTCACGGCAACTCTTCTCGCACACCTGGGCATCGAGCGGTACAGCCTGTTCGTCCACGACCACGGCGCGCCCATCGGGTGGAGACTCATCCTGCGGGCACCGGCCGCGGTAACAGCGATCATCACTCAGAACGGCAACGCCTACGAAGAGGGACTGCAGCCGGAGTTCTTCACGGCGGTGCGCGACTACTGGCTCGAGCAGACCTCCCGGACCGAGGCCGGCGTTCGAGAGGCGCTCACCCTGGAGCTGACCCGCTGGCGGTATCTCGCGGGGGTGACCGACGAGACCTTGGTCGACCCCACCACCTGGACTCACGATCACGATCTGCTGTCGCGGCCCCACAACGATCGGGCGCAGCTCGCGCTGTTCTTGGACTACGCCACCAACCTGGCCTTATACCCCAAGGTGCAGCGATACTTCCGCGAGCGGCAGATTCCGCTGCTCGCCATCTGGGGAAAGGGCGACCCGATCTTCGGCCCCGCCGGGGCGCTCGCCTTCACCACCGACCTCCCGGCCGCCGAGATCCACCTGGTGGCCGGCGGCCACTTCCTCCTCGAGAGCGCCCTCGACGGGGTCGTGCCCCTCGTCCGGGCATTCATGGACAAGTACCTCTGACTGGCGGCCGGCATGGAAGAGGGCTTTCCATCGGGTCGCGGTGGTCCGTCCGGCCAGCAGAAGTAAGCCCTGCGGCGCGGGGGATCTGCTGCCGGTCCCGGGTGACTGGCGGGCGGGGTGTCCGTTGTGTCTGATCGGGTCGTGGGGGAGCGCCACCGGTAGACGCACGGTGCTCTCGATCGTGGCGCCCGGTGTGCTGTCGCGGAGGACGTCCGTCGCCGTTCCCGCTGGGCCGTTCCCGCTGGGTTCGGTGGCTTCTTGCTGCTCGCGGGCAGGCGACACACGCACCCGGTCTACTGCCAGTAGCCCTCGACAACCGACGTCGACCTGGCAACGGCCTCATCAGGGTCTCCACCGAAGTCCCGCCGCGCACGACGTTGCCGCAGGAGATCCCAGCATTGATCGAGTTCCATCTCGGCCGCGTGCAGCTCGTGGTGTTCGGTCCGTTCGTCCAGGGAGCCGTCTGCCCGTTGGCTGCGCAACTGGTGTTCACGATCGATCAGCGCATTGATCCGATCGAGGATGTCGTCGTCGTTCACTGGTCTTCCTCCAGTTGCCGGAGCTGGGTCGGATGCGTCCCGGGGTCCGATCGGAGTGATGCCACCTCGCTGCGAAGAAGCTCGTTCTCGGCCTGGAGGGCGTCAATGCGGTGCCGAAGCGGTTGCAGCACGGGCGCCACTTCCTCGGCGGTGTAGCGCGGAGTGATGTGCTGCGGGCAGTTCCAATCGAATGCTTTGACCTCGACGCGCACCTCTCGTTCGACGATTGCGCGGTATCCCGGGACTGCGGACGTATCTGATGACGGTCCTCGGTGGCGTACATCGTTGACGGTCGCGATTCCGAAGATCTTGAGGCGCAGCTGGTGGGCGTAGTCCAGGAAAATGATGGATACGCGCGGGTCGTTCGCCACGTTGCCGGTGCTGATGTACTGACGATTTCCTCGGAAATCGGCCCAGACCAGGGTGTGTTGGTCGGGGGCTGTCACGAATCCTGGTGGGCCGCCGCGGAACTGGACGTACGGCCAACCGCTGCTGGCGACCGTCGCCAGATAGAAGCCGTCCCGCCCGGCTATGAAGTCTCGTTCGGCGAGGCCCAGGGGATCCTTGATCTGACCGAGTGCATCGGTCTCCGCAGCCTCGGTGTTCGCAGCTGGGCCCCTTCCGTCTGCCGCGCCAGTGCCCCCATGCCTCAGACCGGAGCGATGCCGGTCCGAGCGGCTGTTGGCGGTACGGCTTCCATACTGGTCCTGTGCCTCCAGAACCGGCTCGGTGAATGCGATCGAGCGGTAGTTGCGGCTCATCTGTCCCTCCTTGTCAGAGCGAGCCTCATGCTCGCTGTCCGCGTGGTCCTTTGCCCTGCAGGGAGCCGCGACCGGGCGGCCGAGTCGCCGCAGCTACGCGGATGCGGGGGAGGAAGAGGTGAAAGCCCCGTGCGCCGTTGCGCCGGGCCGGGGAACGCCGACTGCTGGGAAGAGACGTCCTATGACCACGCTGGGGCGTCTCCGCTCGCGCATCCTCGGGCGAGGTCCGGTAGTCCGGCTGTGCGTCGCCGGGCCGCCGCACGCGAAGGCCGTGGACGGCCCGGCGGGTCGACTTCGCGTTGCTTACCTCGTCGGCGTCGACGGATCCGCCTTGACGATCAGTGACTCGACGTCGCGCGGGTTTGTGATCATGGAAAGATGCCCTACCCTGAGCTTAGGTGATCTTGGTTCCTGCGTTCGTGGCCAACGTGCTCTGCAAGGCGACGGGGACGATGTGGTCCTCGGTCTCGAGCGGATGGAAGCTCGGCAGCGACCTCCAGCCGGCACACCCGACTCAGCCGTGAGTGCGCTGAGGGTGACGGCCCGCTGGGTCGCAGCCAACACGGCTGCGGTCCGCTTCGGGATCCCGTTCGCCATCGCGTCCGGGAAGACGCTCTGCTTCAGGTAGAGGCGTAGTCGCCGTCCGGAGCGCCCGGGTACTACGCGAACTCGAAGAGATCGACTGGGTTGAGTTCGCGTTTCGGGTCCAGCATCCCCATAAGGGTGAGAAAGCCGATCGTGCGCAGCCGTCGTCCCCGGAAGATCTTCACGATGGCTCCTGAACAGTTGAGGAGATCCAAGCGGTACGTCCAGGGAGTCTGAGCGAAGGGACTGACCTTCTTGTGTATGACCAGTTGAGTGCGAATGACCTGCCTTCTGTGTCCCCGTCTTCCTTGCCGGACGCCTCGGAGGGTTCGAGTGCCGCCGAGGCGCGGTATCCGTCCACTGCCTCCCAATACCAGGAGGGTGGGAGGCACACAGGCTGGGCCAGTCGCGACGGCGCGTCACTCGGCAGCAGCGCCGTCACGCACGAGGCTGTGCGCGCCCGCGCTGCGAAGCCATCACGTGTCAGCGGCGTCGCTGGTCGGCGCGCAGTTCGAAGTCGCCGTATCTGTTGTCGACCGGGTTGACGGTGACGCCCGGAGCGGCGATCTCGTCGATGGCGTCGAGCACGTCGGACGACAGCATGGTGTCGTCCGCGGACAGGAACGGCTCCAGTTGGTCCATGGTCCGCGGTCCGATGATCGCCGAGGTGACGCCGGGGTGGTTGATGACGAAGGCGACGGCCAGTTCGATCAGGGTGAGGCCCGCCTTCTCCGCCAGGACACCCTCAGGGTCGGTCGTAGCAAGAGTCAGACCGTCACGGCCGGGGCTACCGAATCCTTGCGGGATCCGGTACCAAGAGACTGACA
>NZ_JBEXXQ010000091.1:0-24717 GCF_040630525.1 Streptomyces sp. NPDC005799
CTGTGCCTGCTCGCGGTGCTCGGCGGCGCCACCACGCCGGCCGGCATCGCCCGCTATGCCATCGATACCTCTCCCGAGGCGCGGGCGAGGATCGGACTGCGCCGTCCGCCACGCGCCACCACGCTGGGCCGCCTGCTGTCACGTCTGGATGTTGAGTGCCGTTCAAGATGAGCATGGGGGTGTCACTCAGGATGAGCATGTGGGGTGATGAGAATGCCCTGCCGGTGGGGTTCCGGCAGGGCATTTGATGTTCACGGTGTCACCGGGATGCTCGGGGTGCCGTTCGCAACGGTGGTCATTCCTCGGTGACTTCGGCGATGGCGGCGCGGGCGGAGGCTTCGTCGACGATGGACTTGTTGTCGGCGTAGGCGGACAGCAGGGACTGGACGGCGAGGTTGTTGACGGCGCGGGGATAGCCGCGGGCGGTGTCGTGGATCAGCGTGATCGCGTCGTCGGAGAACAGGGTGTCGGAGCGTCCGGCGAGGGCGAGGTGGTGGGCGAGGTAGCTGGTGGTCTCCTCGCTGGTCATGGGCGGCATGTAGTAGCGGATCGCGATCCGCTGGTCGAGGGCGGCCAGCATGCCGAGCTTGGTCTTGCGGCGGAGGGTGGGCTGGCCGACCAGGAGACAGGCCAGCGGGCTGGTCGAGTCCATGTCGTGGTTGGTCAACATGCGTACGGCTTCGAGCTGTTCATGGTTGAGGAGGTGGGCCTCGTCCAGGACGAGGACGGGGACCCTGCCCCTTTCTGCGTACTCGATGGCGAGCGCGTCAGCGGCCTGCGGGATCAGGGTGGACCGGTGGGGTTTGGGGACGCGGCTGAGGGCGGTGACGATGGCCTGGTGGATGCCGGCGACGCCGACGGCGGGATTCGGCAGGTAGATGACGATGTGCCGGGGGGTGGTCGAGCGCGTCGAGGGCCGCGCGGACGGCGACGGTCTTCCCGGCGCCGACCTCGCCGGTGATCACGCCGAGGCAGCGTTCGCCGATGCACCACGTGATGCGGGCCGCGGCCTGGGCATGGGAGGAGTGCCGGTGCAGCATCCCCGGCGCCAGGTCCTTGCCGAAGGGCCGGGTCGTGAACCCGTAGTAGCCCTGGATCTTGTCTATCAACGCGAGTCTCTCCAGGTAGTTGATCAAGTTGGTGAGCTCGGTGGCACTGGCACTGGCCCGGCGGTGAAAGATGACGACCAGGCGGATCGTTCTGGCGAGATGGGACGGGGCGAACCCTCGGTCGCTTTGGTGTCCGGCCAGCCGCAGGGTCCTCTCCAGCAGTGCGAGGGCCCGTCATGGGCGGCTTCGAGGTGGTCGATGCGGTCCTGGACCGGGTTGCTGCTGGTCACGAGCCTTCGGCCGGCGGGTCGGGCAGCAGGGACTCGTAGTTGATCTGCCGGCCGAGCTCGCTGGTGCGGGCGGTGTCGACCAGGCGGAGGTAGTCGATGCCGGTGGACGGCGCGGGCGGCGCTTCGGGGACCTCGGGCCTGGCCTTGGGGTGCGCGTGTCGCGACATCTGGTGCGGGACGGCGAGGCCGAACGGCCGGTTCTGGAAGCGGACTTCGATCTCGGTCAGGTCGAATGGGTCGAAGACCAGCTCGACCTTCCGGCCGACCAGAGCCGCGTCGACGTTATAGGTGTTGGAGTGCAGGGGCACGGTCGCGGTCTTGGCGACGGTGCGATGCTCCGACCAGCGGAAAGCCTCCCGCAGCTGGGCCGGGGTCGGCTGCGGGAACGGGGCTCCGGCCAGCCACCGCTCCACGGCGCCTGGCCGGTCTCGGAGTGCACCGCCCGGTGATACACATGCTCACACCACGCTGTGAACAGGCGATTGAGCTCGCCGAGATCAGCGATCTTGGCGGCGTCCACCTCGACGAGGAACTGGTCCCGCACGGTTCGGAACGCGCGCTCGATTTTCCCGCGTCCTTCGGGCCGTCCCGGGGTGGAGTGGATCAGCTTGATGCCGAGTCTTGCGCAGGCTCTGAGCAGGGCTTTGGCCACGAAGGCGGAGCCGTTGTCGACATAGACGCCCTCGGGGACGCCCCTCGCGGCCAGCGCCGGCCGCAGGGCGGCCGCGAGGCGGACGGAGTCCTCCGCGAAGCCCCAGCGATGCCCGACCATCGCCCGGCTGTGATCGTCCACGAAAGCGAACAGATACGTCTTGCGACCTGCGATTTTCGGGCCATGAAGGGCGTCTCCGACCCAGAGTTCATTGGGGCGGTCGGCCTCGAACCGGCCGAAGGCGGGCGGGGCCTGCCCGTCGGGGCGGTCCAGCAGATCGAGACGGCCGAGGTGGCGGTGGACGGTGCGATAGGACGGGCCCCAGCCCAGATGCTGGGTCAGAATCCGCACGACCTGAGCGGTCGTGCGCGACGGGTTCTCCCTCTTCAATGCCGCCGCCAGATCCAGGACCTCCTCCGGCGTCCTCGGGGTGACCTGCCGGGTCGGCGGCAGCAGGGCGTCGAAGCCGCCCTCACGCCAGTTCTTCAGCCACCGGTCCAGGGTGCCCCGGCCCACTGTGATCTGCCGCCCGAACGGATCCGTATGCGTCTTCGCCGCCAACTCCCGCACCATCGCCCCGCGTTGACGCGGGCTCAGGGCAGGGTCGGCCGCCTCACGGATCAACTGGTAGCGGAACAGCGCGACCTGGTGGGCCCGCTCGGCCCGCTGGCGTTCCTCCTCGTCGACCAGAGCCATCAGGGTGACCTCCAAAAGGCTGCGGACATGTCAACGAGTCAGGCTGGACCCGCACCACCACTGCCCGTCAGGGCCAACTCGTGTCGATCCACTTCATCCGGCCGGCACTCAGCTCGGCCGCCGCATAGCAACCGGCCGGCCCCGATCCCACGACCGCGACCGCGAGTTTCGACCGCCCGACCGGCAGCCGTCGGCGGCTCGGGTCCGGTGGCCGCGATTCTTCGACCGGGCTGCCCTCGAAGTAGGCCTCGTTGATCTCCAGGTAGTCGCTCAGGTGCTCGGGGAGTTCCCACTCCGGGTGAATGGCGTCAACGGGGCACTCCTCCATGCACGCCCCGCAGTCGATGCAGGTCGCTGGATCGATGTACAGCTGCTCGGTCGTGGTGAACTCCGGATCACCGGGGCGTGGCCGGATGCACTGGACCGGGCAGACCGGCACGCACGAACTGTCGTTGCAGCATCCGTGGGTGATGACAAAGGTCACTCAGATCGCCCCTGCGACTCGTGAGACAGGCCGATCGGCCACGCGCCGCGCGAGATCGCCAGACTCCACGCTGATAGTCGACTACTTGGACGACTTATTGTTATGCATGATGTGCGACATGTCTATCGGGACGGCGCGCGGAGCAGTCTCGCGAGGGATCACGGCGATCGTCTGCGGGGCCCCGGCCGTTCACCGGCCAGGGCCCCGCCGCACGGCGGTCGAAGGTCAACCGCGTTTACCGTCACGTCACGAGACCAGCGAAGCGTCGTGTGCGTCGATGCCTGTCATTGCTGGGTCAGCGTGACTTCGTCGCAGTAGCCGTCACCACTTCCGGAGACGAGGTGGCAGTAGATGCGGGCCGTTGTCACGCCCGCCCCGGTCGTGAAGGTCGTCGACTGCTTCGAGTAGGTGCTCGATGTAGTCGATGCACTTGTCACAGCGGAACCGTTGTAGAGCTTGGCCTCCAGTGCTGTCGTGGTGCCGGCGGTCTGGCTCGCGATGTCGCCGGTCAGCCGGTACGTGGTGTTCGGGGTGAGGCCGGTGATGATCTGGAACAGGGTGCTTCCGCTCAGGGACGAGTTCGTCAGTCCGGCGGCGTTGCCGTTGGCGGCGTTGCTGGTGAGCGAGTAGTCACCGTTGCGCCAGGGCACGGTGTGGCCGGACTCGAAGTTGCCGTTGATCGCGTAGTTCTTGACGGGGGTTACGGCCATGTCGTCGCAGTAGCCGCTGCCCGTGCCCGAGCTCTTGTAGCAGTACAGCCGTACGGTGTTGTTCGTCGCCCCGGTGGTGAAGTCGGCAGAGACGTACGTCCACGCGGTGCCGCTGGCGTACCCCACCGTCTCCAGGCCGCCGGTGTTCTTGACGCCGACGTTCATGACCTCACCGGCGACATCCGACTTCACCCAGCCCGAGACGCGGTACGTCGTGCGGGGCGCGACGGGTACGGACTGTTCCAGGGAGGCGGGCGACGAGGTGATCTTGGCCGCGTAGGTTCCGCTGTGGGAGGTCGAGTTCGTCACCGAGGCGTTGTTCCACTTGCTCCACGCGCTGGTCGTCCCGGTCTCGAAGCCGAGGTTCTCGTTCGCCAGGCAGGTGGAGTCGGAGGGCGAGCTGTACTGGTCGGCACCGATGTCGGGCGCGCAGACCGAGGGGACGGTCGAACCCCAGTAGTCCTGGCCGCCGTTGTCGGGGATGACGACTCCCGCTCCGATGGCCGGGGATCCCGCGGTGAGCTGGTAACCACCGACACTGCCGATGCCCGTTCCGCCGCTGCCGGGCGAGCTCAGCAGCGGGTCCGCCGTGATCTTCCCGGGGTCGGAGGGCTCGCTGCTCGGGTGGTTGCCGTAGAAGAGGTTGTTGCGCCAGGCGAAGTTGGAGGCCGGCTGGCCGGTCGTGTAGACGTAGCCACCGCTGCCCAGGTTGTAGATGATGTTGTTGGCGAGTGTGAGGTCGTTCCAGGCGCCCGTGACCTCGAGGACGTTCGCGGTGGAGCTGGACGGGAGGTAGACGGTGTTGTTGTAGAACTTGGAGTCCTGCGAGCCGTCCATGGTGATGACGCGCAGACGGTCATTCTGGCTGACGTTGTAGCGGACCGCAGCGTTGCTGGAGAGGCGCATCCCGCCGCCGCAGCCGCAGAAGAGTATGAAGCCTCCCGCGTTGTCGTGGCTGTAGTTGTACTGGACGATCGTGCCGTCCTGCCCGTAGTCGACGTCGAAGCCCTGGCCGTCGCTGTTCCCGGAGTTCTTCTGGGTTCCGTACGCCTCGTTGTACTGGATCACCGTGTTGTCGGAGTCCCAGGCCCAGATGCCCGCGTTGGCCGAGTTGCCCGTGGCCGCGTTGTAGACGACGTTGTGCTGCATGACGGCGCTCAGCGAGTTCTGCACGACGATGCCGTCGCCGCTCGTGTCATGGACGGTGTTGTTCTGGACGACGACGTTGGTGAACGGGGTCCAGTTCGTGGAACTGCAGCCGATGGAAGGTCGGCACCCCCACACGCTGGCCATGTTGATACCGCTGCGGTGGATGTTCGACACCGTGTTGCCGTCGATGTCGATGTCGTCGAAGGTGGTCGGCGTCGTGGTGGTCCCGATGACGGAGAACTGGATGCCGGCGCTGCCGTTGCCTGCCTTCGACTCGGTTCCGTTCACATCGTGGATGTTGAGGTTGCTGACCTTGTAGTGGTGGCCCGTCCCGAAGTTCTCCAGGACGATGTAGACGCCGCGCCGCTCGTTCGCGCCCGTGACGGCACCGGTGTTGGTCACCTCCAGGTTGGAGATCTCCCAGTACTCCTGGTTGTAGAGGTAGATCGCGTCCGTGGCGCCGCCCCCGGCGATGACCGGCAGTGCGCCGGTGCCGTAGGCGCTCATGGTGATCGACCCGCCGGCCGCGCTGCCCGAGCCCAGCGGGTGCAGCAGGCCGGTGCAGGTCGTCCCCCGCTTGAACAGAAGCTGGTCTCCCGGCAGAAACGTTTGTGCGTTCGGGTCCGACAGGGAGTTCCACGGCGAGCCGGAGCTGCCGTTGCCGTCGGTCGCAGCCGAGCAGTCCACGTAGTAGGTCGAGCCCGCCGCCTGGGCCGGCGCGGCCGGCGTCAGCGCCACCGCGGCGCAGGTGAGCAGCGCGGTCACGACCACACTCACGATGAACCGTCGCAGCTGTCTTGTTCGTTTCATGGTGTCTCTTTCCGTACGACGTTGTCGGAAGGGGTGGAGAGGTTCGCCGTGACCTTGCGGATCGCGGCGACGATCACCTGGGTGGGGACAGCGTGGTCCGACCATTCGGCGGCCACTCGTCCGTCGGCGCCAATCACCAGCGTGTGAAGTCGTCCGTCCCTGGGCAGCCGGGTGCCGGCCGAAGCCGAGTCCGCGGCGACCACGAGGTGGGGCCGGACCGTCCAGTCCGCCGCGAAGTTCCGCAGCGCGGAGTCGGACGTGTGCCCGCCCGAGTCGGTGAGGAGAACCCTGACGTCGGGGTACTGCAGGGCGACGCTCTCGAGCGACGGGATCTGGCTTCGCGCCTCCGCCGCGTCGACGTTGCCCTGGTCATCGATGGGAATGGCGGATACGACGGCCGGGCCCGAGACAATGATGCGATCACCGTCGAGAAGGGTGACGCCCGAACCGGCCGTCTCCTTGGAGTGGCAGGCGGTGGTGGTGAGAAGCAGCGCCGCGACGAACGGCGCAAACCTCACGAAATGAGCCAGTGTCGTACGGGCGCGGGTATGGCCTGGTGGAAGCATCTTTGCTCCGCTCTGTCCATGAGGGGATTGCAGTCGAGGCGGCTCGGCGCCGCGCTGAGACGATGTGCGGGACCGGCGGGATGCGCGGTTACGTTCCCGACGGGTCGTGCGCGAGAGCCACCGTTTCATCGCCCCGGCCCTTCGACAGGCAGGATTGGCGCCTCAAGGACTTCGTCGCGGTCGCACGTGAGGCTGTTCCCGCTCACGCGCAGGCGGGCGACCTGGATGGAGCTGCGGCGGTCGTCGCGGTCGCCCGGGTGCGCCCCGCCCTCGCCGACGCGATCGGGGTGGGTGAAATAGAAGACGAAGGCGCCGAGTTCACTGGTGACGACATCGGCGTGGAATCCGTACGACGTGTCGTCCGTGCCCTGCCCCGGGCGGTCGAGGACGAGTCCCCTCGGTTCCCACGTCTCCAGGTCCCGCGAGTGAAGAACCCGCAGTCCGTGCCATTCGTCGACGAGCATCCAGTAACTGCCGCCGAACGCGAAGACGTTCGGTCCTTCGTGCTCCGAGCACTCGACGGCAGGGCCCCGGACGGTCCACCGCGCGAGGTCTTCGCTGTCCGCCGCGTAGGTGTGCGCCTGATCGGCCTCGTCCTTGTACCACATGCGGTAGCCGCCCGTGGGGAGCCGCAGGACGCAAGAGTCGATCACTCTGTCGGAAGAGAGCGACAGGGTGGAGCGATAGGTCCAGGAGAAGAGGTCATGGCTCGTGTAGTGGCGGATCGTGCGCGGATGTCCCTCCCACCGGGTCGGTATACCGCGGATCACGCTGACGAACATGTGGTACTCGGTTCCGTCATCGATGATCTCAGGGGCCCAGTAGGTGTGCCGCCCGGGTTCGGTGTCCAGCCCCTCGGCGGTTCCCCGGTACAGCCAGGTCGCCCCGCCGTCGTCGGAGGACGCGATGCCGATGTCGCTCCCGTGCACCCAGCTCACGTCACCCATCGGCGGCGCGTCGGCTCGTCGGCTCGTGTAGAACATCCACCACTCGCCGGCCTGCCGGTTCCAGATGACGGTGGGGTCGGTCGCGCCGTCGTGAATGGGGTCTCGGAACAGAGGTCGGGCAACGGTCGTCATCGGTTCTTCCCAGGCAGGTGAGAGCTGGCTCGGTGTGGCATCGAGTCAGTTCTGACGGTTCGTCAGGCGGATCGTGTTCCAGGAGAGCGGCTCGAGTTCGGCGTGGAGGACGCCGCCGGTGATGGTCGTCCCGGTGGCGGTGTGCGGGGTGACCCGGTCGGGCTGGTCCGCGGTGTTGGTGGCCTCCGGATCGCTGTCGGCGAGCACCAGGTGCTCGGCGACGGTGTACGTACCGGTCCCGCGCAGGTCGATCTCGAGCGGCAGGTCCGTGTCCTGGCCGCGGTTGACGGCGAAGACGGTGACGTCGCCGGTCTCCTCGTCGATCGCCGCGGTGGCGTGCAGCAGCGGTACGTCGCCGAAGCGCGCGGTGGGGTAGGTGGGGCTGTCGACCTCGACGCGCAGCACCCGGCCGCGGCCGTACGCCGACGCCTGGGCGAAGGGGTAGAACGTGGTCTGCCGCCAGGCCGCTCCGCCCGGCTCGGTCATGATCGGCGCGATGACGTTGACGAGCTGGGCGAGCGAGGCGGCGGTGACCCGGTCAGCGTGCCGCAGCAGGGCGATGAGCAGCGAGCCGAAGACGACCGCGTCGGTGACGGTGTAGACGTCCTCCAGGATGCGCGGCGCCTGCTGCCACTCCTCCACATGGTGCGGGTTGGGCCGCTTCTGGTACCAGACGTTCCACTCGTCGAAGGAGAGGTTGACGCGCTTGGTCGCCTTGAGGCGGGCGCGGACGTGGTCGGCGGTGGCGACGACCGACTCGATGAAGTGCTCCATGTCCACGGCGGAGGCGAGGAAGGAGGCGCGGTCGCCGTCGATCTCCTCGTAGTAGGCGTGCAGGGAGACGTGGTCCACGAGGTCGTACGCGGCCTCCAGGACGGTCGCCTCCCAGGACGCGAACGTCGGCATGGCGGAGCTGGAGCTGCCGCAGGCGACCAGCTCGAGGTCGGGGTCGACCTGGCGCATGGCGCGGGCGGTCTCGGCGGCGAGGCGGCCGTACTCCTCGGGCGTCTTGTGCCCGGTCTGCCAGGGCCCGTCCATCTCGTTGCCCAGGCACCACATACGGATGCCGTACGGCTCCTTCGCGCCGTGGGCGATGCGGCGGTCGGACAGCTCGGTGCCGCCGGGGTGGTTGCTGTACTCCAGGAGTCGTATGGCGTCCTCGACACCGCGGGTGCCGAGATTGAGGGCCATCATGGGCTCCGTACCGGCCTTGCGGCTGAAGTCCATGAACTCGTCCAGGCCGAACTCGTTGGTCTCGGTGGACTTCCATGCCAGGTCCAGTCGGGTCGGCCGCTCCTCGCGCGGGCCGACGCTGTCCTCCCAGCGGTAGCCGGAGACGAAGTTGCCGCCGGGGTAGCGCACAGTGGTGACGCCGAGTTCCCGGACCAGCTCCAGGACATCCTGACGCAGGCCGTCGGCGTCCGCGGCGGGGTGGCCGGGCTCGTAGATGCCGGTGTAGACGCAGCGGCCCATGTGCTCGACGAACGAGCCGTACAGACGGGGGTTGACGCTGCCGACGGAGAAGGCCGGGTCGAGGGTGAAGCGCGCGGGGGTGGTGCCGGGGTGGGACATGACTGCCTTTCGAACCACGAGCGGTATGAGGAGGGATCAGAGCGCCAGCGCGCAGACCACGGAGGGCGCGGAGAGCGCCGGGTGCGGCGGGTGGAGGGTTCCGTCGTCCGACACCCGTAGGACGGTGAGGTCACCGCTGTGCTGGTTCGCGACGAGGAGGTGGCCGGCCGCCAGGGTGAGGCCGCGGGGCCAGGTGCCGCCGGCGGGGAACTCGCCGGCCGGCTCCAGGGTGGTACCGGCCAGATGGAACGCGGCAACCGTGTCCGCGCCCCGGTTGGTCACCCACACGTGGCGTCCGCCGGCGACGATTCCGCCGGGCTGGTTGGTGACGCCCGTGACGGTCGTGGCGGGTACGGAGGACAGAGCCGTCAGGGTGCCGCGGGTGGCGTCGTAGCGGTGGCACGTGACGGTCGAGGACAGCTCGTCCGCGCTGAAGACCACGTCACCGCCGGGGGCGAAGGCGAGGTGGCGGGGACCGGAACCTGCCCGCAGCCGGTTCACCGCCACCCGCTCCAGGTGTCCGGTACGGGTGTCGAGCCGGTAGGTGAACACGGCGTCCGCCCCGAGGTCGGTGGCCAGTACGAAACGGCCCGCCGGGTCGAGCAGGACCTGATGGGCGTGGCTGCCCTCCTGGCGTCCGGTGACCGGCCCGGCCCCCTGGTGGACGACGAGGTCGGCCGGTTCCAGCAGCCGTCCGTCCGCGTCGATCCGGTGCACCGCCACGGTGCCGGGCGCGGTGTCGCTGCCGTAGTTCGCGGTCAGCAGCCACTCCCCGCCCGGGTGGACGGTGAGGTGACAGGGGTTCGCCCCGCCGCCGCTGACCGGGTCGCCCAGCGGGGTCATGGTGCCCTCGCCGTCAAGGGCGAAGGCGCTGACGGTTCCCGCCTCTGTCTCGTTCGTGCTGTAGACGACGTCGAGAGACGGGTGGGCCGCCAGGAAGGAGGCCCCGCTGACGGGCAGCGGCTTCACCTCGTCGTCGTACGCCAGGTGGCCGGTCGTGGGATCGAGCAGCAGGGCCGAGACGCCGGGACCGTCGCCGCCGGAGTCCGGGGTGTGGGAACCGGTGAGGACACGGATCGCGCCGCTGGAGAGGCTTGGGAGCATGGGTGGTCCTGGAAGTCGCTTGAGGTGGTGCGGAGAATGAGGTCTCAGCGGACGATGTCGTCGTGGTGGTCGAGCAGCCCGAGTTCGGAGCGCCTGGGCAGGCCCGCCCAGTCGCCGGCGGTGCTCACCGCGAAGGCGCCGAGCAGGGCCGCCGTTCGCAGCCGCCGTTCCGGAGGCTCGCCCGCGAGGAGTTCGGCGAGGTACCCGGCGGCGAACGCGTCTCCCGCGCCCACCGAGTCGTGGACGCTGACCGGTACCGCCGGTTGCCGGTAGGCCCCTCCGTCGAGGAGGGCGTACGCCCCGTCGGCGCCCATCTTGATCACGGCACCGTCCGGTCCGAGGTCGCAGATGCCCTTGGCGAGTTCCTCCGGCCCGTCGGCACCGGACACGACCAACTCCGCCTCGTGCGCTCCGGCGAAGACCAGGTCGCTCCTGCGCAGCAGGGGCAGCAGGGTGCGCCGGGCCTCGTCCTCGCTCCACAGCAGGGAGCGGAAGTTAACGTCCAGGGAGACGGTCACCCCGGCGTCGGCGGCGATGTCCACGGCCCGGGTGACGGCCGCGGCGGGCCCGTCCCCGAGCGCGGGGGTGATGCCGCTGATGTGCAGGACCGTGGCCCGCGCGACGACGTGCTCGGGGATGTCGTCGGCGCTGAGACGGGCCCCGGCCGTGTGGGTGCGGTAGTAGCGCGTACGGCTGCGGGTGGAGGTGCGGCGTTCCTTCAGGAGCAGGGCGGTGGGTGCCGGGTCGCGGGACGTGACGGTGGTGACGCCTTCCGCCCGCAGCTCACGCAGGACGAGATCGCCGAGGGCGTCGTCGCCGACACGGCTGATCCAGGTGGCGGATCCACCGAGCCGGCAGACGCCGACGGCGACGTTCGACTCGGCCCCGGCGACGTCGAGGCGTAGGTCGGCGCCCAGAGCGAGAGGGCCGGGCCGTGACGCCGACAGGGCGGCGAGGGTCTCGCCGACCGTCACGAGGTAGGGCTGTGTGTCAGGGCTGTTCATCGGACGGCCTCCGAAGCCGGGGAAGGAGACCCGGCCGCTTCGAGGAGAGTCCGTGCCCTGTCGGTCAGTGCGCCGAGTGCCGTGCCACTCGGGTCCCGGTCAGCGCCTCGCAGCAGCGGGGAACCGACACCCACGGCGCAGGCTCCGGCGTCGAGGTAGTCCCGGACGTGGGTGATCTCCACGCCTCCGACCGCCAACAGCGGTATCTGCGGCAGGGGCGCGCGCAGTTGGCTCAGATGGGCGGGGCCGCCGGTGCAGGCGGGGAAGAGCTTGACCGCCGCGGCGCCGGCCTGCCAGGCGGTGTGCACCTCGGTCGGCGTCCAGGCGCCCGGGTAGCAGGGGGTGCCGCTCTGCGCGGTGCGTCGGATCAACTCCGCGTCCACGACCGGGGACACTAGGAATCCGGCTCCGGCAGCCAGCGCGTCCCTGGCCTGTCCGCTAGTCAGCACCGTGCCGGCGCCGACGGCCACCTCCGGGCCGAGCTCGTCCCTGATGCGTGCCAGGGCGTCGAGTGCGCCTGGGGCGGTGAGGGTGACCTCGAGGCACACGATGCCGCCGTCTGCGAGGGCCCTGGCCACGGCGGGCAGCCCGGAGGCGTCGGCGGACCGGAGGATCGCCATGACCCGGGTCCGGCCGAGTTGCGGGGTGATGGGCGGACGTTCCATCACCCCACCGCCGTGGGGGACGTGTCGGCGCCCTGGGTGTCGGTCATGGGATTCCTTTACGAGGGGGTCGGCTGAGTGATGGTTCGCTGTCCGGTTCCGTCCCGGACTTCGGTCACTTCAGTCCGGACGTGGCGGCGCTGGAGACGAATCCGCGCTGCATGATCAGGAAGAGCGCGAGCACGGGGACGATGTACATCACGGTGCCCGCCGCGACGAGGTTGTTCATCAAGGCGCCGTGCTCGTTGATGTAGCCCTTGGCGAGCCGGACGGCGAGGGTGGTGCGGTCGTCGTCCAGGAGCATGGCGGGCGCGATCCAGTCACCCCAGGTCCAGCTGAAGGACAGGATCAGGCTGGTGGCGATGACCGGCCAGGACTGGGGGAGGAAGATCCGCCAGAAGATGCGGATCTGCCCGCAGCCGTCGATGATGGCCGCCTCCTCCAGTTCCTTCGGCATGTTCGCGAAGAACTGCCGGAACAGGAAGATCAGGTAGGGGGCGCCGCACAGCCCCCACAGCACCCACGGCATGTAGGTGTTGAGCAGGCCGATCTTGCCGAACAGCAGGTAGGTCGGGACCAGGGTGATGATCTGCGGCAGCATCATCGTCGACATCAGCACGCCGAAGATGACCCGTTTGCCCGGTGCCTCCAGCCGGGCGAAGCCGTAGCCGGCCCAGGCGGAGGCGAGTGACGCCAGCACGGCGTAGATCGTGGAGATCATCAGGGAGTTGCGGGCGTAGCCCAGGTACGGCCAGAGGGACAGCGCCTGCCGGAAGTTGTCCAGGCTCGGTTGGTGCGGCCACCAGTGGATGGGCAGGGCCTGCAGCTCCGAGGGGTCCTTCAGGGCGGTGATCAGGAGCCAGCCGAAGGGGCTGAGGAAGAGCACGACGAGCCCCACCATGAGGATGTACAGCGCGCTGCGCCGGCGAAGCACCATCACTTGCCTCCCAACGTGCGCGGCTGCTTCCCGGCGGGTTCCGGCTCCACCGAGTAGAAGACCACGCTCCTGCTCAGCCGGAAGACGAGGGCGGTGAGCAGCATGATGATCGCGAAGAGCACCCACAACAGGGCCGAGGCGTAGCCGTAGCGGCCGTCGGCGAAGTACTGGGTGAGGACGTGCATCATGAAAAAGAAGTTGCCCTGGGGTACGGACGCCATGCCCTGCGGGCTGGCGTTGAGCGAGATGAACAGGGGCGCGAAGCTCTGCAGCGCCGCGATGATTCCTGTGACGACCTGGAAGAACAGCACCGGGGACAGCAGTGGCAGGGTGATCCGGGTGAAGGACTGCCAGGGGTTCGCCCCGTCCACCCTGGCCGCTTCGAGGACTTCCTTGGGGATATCCTGCAGCCCCGCCAAGGAGATGATCATGATGTTGCCCGCGCCCCACATGGTCAGCACGATCAGCACCCAGCGGGCGTAGGGATCGGTCAGCCAGGACACCCCGTCGATGCCGAGGGCGTCCAGGATGCCGTTGGCCGCACCCGAGTCACGGTCGAAGATCAGCTTGAAGGTGAGGCCCGCCCCGACCGGTGGCATCACGGCCGGCAGGTAGAGCAGGGTGCGGAACATCCCGCGGCCGCGCAACGGCTGGTTCACCAGCACCGCCAGGACGAGTCCCGCGGCGATCGTCAGCGGCACCGTCAGCGCGGTGAACAGCCCGGTGCGGGCCAGGGAGTCCAGCGTGGCCTGGTCGGTGAATACCTCCCGGTAGTTGGCCAGGCCTACGAAGCGGGGGTGCGGGGAGAGCCCGTCGGAGTTGGTGAAGCTCAGCCACAGCGCGTAACCCAGCGGGAACGCGGTCAAGGCCAGGAAACCCAACATCCAGGGGCCGGTGAACACGTAGAACGACAGGGTTCTGCGCCGTTTGAGCGAGCCGGACCGGCTGCCCGGCCGCCCGGCCCCCCGGGCGGTTACCGCCCGGGGGGCCGGCGCTGAGGCCGGCGCGGTGAGCTGACCGGCGCCGCTCATCCCAGAACCTGCTTGCCCTTGGTGATCTGGTCGTTCATCAGGGAGTTCAGCTTGTCGGCCACCTTGCCCGCCGAAGCGCCCGATTTGACCATCTGCGGCAGCGTCTGGTTGAGCGTCGCGTCCAGGGCGGCCAGCTGCACATAGGGGGTGAACGTGAGCACCTTGAAGTGGTCGAGCTCCCGTTGCTGCACCTCGAACGCCTGCTTCTGGAAGGCGGTGCCCTGCGGCATCTGGGAGCGCAGCGACTTCAGGGTGGGAATGCCCCACCCGCCGCTCGCCCGGTCCTTGGCGGGCTGGCCCGCGAAGTACCACTCGAAGAACTTCCAGGCCGCGTCCTTGTTCTTGGCACTCTTGGGAATCCAGTAGCCGGTGGCACCGAAGCTGGGGCTGATACGGGTGGCACCGAACTGGGGCGCGGGGGCGAACCGGGAGACCTCGGGGGCCTTGGGGTCCCCGCTGATCGCCCCGCCGAACCAGTAGCCGTCACCGGCCATCGCCATCCGCCCCGCCTGGTAGGCGGGCCAGTCCCAGCCGTCCGGGTTGGGGTTGACGAGGTTCGGGCCGATGTCGGCCTTGGTGTACTCGATCAGCCACGTGAGTGCCTTGAGCGCCTCGGGCGAGGAGAAGTCCACGGAAGCCAGGTCCTCGGCGAACAGGCTGCCGCCGGCCGAGGCGGTCATCCCCATGAGCGGGGAGAAGTTGCCGAGTGCGGTGGCGCTCAGTCCGTACACCTTGACCTTGCCGAGCCGTCGCTTGACCAGCCGCTTGCCGAGATCCAGCCACTCGTCGTAGGACAGCGGCTCGGTCGCGCTCGGGTGGTCTATCTTCGCGGCGTCGAACAGGTCGGTGCGATACCAGAACATTTGGTCCTGCGAGTAGTCCTTCGCCATGCCGTACCGGGGTCCCGCACCCTGCTGGTGGCCGTCGAAGCGCCACACGTCGTTGACGGGGTCGAGGTCGGAGGGCGTGAGGACCGAACTCTTGGCGAAGTACGGGTCCAGGTTCTCCATCAGCTCGCGTGCGGCGAAATACGGCGTGTCCACGGCGCCCAGGCCCCGCACCAGGTCCGGCGGGTTCTTGGCCGCCAGCATGGCGTTCAGCTTGGTCTGGTCGAAGCGAACGTACGTGATCTTGACACCGAGCGCCTTCTCGGCGGCCTGGATGGTCTTCTTGTCCATCTCGTTGTCGACCGACATCACGGTGAGCGTCGTCTTGGACGTGCTCGCGTCGCCGCTGTTGACGGAGGTGGCGCAGGCGGACAGCGCGGACGCGCCGAGCGCGGCGCCGGCGGAGACGGCGAGGAAGCGCCGTCTGTCGAGGGAGGTCGTCGGCATGGGCATGCTGATGGGCCTTTCGAGCGGAACGAGGGTGAGCGCGGGACGTACGCGGGTGCGGACATGCGCCGAAACGGGAGGTACGTGGATGCGTGCACGGCCGACCGCGGCGTCGCGTACGGCCGATGCGAGACGTACAGCGGTGCGGGACGTGCGGCGACTGCGTGGCGGCATGAGGGGCTGCCGCAGAGGACGACTGGGAGCACAGCCGGGGTGCGTGAGGGTGCTGCACCGACGTCAACCGGCCAGTGATGCTCAGTTGACTGAACGTCAGCTGTGGCCGACATCCTGCCGTGTTCGATATAGGCGGTTTCTTAGGCTCTGCCCGGACAGATGGCTTATTCCCGTCCAGGGAAACCGGTTGACTGAAACTTTCGCGAACGTTAGGTTGCATCGCCAGAAGGTGTCAAGGGGTCAGAACAGGTCACTCCGCGAGAGGGGAATCAGGTGCCGGAACAGCCCGTCAGGGCCAGGCTGGTGGATGTGGCAGACGCAGCCGGTGTCTCCAAGGCAACCGTGTCGAAGGTGCTCAACGGGCGTCAGGACCTGTCCGTACGACCGGAGACGCGTCGGCGCGTCCACGAGGCCGCCGAGATGCTCGGATACCGGCCGCACTCCGGGGCCCGGGCCCTGGCCGGCGCCAGCACCCACGCGCTGGCCCTACTGGTCCCCGCCCTCGGCAACCCCACCTACGTCACCATCGCCCGCGGCGCCTACCAGCGGGCCCGCGAACTGGGCTACCTGTCCCTGCTGGCGGAGGACTTCGACGGACAGGAGGCCGACGAGTCCTTCCACGACCTCGTCCAGGAAGGCAGGGTCGACGGGCTGCTCATCGCCTCGGCCCGCCCCGGCCACCCTCTTCTGGACGCGCTGAACGGCAATGCGGTCCCCCACGTCTTCCTCAACCGCTCGGTCGCGGGTTCCGGCCGCAACGTCACGATGGACGTCGCCCGCTCCAGCGTGACCGCCCTCGATCACCTGTACGGCCTCGGTCACCGCGCGATCGGCCACATCTCGGGTCCGCCGGGGATCACCCCCAGCGAGGTCCGCAAGGAGGCGTTCCGGCGCCACGCCGACGCGCTGGGCCTGGAAGCGGCCCCAGTCGCGTCCGGGGACTTCACCGAGGACGGCGGCGGTTCCGCGGCGCGAGAACTGCTGCTCCCGGTCGACGGCAGCGGGCGGCCACCAGTCACCGCGCTGTACACCAGCTCACTTGCCCAGGCGATAGGAGCCATAGCCGCGATCAGGGATCTCGGCCTCAGGATCCCGGAGGACGTCTCCGTGGTCGGCAACGACGACCTGCCCGTGGCGGCGTACCTTCATCCTCCGCTCACCACCGTCGCGATGCCCCTGTACGAGCTGGGGATCGCTGCCGTGGACGCCCTGGTGGCCACCATCGAGGGCAGGCCGCCGGGAGACGTCGTCGTACCGACCGAGCCCCGACTGGTACTGCGCGGCTCCACGACCAGACCGGCAGGACCTGGAGGAACGCCATGACCTCCGTCGGCTCACCGGCGCGTTTCACCGGCCGTACCGCCCTGCTCACCGCGGCGGCCTCCGGCATCGGGGCGGCCACCGCCCGCCGGCTGGCGGCCGAAGGAGCGTCCGTCCTCGTCACAGACGTCGACGCCGAGGGTGCCCGGCGCGTCGCCGGGGAAATCCAGGAGGGTGGAGGACGGGCGCACGACCGGCCCCTCGACGTCACCTCGCCGGCGGACTGGGCGGCGGCCGTCGCCGCAGCCGAGTCCTGGACCGGACACCTCGACGTGCTCCACCTCAACGCCGGCCGCAACCTCCCCGGAGCGGCACACGAACTCAACGACGGCGCCTGGCACGACCAACTGCGGCTCTGCCTCGACTCGGTGTTCTACGGCGTCCGGGCCGCGGTACCCCTCCTCAGGACGGCCGGGGGCGCGGTGGTGATCACCTCGTCCGTGCACGCGGCCATCGGTTTCAGGGGTTTCCCCGCGTACGCGGCGGCCAAGGGCGGGATCGACGCCCTCGTACGCCAGCTGGCCGTCGAGTACGGAGGCCAGATCAGGTTCAACTCGGTCCTGCCAGGAGCCGTGGTGACCGCCCTGTGGTCCGAGGTGCCTGAGGAGTACAAGGCGCGGACCGCCGCGCGCACGCCCGTCGGACGGCTCGGCGTGCCCGAGGACATCGCCGCCGCCGTGGCCTTCCTCGCCTCCGAGGACGCCTCCTTCGTCACCGGCCAGAACCTGGTCGTGGACGGCGGCCGCAGCATCAGTTCCCAGGAGTAGACAGCCGAACTCGCCTGCCCGGCGACTGACGGCCCGGTCCCGCCATGAACGGCAGGGCGCCGCGCTCCCCCACCACCACGTCGACCGCCCCACGCGCCGCCGGCTCACCCGGCCGCACCCCGCACAGAACCAGACCCCGGAGAACCACCCCATGAAGATCACTGGATACGAGCTCTTCCTCGTCGAACCGCGCTGGCTCTTCCTCCGCGTCGACACCGACGAGGGCATCTCCGGCTGGGGCGAGCCCATAGTCGAGGGCAAGGCACACACAGTCGCCCGCTGTGTCGAGGAGATGTTCGACTACCTCATCGGACAGGACCCGGCCCGCATCGAGGAACACTGGCAGGTGCTCGCCAAGAGCGGCTTCTACCGCGGCGGTGTCGTCCTGAACAGCGCCCTGGCCGGCATCGACCAGGCCCTGTGGGACATCGCGGGGAAGACCTACGGCGTCCCCGTCCACCAGCTCCTCGGCGGCCACGTGCGCGACCGGGTGCGGGTCTACGGCTGGGTCGGGGGCGAAACCCTCGAGGAACTCGCCGAGTCGGCGGCCGCACAGGTCGCCAAGGGCATGACAGCCGTCAAGCTCAACCCCTGCGGTCAGCTGGAGCCGCTCGCCACGCCCGCGGCGATCAACGCCATCGTGGACAGTGCCGCCACGGTACGCGAGGCCATCGGCCCGGACCGCGACTTCGCGCTCGACTTCCACGGCCGCTTCAGCGGAGCGATGTCCCGCCGTGTCCTGCCCCTCCTGGAACCGCTCCTGCCGCTCTTCGTCGAAGAGCCGGTGCTGCCGGAGTTCACCCAGGACCTCGGCGCCGTCGCGCGCTCCACGTCCATCCCCATCGCCACCGGTGAACGGCTCTACTCCCGCTGGGACTTCCGCTCGGTGCTCGCCGACGGGCTCGCCGTGGCCCAGCCCGACATCAGCCACGCCGGCGGGATCTCCGAGTCCCGGCGGGTCGCCGCGATGGCCGAGGCGTACGACGTCGTGGTCGCCCCGCACTGCCCGCTCGGGCCCATCGCGCTCGCGGCCAGCCTCCAGCTCGACTTCGCGATCCCCAACTTCCTCATCCAGGAACAGGCGTTGGGCATCGGCTACGGCGACAGCAGCGGACTGCTGGGCTACCTCGCGGACACCACGCCCTTCACGTTCCGCGACGGCTACATCGACCGACCGACCGCGCCCGGTCTCGGCATCACCATCGACGAGGACGCCGTCCGGGCCGCCGCCGAACGCGGCCACCGCTGGCGCAACCCGGTCTGGCGCAACAGGGACGGCTCACTGGCCTCCTGGTAGCGCGTGGCCGCGCCGCCCGACCGGCCGTACTGTGCGTCCGTCCGGCGTTGGACCGTCTGCTCACCGCTTGATCAGGGTCGTGGACGACGCGACCGAACCGGTCAGCCGCGAAGGCGGTCGACCACGCGGGTGCGGTCCTCGACCAGGTCGGCGCGGCGTCCAGTGAGCCGCGTGAGTTCCGTCGTGGCCTCGTCGCCGGGGTGGATGCGCCGCAGGTCGCGGCGCAACCTGGCCTGGTCGGCGATCACGTGAGCGTCGCGGACGTCGGTCCTGCCCTCACCGCGGTAGCCGTTGCGGGCCCGGTTGGCCAGCCGACCGGGCATACAGAGGATCTCCTGCCGTGATTGACAAGCAGCGTGAGCAGCAAGGCAGGTTCGCCGCCAGTCATGTCGATGGCCAAGGGGACCTCACGGCCGTCGGCCGGGGCCAGGACGCTGCCGCTGATCATGCTCAACGACCCCGAGCTGTACCCGATCACGGTCGGGCTCGCCCGCTGGGCCGACCAAACCCGGAACGGCGGGTCGGGCGCCAGCAGTGACGCGCTTCCCCTCTTGGTGACCGGCTCGCTGATCTCGGTCGTCCCCCTCGTCGTGGCCTTCCTGATGCTCCAGCGATACCGACAGAGCGGTCTGGCCACCGGCGACGTCAATCAGTGACGCGCGCTTGCGCGTTCACATCCCACCCTCACAACTGGAGGTTCCCCGATGGCGGTCCTGCCCTCCCGTGTACTGTTCGGCGCCGCGTACTACCACGAGTACACGCCCGCCTACGGCGGCATCCGGGCCGACGAACAGCTCAAGGCCGACCTCGACCTCATGGTCGACGCGCACTTCACCGTCATCCGGGTCGGTGAGTCGGTCTGGTCGACCTGGGAGCCGGAGAACGGACGGTTCGACCTCGACTGGCTCCAGCCGGTCCTGGACGGCGCCCATGAACGCGGCATCTCCGTCATCCTCGGCACGCCGACGTACGCCGTGCCGCCATGGCTGGCCCGCCAGTACCCGGAGATCACCGGCGAGAACGCCACCGGACAGCGCCTCAGCTGGGGCGTACGCCAGGAAGTGGACATCACCCACCCGGCGTTCCGGTTCCACGCCGAGCGGGTGATCCGGAAGATCGTCGCCCGGTACGCCGACCACCCGGCGATCATCGGCTGGCAGGTGGACAACGAGCCGGGCCCGCACCTGCTGCACAACCACGGTGTCTTCCAGCGGTTCGTCGACCACCTGCGCGAGAAGTACGGCGACGTCGAGACCCTCAACCGTGAATGGGGCCTGGTCTACTGGTCGCACCGGCTGTCGACCTGGGCCGACCTGTGGACCCCGGACGGCAACACGCAGCCCCAGTACGACGTCGCCTGGCGGGAGTTCCAGGCCCGCCAGGTCACCGAGTTCATCGGCTGGCAGGCCGACATCGTGCGTGAGTACACCCGCCCCGGGCAGTTCGTCACCACCTGCATCTCCTACACCCGCAACGGGGTGGAGGACGACGAACTGTCGGACCGCCTCGACATCGCCTCCGGCAACCCGTACTACGACATGCAGGACGGCCTGCTGCTGCCTGACCCCACGCCGGACGACCACGAGCAGATCTGGAAGACCACCGGGGTGTGGTCGATGTACCAGACCGCGGACTGGATGTTCTCCTCTCGCCAGGAGCCGTTCCTGGTCACCGAGACCAACGCCCAGAGCATCGGCTTCGCGTGGGACAACCGGCCCGGCTACGACGGACAGTGGCGGCAGGCCGCCTGGGCGCACGTCGCGCGCGGCGCCCGGATGATCGAGTACTGGCAGTGGCAGACCCTGCGCTTCGGGGCCGAGACCTATTGGGGCGGCGTCCTTCCGCACTCCGGCCGGCCGGGCCGCGCGTACGCCGAGATCGCCCGTCTCGGCGCGGAGTTCGACAAGGCCGGCCCGCTCGTCGCGGGGCTCGAACCGGACGCCGACATCACCATGGTGTACTCGACGCCCAGCAAGTGGCTGATGCAGAAGTACCCGCCGCTGTCGAAGCCGGACGGCGAACCGGACCCCGCCGCCTACCACCGCATCTTCGACCCCTTCTACCGCGGTGCCTTCGACGCCGACCGCCAGGTGCGCCTCGTACACGCCAGGCAGTTGCACGACCCGAGCGGTGAACGGGAGGGCATGGCGCCGGAAGAGGCCGCACGACGCCATCCGGTCCTGGTGGTCCCTGCCCTCTACACCGCCCACGACGGCACAGTGGACTGGCTCGCGGCCTACGCCCAGGCGGGCGGCCACCTGGTCCTCGGCCCCCGTACGGCCTACGCCGACCACGAGGCCCGGGCGCGGCACGAGCCAGCTCCCGGACGCCTGGTGGAGGCCGCGGGCGTGACGTACGAGGAGTTCAGCAACCTGCCGCGCGAGGTGCCGGTCCGCGCGGCGGAGGGCGGTCCGCTGCGACTCGCCGAGGACGCGACGGCGACCCGATGGCTCGACGGGCTCACCGCCAGCGACGCCGAGGTGCTCGCCGCGTACGACCACCCTCACTTCGGCCGCTGGCCCGCCGCCACCACCCGCCGCCACGGCGCGGGCCGGGTCACCTGCGTCGGCACGGTTCCCGGACGGAGCCTCGCCCGGGCCCTGGCCCACTGGCTGGCGCCTGTCGCGCGCAGCGGTTGGCAGGACCTCCCGGCGTCCGTCACCGCAACCACCGGTACGTCCGCGGACGGCCGCCGCGTCCAGGTGATCCACAACTGGAGCTGGGAGCCCGCCCGGGTCACGGCTCCTTGGGAGTTGACCGACGTTCTCGACGGTGCGTCCGTCCCCGTCGGCACGGCGCTGGACCTCGGCGCCTGGGACGTCCGAGTGTTCGTCACCACCGGTGACGACAGCCCCGCCTCCCCCTGAGGCGGCCCTTCCGACGGCCGGCAGGGCGCCTCCCCCTGACAACGCCCGGCCGGCCCGTCCACATCGAGGCGATCAGTACTGGCGTTCCCCCGGCACCCTGACGCTGACGTGATCCTGAGCTTCCCCGGGCTCGGCACCAGCTCGGAGCCCGGGTCCTCGCCGAGATCGGGGACGACCGCACACGGTTCGACCACGCACGCGGCTTGAAAGCGTATGCGGCCCGGAGCGTCTCGATAGCGTCGCGGACCTCGATTACCGACGATCACCAGACAGTGCGCCCACCGGCACTGGTTAGTTGCGTGAAGAGACTTACTGCCGCTAGCGTCACACCACATCAGCCAGTAGTCGTCACCCCGACACTCCGGCGCCCGAACTCAGGTCCATGAACAGCCACACCCCGACTCACTCAACGAGGCAGCCATGACCGCACCCGAGGGCATACCCGCCGCTGTGCCCGCCGAGCCGAAGCCGACACCGAAACGAACAGCGCACTCCTGGCCAAGACCGCCGACGAGCTGACCGCAGGCACCATCTCCGGCTGCTGAGACGACAACCCGTCCCCTGGCACGGGGAGGCCCGCCCCACTCGGCCCCCGTCGTGGAGAACCCCTCTCCGTGCCGAGCCACCAACTCCCCCTGCACGGCCCCGGACCCGGCCGTGCAGGGGGACGCCGGCCGTCAATCCCGGCAGCCGGGCAGGTAGCGCCACGCAATCCGAGAAACCGGAGGGCACCATGGCAACACCGATCATCGTGGAAAAGCCCCGCGAGGAGTACCAGGTCACGCGGGACCCGCGCGACTTCGTCTCGGCGGACGTATGGGGGCAGTGCGAGGGGGCACGCTACTCATGCGGGACTACCCATTCGACCGGGTGATGGCGGAGCGGCTGTTCGGGCAGGCCTGGGTGCTGAGGGCAGTGGCTGTCGGGTTGGGGTGCTCGTCAGGCGGCTGCCGGGGTGATGGGGATGTAGTGCCCGAGGTCCTTGAGCTGTCGCAGTAGCTCACGGGTGCGGCGTTCGGGATCGAGACGTCGGGTGTGCCAGTCCGGGCCGAGGTCTGCGAAGCGGGCGGTGGGGTCGTTGATGAGATGCCAGACGATCACCAGGATCGATCGGGCGATGGCGACCAGGGCCTCTCAACTGGCTGGCCACATAGGCGCGTTCACGAAAGCTCGCCTTACCGTCTGCTTGAGGTTCGCTTAAGGAACAGTACGCAATCATGAATCCGCACAGGTCTCCCGACGTCTGGGTGCGGGATCCAGCCGGGAACGTTGCATTCCATGCGGTCGCAGTTGGGAAAGGATGTGGGCCGACGGACCGGCTGCGCAGTCATGTCGGGCAACATCGCTGAGCACCCGCCGCCGTCCGCCGTCCCTCATCCACAATCACTCGGGCCCGCAATCACCGTGCTTTGTAGGGAACACCCAGTCCCCGGCCAACGGTGCTGGAGATCTGGCATGTCCCGCCCCCACCACGGTCTGCCGGCCCCCTTCGGAAGGCATCCATGAAACTGCTTTGCAAGTTCGGCATGGTGGCAGCACTCCCGGTTGCTGTCACCACCACCGCACTGAGCGGCATCGGTACGGCTCAGGCCGCGAGCCCGTTCTCGGATCACTACGCAGCTCCCTACCTGCAGATCACGGGAGCGGACGCGGGAGACATGTCCGCCGACATGAGGGCCACCGGAGTGAAGGACTACACCCTCGCGTTCCTGATCCCGCGGTCCGGATGCACGCCCAAGTGGGAGGCAGACGATTCCTCCGTGGGCGCGTTCACCTCCCAGGTGAAGGCACTCAAGCAAGCAGGCGGTGACGTCATCGTCTCCTTCGGCGGCGAATCGGGCGGCGAATTGGCTCAGACCTGCACCTCGGTCTCCTCACTCACCGCGGCCTACGAGAACGTGGTGAAGACCTACGGCATCACACGGCTCGACTTCGACATCGAAGGCGATGTGCTGGGCGACGCCGCCGCCAACACCCGGCGCAACAAAGCGCTCGCCGCTCTGCAGTCCGAGAACCCATCCGTCCAGGTCGACTACACGCTCGCCGTGGACCCCGACGGTCTGCCTTCCCGGGAACTGGGCGTACTGCGGGATGCACAGAACCGGGGTGTGAACGTCAGCGTCGTCAACCTCATGACGATGGACTTCGGCGATGGCGAGAACGCCCTGAACGACGCCCAGTCCGCGGCCCGTGCCACATCGGGTCAACTGGCCAGCCTGTACGGGATCTCGAAGACCGCCGCATACGCCAGAATGGGCCTGACACCGATCGCGGGACGCAACGACGACAACGAGGTGTTCTCCCAGTCCGACGCCAAGAAACTCGAACGCTTCGCCGCCTCGAACGGCGTACAGGAACTCTCCTTCTGGGAACTGCACGACTACGACAAGGCAACGGGATTCGCCTACTCCCGCACCTTCAACGCAATCGGCGGCTGACCGACCCGGTCAGTACTCCAGCAGGAGTCCGCTGCCACCTGGCCTTTCACCGGGTGCTGGCAGTGAAGCGGGACGCCGCAGGTAATGACACTGCCGTGTGGTTGCCTGGCACCGTCGGCGCCAGGCAACCACACGGTGATGAGCGCAAACTGATGAAGCATCTGTACGACGCCCACCTGCACTTCGCCAACTGAGGCTCGCGGCGCCTGATGCTGCGCTTGCCCACCACACTGCTGCCCGCACGCAGCGCCGAACCTTACTGTACGGAATGCGCTTTGGCATGTTGGACCAGAAAAAGCCACCTGCTGCTCACGCCCTGATCGCATTCGGCGTCCAGCACTTCATCTCCGGAAGGGAGCAGCGTCGCACTGGCCCGCGCCCTCCGCCGCTATCGCTTCCGCCACTTCCGCCCGAGTCGGCCGTCGGCGGGAAGCGCCCTCAGCGCTGATGAGCAGCCAATCCTCCGAGAGCCTAAAGATCGGATGAATGTACCGTATCGCGAACCACTGATATGAATGTGACTGATTATGAGCGCCAGGGTCTCGCGTATCTCTCCGCCTCCCTTCTTTATCCATTGACCTCTCCGATTCGCGGCTCTACACTCCAGCGCACGATACATCGGATGATTAGCCTCGATTCTTCAGCGGGTTTCGGTCGCTGATCAGTGCGGCTGTTCGCCCGTAATGTCCTCCGCCGTTGGAGGACGGGCCGTCGCGTGACGCCGC
>NZ_JBEXXQ010000092.1:0-24006 GCF_040630525.1 Streptomyces sp. NPDC005799
GGGCTGAAGGCGAGGGACTGCGAGTCCCGCCACTCGCCGGGTCGGGCGGCCAGCAGGGTGAGCAGATGGACGCCGACCGCGAACTGGGTGTTCGTCGTCTGCGGCAAGTGCTCGGGCGGCCCTGGCGCGAGCGATAGGTTCCTGCACGAGTCCGGTCGTGAGGGAGTCTGACATGCGTGGCCGGTGGAGGCCTAAGAACTCCTAACGAAATGAGTGGCAGGGATCGGTAGGCTCGGTGGCCATGAGTCAGAGCGGTTCGCAAGCGGCAGCCTTCTTCCGAGATGTTCGCCAAAGCCGAGTGGTCTGGCTCGTGCGGGGTGACGAGGGCAGCCCGACTCACCTCTCTGCGGACGGCGCGCGAAGTCTTCCGTTCTGGTCGACCTCGGCCCGCGCCCGACGGGCGGCGAAGATCTGGGGGCATGGGCTACGCGTTGGATCCATGCCCTTGGACACCTGGTGCGAGCACGTACTGCCCGACGCCGCACGGGATGGACTCCTGATCGGCGTCAATTGGAGTGGACCGCGCCTGGTCGGCTGGAGCTTCACCTCTGGGGAGGTCCTCAACCGACTGGGGGCGACTGACTAACCCACGGCATCGCTGGCCAGAGCGCGCAATCGCCGCCAGCAGATGAGGGCGCATCCGAGCGTCAGGAAGGCTTCGTGGATGTCGTCGCGGATCTCCCAGCGGATGCGTAACCGGCGGAACCAGTGCAGCAGCGCGAAGCTCTGCTCGACCACCCACCGGTGGACGCCCAGACCTGATCCGTGTTCGGTGCCGCGCCGTGCGATGACCGGGGTGATTCCGGCGGTCCGGACCTGCTTGCGGTACTTGTCGTGGTCGTAGCCGCGGTCGGCGTACAGGGTGTCCGGCCGTCGGCGGGGCCGTCCGCGTCGGCCCCGCACCGGCGGAACTGCCTCGATCAAGGGCATGAGCTGGGTGACGTCGTTGCGGTTGCCGCCGGTCAGTGACACCGCCAGCGGGATGCCGTGCGCTTCGGTGATCAGATGATGCTTGGAGCCTGTTCGGGTACGGTCGACCGGGCTCGGTCCGGTTTTGGGCCGCCCTTCATGGCTCGCACGTGGGAGCCGTCGATCACCGCCCTGGACCAGTCCAGCGCGCCGGCGGCATGCAGCTCGGCCAGCAGCGACTCGTGCAGACGCTGCCAGACACCCGCGTCGTTCCAGTCACGCAGGCGTCGCCAGCAGGTCATCCCCGAGCCGAAGCCCAGTTCCTGGGGCAGGAACTCCCACGGAATCCCGGTGTAGAGCACGAACAGGATGCCCGACAGCACCTTGCGGTCGTCCAGGCGCTTGCGCCCCGGGTGATCCGCACGCCGCGGCACGATCGGCAGCAACGGCTCGATCCGCGCCCACAGCTCGTCCGACACGATCCACGGCAGCTGCTCACCCCTCCTCATGTGCTGGCCAACGCACCATCACGCGCCCATATTCCAAGGCAAGTTGGAACATTCTGTTAGGAGTTCTAAGCGGCCTGGCGTCCTGTCATGGCAGAACGGACTGTACGCGCCGACGGGTCTCGGACGGTGTTTCCCCGTAGCGCGCCCGGTAGGCGCCGGCGAATCGGCCGGAATGCGTGAAGCCCCAGCGCAGAGACAGTTCGCTGACTTGTTCGGCGCCGTCGAGAAGGTCGCGGTGCACCCGCTCGAGCCGTACGTCCTGCAGATACCTCATCGGCGGCACACCGACCTGCGCGTTGAACCCCTGCTGCAGCCGACGGCCGCTGACCCCCGCCAGTTCGGCCAGGTCGTTCAGCGACCACGGCCGTTCCGGGAACTCCTGAATGGCGTCGACAACTCGCTTCACGGCACGCCATCGCGCCGGCATGGCTTCTGCCCGGACGTCCGCGGAGAAGTCATGCCCCTGCGCCCGCAACAGGCTGCTGATCAGGAGACGTTCGAGCTGCTCGCGATGTGACCTGGACACCCGTGCGAGACGGTCCGGGTCGGCGAGTTCGGCCAGGAGAAGCTCCAGGACGGACAGCCAGCTGCGGCCGGCGGGTGTGGTGAGATCGAAGCCCCCGGACAGCCGGACCACCGATCTGACCGTACGTCCGATGATCGTACTCAACTCGTCCTCGACCACGTCCGGGCGGATCTTGATACCCAGCATCTCCGCGCCGGTGCTCCAACGGGAAACGAGCGACGGCAGATCCGGTGTGGCGACGGCCGCGAAGCCCGGCCTGACGGTCACCTCGTCCCTGCCGTAGCGGCAGACCATCTCGCCGCGGATCGGGACGGCTATGTGGTAACCGCGCACAGGTCCGGAGACGATGCGCGTCTCGGAGGAGAACCGGACCACCCCCAGCGTCATATGGGTCAGCTCGACGGAACGCAGGACCGACGGGACGCTCGCGTCCTGTGCGGCGGGCATGACCCCGACCCCCTGGGGCGCGAGCACTTCGCTGTGGCCTCCCCGGCCCTCCCGGAACCATCCGGTGGATGCCGTTTCGAACGGCTTGAGCGCGTCCAGATCGATCAGCCGGGGGAGTGGGGGGTGGTGAGTCTTCATCGAGGCACCTCCTGACGGCACTGCGGCCGAGGATCTCAGGGAGGGGTCGCCGCGGCCCTGTCAGTGCTTGGGTTACGGCGGGACGGTAGCCGTTCGCCGTTCCTGGTTGACGACGTTAACCCTTGATTGCATCCAATACAACAGGAATGCTTCTTCTCGGGGCCTTCCATGGCTTCCATTGTGCTTCACTGTATCCAATACAGGGACTCAGGAGGTCGCAGAGATGCCCCCACTGCCCGGACTGCGCGGAGGAGATCACCTCGGCGTGACTGTGCCCGACCTCGATGAGGCCGAACGATTCCTCGTGGACATCCTCGGGGCTCGGCACGTTTACACCCTCGGGCCCAAACGGTCCGAGGACGATGACTGGATGACTGTTCAGCTCGGCGTCCACCCACGCACGGTCATCGAGGAGGTCCGTCTCTACCGGCTGGCCACGGGTCTGAACCTCGAGCTCTTCGCATACAGGGCGGCCGACGGGCAGGCTCCCCAACCGCGCAACAGCGACATAGGTGGTCACCATCTGGCGCTCTACGTCGACGACATCGAGGCGGCCGCCGAATACCTTCGTGACGCGGGCGTCGAGGTCATGGGCGCGCCCGTCTCCAGCGCCCAGGCGGCGGCAGGCCAGAGGTGGCTGTACTTCCGCAGCCCCTGGGGCATGCAGTTCGAGCTCGTGAGCTATCCGGCGGGGAAGGCCTATGAGGAGGACGCGGTCGTGAAGCTGTGGCATCCCGCCCATCCCGAGGACTGAGACCCGTGACCGAACCGACCACCGTCCCCGACCGCGCCCACGGTGCCTCGGGGGCGCGCGTCGCCGCCGAACTCCGGGACGCCATCCTCGCCGGGCACTACGCGCCGGGCAGCCGGATCCGTCAGGAGGACCTCGCCGAGGCATACGGTGCCAGTCGGCTGCCCGTGCGCGACGCGTTGCGCATGCTGGAAGCCGAGGGCCTCGTCACGCTCGTGGCCAACACCGGCGCATGGGTGGCGAAACTGAACCCCGCCGAGTGCGAGGAGCTCTACCAGGTACGCGAGCGACTGGAACCGTTCCTGCTGAGCTTGAACTCACCTCTGCTCCAGGAGGCGCAGATCGACGAACTCGGGTGCCTCGCCACGGCGATGGAGCACACCGACGACGTCGAACGGTTCCTGCAGCTCGACCGGGAGTTCCACCTGTCGAGCTACTCCGTCGCCGAGACCACGATGCTTCAGGAACTGACCGTGCGGCTGTGGAACCGCACCCAGCCCTACCGGCGCGTCTACACACGGATGTTCCGGGCCGAGGGCGATCACAGCGTCCACTACGAGCACCATCTCATCGTCGCCGCCCTGCACCGGCGGGACGCCGAAGGGGCCGCGCGACTGCTGAGCGGACACATCCGGCGCACACGGCTGGAACTTGCACGGCACCCCGAAGTCTTCGACCTGGTGTGACCTCCCGATCCCGAAAAGAGAGCACTGTCCCATGGCGATCGCCAGCATCAACCCCGCGACCGGCGAGACGGTCAAGGAGTTCGCCCCCGACGAGCCGACCGCTGTGGAGCGCAAACTCGCCGCAGCCCAGGCCGCGTTCGAGGCGCTCGGAAGGACGACCTACGAACAGCGCGCGACCTGGATGCAGGCATCCGCCGACCTGCTGGAGAGCGAGGTCGAAGAGCTCGCGAAGATCCTGGTCACGGAGATGGGCAAGCCGATCGCGCAGGCCCGCGCCGAGGTCCTGAAATCCGCGAAGGGCATGCGCTTCTACGCCGAGAACGCCGAGGACTTCCTCGCCGACGAGCCGCTGGAGGAACCGTCGCAGGTCGGGGCGTCACTGGCCTACTCCCGTTACGAACCGCTCGGCGTCGTACTGGCGGTGATGCCCTGGAACTACCCACTGTGGCAGGTCATTCGTTTCGCCGCGCCGGCGCTGATGGCCGGCAACACGGGAGTCCTCAAGCACGCCTCGAACGTGCCGCAGTCGGCCCTGTATCTCGACACCCTCTTCGAGCGCGGCGGGTTCCCGAGGGGGGCCTTCCACACGCTGCTCGTCGGCACGGCCGCGGTCGGTGAGGTCATCAAAGATCCGCGCGTCAAGGCCGTCACCCTCACCGGATCCGAACCGGCCGGCCGGGCGGTGGCATCGGCCGCCGCGGCCGAGGTGAAGAAGTCCGTACTCGAACTCGGCGGCTCCGACCCGTTCATCGTCCTGCCCAGTGCCGATCTCGAAGCCGCGGCCGCCACGGCCGTGAAAGCCCGCATCAGCAACAACGGGCAGTCCTGTATCGCCGGGAAGCGCTTCATCGCCCATCGGGACGTCTACGACGAGTTCGCGCGGCTCTTCGCCGAGAAGACGGCCGCGCTGAAGGTCGGCGACCCGTTCGACGAATCGGTCGACGTGGGCCCTGTCGCGACCGCAGGCGGCCGCGACGAGCTGACGGGGCTGGTCGACGACGCCGTGGCCAAGGGCGCGTCCGTGCTGGCCGGGGGGCACGCGATCGAGGGCCCCGGTTACTTCTTCGCACCGACGGTCCTCGCAGACCTCACCGACGACATGCGGGTCGTGTACGAGGAGACCTTCGGACCGGTCGCCTCGCTGTACCGGGCCGAGGACGCCGACGACGCCATCCGGATCGCCAACCAGACCACGTTCGGGCTGAGTTCGTCGGTGTGGACGAACGATCCCGAGGAGGAGTCGTACTTCGTCCAGCACCTGGACGCGGGTGCCGTCTTCATCAACGGCATGACCGTCTCGTACCCCGAACTGCCCTTCGGCGGCATCAAGGCATCGGGCTTCGGACGCGAACTGGCGGCTGTCGGCATCAGGGAGTTCACCAACCTCAAGACGGTCTGGAAGGCCTAGCCCCGTCGTAGGGAAAGAACTAGGGCACGTCCGCCGGCGGCGGACGTGCCCTTTTGTGACCGGTGCTCCGGGCGTCGGCTCAGAGCAGGAGCGAGAGAGGGTTCTCCAGTCGTCGGACGAGTGCCGCCATCCACTCGGCGGCCACGGCGCCGTCGATCACGCGATGGTCGGCCGAGAGCGTCACGGTCATCACCGAACCGACGCCGAGCCGCCCGTCCTCCTCCACGACCGGCTGGCGCTTCGCGGCGGCGACGGCGAGGATGCCGGCCTGCGGAGGGTTCAGGATCGCGGAGAACTCGTCCACCCCGTACATCCCGAGGTTCGACACCGAGAAGCTCCCGCCCTCCAGCTCGTGCTGCCGCAGTCGGCCCGTCCTGGCCCGGTCGGCGAGATCGGCGAGCCGCGCGCTCAGTTCGGTGACGGTGAGCGCCTGCACCCCGCGGACGACGGGTGTGAGCAGGCCGTCCGGCACCGCGACCGCCACGGCCACGTCGACGCCGTCGAACCGCCGGATGGCGTCGGCGTTCCAGATCGCGTTGGCGGCCGGCACGTCGACGAGCGCCGTGCCCACGGCCTTGACGACGACGTCGTTGACCGAGATCTTCCGCGAGGCCAGCGCATTGGCCTCCTGCCGCAGCTCGAGCAGCCGGTCCACGCGCACATGGGCCGTGACGTAGAAGTGCGGGACGGTCGTCTTGCTCTCGGTCAGCCGCCGCGCGATCGCCCTGCGCATACCGCTCAGCGGCACATCGGTGTATCCCATGGCGAGGTCCGTTGCCTGGTCGCGGACGGGCGCCGGCGGTGTGGCCGCGGTCGCGGCTTCGAGGGTCGTGGTGTAGGCATCGAGGTCGCGCCGGACGATCCGTCCGTGCGGTCCCGAGCCCCGGACGAGGCTGAGATCGATGCCGCGCTCAGCGGCGAGCTTGCGCACGATCGGCGTCGTGAACAGCCGACCGCCAGGGTGCGGCGCCGTGGCCGCAGGGGCGGCGGAGGCCGTGACAGCGGGCGTGGCGGAGGCAGGTTCGGTCGGCGTCGGATCGGGGCGCGGGTCGTCGAGGGTGACGGACGCGGCGTCCTCGCCCTCTTCGAGGACGATCGCGATCGGCGTGCCGACGGCGACGGACGCGCCGGGCTCGGCGAGTAGCCGGCCGACCGTTCCCCCGACCTCGGCCGCGTACTCGACGAGCGCCTTCTCAGTCTCGATCTCGGCGATCGGGTCGCCCACCTTGACATGTGCGCCGACCGAGACGAGCCACTGCGCGACGATCGCCTCGGTGGCGTTGGCCATCACCGACGGCATCCGCACGACGTGCGCCATCACTGGCCTCCCATGGCGGCGCGGACCGCGAGCAGCCCGGCGCGGACCTCCTCGGTACCGGCGATGGCGGCCCGCTCCAGCACCTTCGAGATGCTCGGACTCGCCTCGCCGCCGGTCACCCGGGCGATCGGCTGGTCGAGCCAGTCGAAGTAGCGCCGCTGGATCTCGTCCGCCAGCCAGCCGCCGTAGGAGGTGCCTCTCGTGCCCTGCTCGACGATGAGCACGGCGTTGGTCTTGCGGACGCTCTCACCGATGGTGTCCCAGTCGATCGAGGCCTGGTCCAGCCAGCGCAGGTCGATGAGTTCGGCGTCGACACCGCACTGCTCGATCGCCTCCAGGCATCGGTGCACCATCGACAGGTACGACAGCACCGTCACCTCGCTGCCCGGGCGCCGCACCACGGCCCTACCGGGCGGGATGACGTAGTCCAGCCCACCCGCGGGCACGCGGTCGGGCAGGCCGTACAGGTCGATGTGTTCGATGACGAGCACCGGGTCGTCGAGCGCGAGTGCCGCGTTCATCAGCCCGACGTAGTCCGCCGCGTTCGACGGCGCGACGATGCGCCAGCCGGGCGCGGTCGCGAAGACGCCCGCGGGGTCCATCAGGTGTTGCGAGCCGTAACCCGAGCCCATCGCCACCTTCGTACGCAGCACGAACGGCATCGCGTTGGTGCCGCCGAACATGTGCCGCGCCTTGCCGACCTGGTTGAACACCTGGTCGGCGGCGACCCAGAGGAAGTCGGGGTACATGAATTCGACCACGGGCCGGAAGCGGCCGTCCAGCGCGATGCCGCCACCGAGCCCGGTGAAGGCGTTCTCGCTGATGGGGGTGCCGAGCACGCGGTGCGGCCCGTACTTCTTGACCAGGCCCTTCGTCGCGCCGTTGGTGCCGCCGCCCAGGCGGTGCACGTCCTCGCCGAGCACGATGACGCGTGGATCCTGCTCCATGCGGCGATCCATCACGGCGGCCACCGCGTCGACGAAACGCGTGTCGCGCCACTCACCGTCGTGGGAGCCCGGCTCCAGCACGCTCAGGCCGGCCAGTTCGCTCGCGTCGCCGCGGACTCCGACATCGACGAACCCGGGGTCCGGCCACAGCTCCGGCTTGATCCGGCGGGTGCCGGGCACCTCGGGATCCTCCTCGACCAGGGCTTGGGCCGCCTCGCGCATGGCAGCCTGTGCGGCCTCGCGCAACGCACGCTCGCCCTCGTCGTCGAGCAGCCGCAGTGTCTTCATCTCGGCCGCGACACGTACGAGCGGGTCACGCTCGCGCCACTCGTTCTCCTCCTGCTTCGTGCGGTAGCCGAAGGCGCTACCGGGATAGGGGCCGTTCTGGTGGAAGAAGCGGTAGACGTCGGCCTCGATGACCGCGGGTCCGTCACCCGCCCGCATCCGCGCGAGCGCCTCCTGCGTGGCTAGGTGGACGGCCAGCGGGTCCATGCCGTCGACCTTCCACGAGGGGATGCCGAAACCCTGGCCGCGTACGGAGAGCCGGGCGTCCGCGGCGATCTCCGCGACGTTCGTCGAGACGGCGTACAGGTTGTTCTCGATGAAGAAGGCGACCGGCAGCCGCCACGCCGCGGCGAGGTTGAGGGTTTCGAGCACGGAGCCGATCTGCCCCGAGCCGTCGCCGAGGTAGGCGATGGTCGCGTCGTCCGTGCCCGCGTGCCGCTGCGCCCAGGCGTTGCCTGCTGCGAACGGGACGCCGCCGCCGACGATCGCGTTCGTGCCGAGGGCACCGGCTTCCAGCCACTGCAGGTGCATCGAGCCGCCGCGGCCACCGGAATAGCCCTGGGCGAGACCGAGGATCTCGGCCAGGGTGCGCTGGAGCACCTGCTGAACGACGGCCGACACAGGCTCGTCGAGGCTAGGCCCCTCGGGGACGACATGGCCGAGCGACTTCGCGAGGAACTGGTGGTGGCCGCGGTGGGAGCCTGTGACGCCGTCGCTGGAGCGCAGCCCTGTGATGGATCCGACTGCGCCGCCCTCCTGACCGATGCTCGAGTGGGCGGGACCGTGGACGAGGTTGTCGGCCGCGAGGTCGAGCACCGTCTCCTCGAAGGCGCGGATGAGGTGCAACTGCACCAGCATTCCGGTCAGCAGCTTCGGATCGGCGTTCCTCCAGTCCTCTCGCGTCGTCGTGAGCTGTGTCCAGGGCACCCCGGTTTTGAGTGCTCGTCGTTGAGGCATGCTGTCATTCCTTGACCATGTGCGGCCTTCCCGGCCGGGCCTGTGTTCGACGTCCGGCGAGGCGGGCGTGAGCGGGGGATTTCAGAGCTTCGAATGATCACCGAGGTGATGCCAGGTCCGCGCGTGGTAGACGAGCGGTCCCGCGCCGTCACGACTGGTTTCCTTCCCTGCCTGCGGGAGGGACGTCTCGATGACGTGCACGAGGCACAGAACGGAGTTGCCAGCCTCGATGCGCTGCACGATGTTCCCGCGCAGCCATGCGTACGCGGCGGGGAAGACGGGCTCGCCGGTCGGCAGCCGGGCCCAGACGGACGTGTCGGCGAAGCGGTCGGTGCCACTGGTGGCCCACAGCCGGGCAAGCGAGAGCTGATCGGTGGCCAGCATGTGGACGACGACGGTTTCCGCACGTGCGAAGGACGGGCTGCTCGACGAGGTCGCCGAAACGGAGAAGACGAGCAGCGGCGGTTCGGTGCTGACCGACGAGAGCGAGCTCACGGTCATGGCGACGGGACCGTCGCCCGAATCAGCGGTGACGACCGCCACCCCTGCGGGATGCAGACGGAATGCCGCTTTGAAGGACTCCGCCGGGACGGAGTCGACGGCCTCCTCGTCCGATATCGATACGGCTGTGCGCCGTAGGGGATGCAAGTCCGTCCTGCGGCTGGCCATTCCTTTTCCCTTCCGGTTGTCTCGGCCCGCCGAACCGGCGCCTCGCCGCTTTCAGCAAGCGTGTCGAGGACCCATCGGTGTCCGTAACCGGAGAGGCTGCAGCGCGTCACCGCGTCAGACAGCCCCATCGACCTCGACCAGACTCGGATCAACCATGAGCGCCCCGGTGACCGGCTGCTATCCGCTCTCGGCCACCGGGTATCCGTGGTGCGAAACGCGATCGTGCGGCGACCGATTCATTCTGGTTCGTCCGATCTGCTGCCTGGCCCGGATGGGCGCAGCAACGGCACACCGCTGCGGAGCCAGTGGCCGTGGCAGTGGGACTCGCCGCTCTGGCGCGACCGGATCGGTGCGGACCTATTCGCGGTGCTGGGACCTTCTCGGACGAACGGGGTTCCAGGTTCGAGGTCGCACCACCCGGTCGTGGGGTTCGGCGTGGGAGCTGAACGAACTGAACGCGAGGAACGCGTGGACGGAAACGATCTGGATGTCGCGCAGTATCCGGCCGAGCGGGTCACGGCTCGAGATGACGCCGGCGCCGGAGGGCTGCCACCGCACGCGATGCACGATGTCGTCCGGATCGAGTCCCAGTTGCGCGACCGCGTCCGCGCCGCGTTCGGCAGCCTCAGCTACCTTTCCGCGATGCCTGGTGCCGTTCCGGTGGCACCGATGGAGGAGGCTGGGTAACTGCCTTGGCTTCCTTGCGCTGGACGACGAACTGGGCTGGTAAGCACCACGCGGTCGCTCGGAGCGAGACCTCTGACCCGGCCCCGACCTTCGTGGGATCACCCACCCCCGGATGCTTCTCCGCAATCTTCGAAGCTTCCCGCGCCGCGGCCTGGATTTCGGCAACCTTCTTAGAACTCCTAACAGAAAGGCGCTTCTTGCCTTGGAATGTTGGTTCCTGATGGAGCGTTAGCCTTCATGTGAGGAAGGGTGAACAGCTGCCGTGGATCGTGTCCGATGAGCTGTGGGCGCGGATCGAGCCGTTGCTTCCGGTCGTGCCGCGCCGTGCGGATCATCCGGGCCGCAAGCGTCTGGGTGACCGGAAGGTGCTGTCCGGCATCCTGTTCGTGCTCTACACCGGCATTCCGTGGGAGTTCCTGCCCCAGGAACTGGGCTTCGGCTCGGGGATGACGTGCTGGCGGCGCCTGCGCGACTGGAACGAGGCAGGTGTCTGGCAGCGTCTGCACGAATCACTCCTGGCCGAACTCCATGCCGCCGGCGCGCTGGACTGGTCGAGGGCGGTGATCGACGGTTCTCACGTCCGGGCCATGAAAGGCGGCCCAAAACCGGACCGAGCCCGGTCGACCGTGCCCGAACAGGCTCCAAGCACCATCTGATCACCGAAGCGCACGCCATTCCGCTGCCCGCATCATTGACCGGTGGCAACCGCAACGACGTCACCCAGCTCATGCCCTTGATCGAGGCCGTCCCGCCTGTGAGGGGCCGACGCGGACGGCCCCGCCGACGGCCGGAGACCATCTATGCCGACCGCGGCTACGACCACGACAAGTACCGCGGGCAGGTCCAGGCTGTCGGGATCACCCCGGTCATAGCACATCGCGGCACCGAACACGGATCGGGACTGGGCGTGCACCGGTGGGTGGTCGAGCAGAGCTTCGCGCTGCTGCACTGGTTCCGCCGGTTACGCATCCGCTGGGAGATCCGCGACGACATCCACGAAGCCTTCCTCAGCCTGGCCTGCGGCATCATCTGCTGGCGCAGGCTGAAGAACCTCGCACTTTGTTAGGAGTTCTTAGGAGCCTTGCTGTCGAGCTCACAGGCTGTGGCTTTGACAGCCGTTGTCGGCATTCCTCCGGCACAGGGAGAGAGGCCACACCATGTGGCCCGGCATGGCTGAGGGGGACTGGCCAGGCCCGGTGGCCGGTGAAGGGGACGTCAGTGCGCGGCGGGCCAGGCGCGCATGGCGATGTCGACGCACCGGAAGAGTTCCTCGCGGGAGGCGCCGCCCGCAGCCTGGACCGCGATGCCGTTGCTGGTGACCATGATGTAGCGCGCGAGCTCGGCGGTGTCGGTTCCTGTCGGCAGGTCGCCGTCCTCGACACCTTGTTCCAGGCGCAGCCTGATGGCTTCGAGGACCGCGGCCCTGCGTTCGGCGAGCGCTTCGCGGACCGGTTCGCTCGCATCGCCCACGGCAAGGGCGCCCTGGACGAGCAGACAGCCCCGGGGGGTGCCGGGGCCGGTGCACAGTTGCGCCGTCGAACGGAGAAACACCTCGATCGCGCCGTACGCCGTCGGTTCCGCGGCGAAGCCGGACGCCGAGGAGTGGAACCCCTTCGAATACAGGTCGAGGGCCTTCATGAACAGGTCTTCCTTGTTTCCGAAGGCGGCGTACAGGCTCGGGCGGTTGATGCCCATGGCCTCCGTCAGGTCCGTCATCGAGGCGCCCTCGTAGCCCTTGGCCCAGAACACCTCCAGAGCGCTGCCCAAAGCCACGTCCACGTCGAACTCCCGTGGTCGGCCACTCCTCATACCTCTCACCTGCCAAGTCTTCTGTATCGGTAAGTATAGATCAGCTTGACAGCTGCATCACCCCTCTGGAATGGTACCGATCGATACAGTTTATCGACCGGTACAGAAGTGGCTGAGGGACAAGTCCCTCGGGACCCGTCCGCGCTGATCGCCGGGCCCAGGGCTTCGCCGGCCGGTCTGATGCAGCAGGAGTTGCGCATGCCTTCCTTGTTCGATCCCTTCCGCCTGGGCGGACTGACCCTGCCCAACCGCGTTGTGATGGCACCCATGACCCGCTCCCGCGCCGGTGCGGACGGCCTGGTCACCGACTCCGTCGCGGCGTACTACGCCCAGCGCGCCACCGCGGGCCTGTTGATCACGGAGGGGATCCAGCCCAGCCTGCGGAGCCAGTCCACGGCGAACACGCCGGGCCTGCACACCTCCGAACAGGTCGCCGCCTGGAAGAAGGTGACCGACGCCGTGCACGCCAAGGGCGGGCACATCTTCGCGCAGATCATGCACGCGGGCCGGGTGAGCCACCCCCAGGTCACCGGCACGGTCCCGGTCGGCCCCTCAGCAGTCGGCGTCGGCACCCCGATCTTCGCCACCACCTTCGGCGACGCTCCCGGGATGCAACTCGCACCCGTACCGCGTGAGCTGACCGCGGGTGAAGTGGCTGATGAGATCGACGTGTATGTGCAGGCCGCACGCAACGCCGTCGAGGCCGGCTTCGACGGCGTCGAACTCCATGGCGCGAACGGCTACCTCATCCACCAGTTCCTCTCCTCCAACGCCAACCAGCGCACCGACGCCTACGGCGGCTCGATCAGTGGCCGCATCCGCTTCGCCGTCGAAGCCGCCCAGGCCACGGCCGAGGCCATCGGTTCGGAGCGGGTGGGTATCCGCCTCTCCCCGGGCAGTCAGCTGTGGGGGATCGAGGAAGAAGACGTCCCCACGCTCTACACCACGCTCGTCGAGGCCCTGGCGCCCCTCGACCTCGCCTACCTGCACACTGTCGCGACCGCTGACGAGGATGTGCTGCTGAACATGCGCAAGCTGTGGCCCGGCGCCTTCATCGTCAATCCCTCCACGGTCATCAACCCGCTGCCCTCCGGCAAGGCCGACGGTGAGGACTGGCTCGCGCGGGGCGCCGATCTGATCAGCTTCGGCCGTGCGTACCTGGCCAACCCCGACCTCGTCGAACGCTTCCGTGCCGACGCCCCCCTGGCCGAGGCCGAGGCCGAGACCATCTATCACGGTGGTGACCAGGGATACATCACCTACCCGGCCCTCGAGCACTGAGCCGTTCCTCGGGTGCGGGTCTCCGCGCCGTGGCCGCGGCGGGTTGCTGAGCGAGGTGCGAGCGCAACCGGTTGGCCGGTTCCTCCTCCGGCATGCTGTGGTGGCCGTCCTGTAAGACCAGGTATGCGATCGCGGTTGACACCGAACACCCGTCGCGGCCTTGAGATCATCCCTGCGCCGGGCAGACCCGGAACGCCTTCTGTGCCTCGTCGATGTGATCTGTCGAACGCGTCAACCTGGTGAAGCGCGGATCAGCACGCAGGAACTCCTTCAGAGCAACGCAGCACCACCGGGTCGCCGTGCATCCGCACGGCGACCCGGTGCGGTGTGTTCGGGACGGCTACGGTGCCGTCGATGCGGGGGGTCGGCCGGCCGTCGGAGGTGACCGTTCGGCGGGCGCGTTCGGCGACGCGTGAGAGCGTCACCGTGCTGTCGACGGGCAGGGCCCGGCTCCCGGCGAAGTCGCGTGGGGAGGACTCTGCGCCGCCCGAGGAGAGGATGGGGCGGCAGGTGGTTTCGGAGACCTGTGATTTCGGCTGGGTGGCGGCGTGAGCCTCGGAAATGGGCAGGCGACGAAACCATCCTGCGCGGACTGCTCGAACACGTTGACCGGTTCATGAACCCGACCTGGCGTGACGGTGGCCTGTACCACCCGCGCAACGATGCGCCGCCGGTCGGCGCTGTTCAGCGAGGGACGTTGCGCGGTCGCGTCAGGAACTGCTCCATCGCCTCGCGGGTCTGCGGTCGTGAACTGGCTGACGCTATCGCCTGGGCTTCGTGCGCGAGGTGGTCGCGCAACTCGTCCAAGCCGGCACCGCGTACCAGAAGCTTGGACTGGTAGAGGCCATACGCGTGACCCGCGGCCAGCGCGCGGGCCAGCTCCTCTGCAGCAGCTGGGAGGGCGGCGTCATCGACGACGCGGTTGAACAGGCCCCAGTCCTCCGCTTCAGCGGATTCCAGCACGCGGTTGGTGAGCACGAGGTCGAGGGCGCGGCGTTCACCGACCAGCCGGGGGAGTAGCCAGGAGGCACCGCAGTCGGGTGTCAGACCAAGTGCCGTGTAGGCGAGCCGCAGTCTGGTCGACCGGGCCGCCACGACGAGGTCTGAGGCAAGGGCGAGGCCTACTCCGCCTCCGGCGACCGCTCCCTGGATTTCCGCGATGACGGGCACGTGAAGCCCTGCCAGGCCGAGCACCGCCGCGTGTGCGGTGTCCGCGACGCTCCGGACGTAGGCGGCCGTACCGTCTCCCTGCGCGAGGAAGACCTTCAAATCTCCGCCGACGCTGAAGTTCCGTCCCTCCGCGCGCAGCAGTACGGCGCGGAGGCCGCCTTGGTCAGGCTCGGTCGTCCGCTGAACGACCTGCTCCACGGCGTCGCGCAGCGCGGTCACCAGGTCCAGATCGAACGCGTTACCCGTGTCTCCGCGTGACAGCACGATGCGTGCCAGCCCCTGGTCCCACTCGACTCTCACCGGGGCGGCTGGGAACGTGTTCGGGGCAGGGGGCGGTTGGGAGCTGATGGTCATGTCTCCTCCGAGCGGTGGGTGGCCACCGTGTCTGCTGTTGCTTCGTTGTGGGAGTCGTTGAATGCGCAGGGCCAGACGACACTTGGCCCTGCGCTGGGTCTTGAGCCAGGTGTCGGAACGCGCAGCCAGGTCGCAGCTCGATGAACTGCCGTGCAATGTACACAGACCCGCAGCAGCAGGGCGTCGTCCTGCTCGCCCCACCACACAGAGCGGCCAGGCCTGTGCCGCCGCCGGGACGGGTGCCCCTCGACGGCACCCACCAGCTTGCCGAAGCGTCGATCGTGCGGCTGCGGGACCACCTGACCACGCCGTGGTCGTTCTCGACCGGTTCGAGTCACAGTTCCGACCGTGGCTCAATGGGCCTCGGGGACGTGGCGCGAGAGGGTCAACTCCTGTTCCCTCGCCGTCCGATCTGGGGCATCCAAGGTGTAGATGCGTCAACCTCACGCTGGTCGGGCTGGTCGTCGGCGAGCGCAGGCGCCGGAAGCGGCGTGGGCGACGTGCGGTGGGCGCGCAGCCCGTCGAGGAACAGGGTCACATACCGCCGCCAGAGGTCGGGTGCTACGTCGCGGTTGTGTTCGGTAACGGCGCCGAGCATGAGCTGGATCATCGAGAAGTCCATGGGCTGGAAGTCGGTGCGGAGTTGGCCGGCTTGCTGGGCCCGGGTGATGAGCGCCCCGACGACGGGCGCGATCCGGTTGCGAGCCCTCTCCAGGACCTCCTCCGCGCCGGGAGCGCCCTCGAGCAGAAGCTGGCGCAGTCCACGGTTGGCGGCGAAGTCGGTCGTGGCGTCGAGGAAGAACTGCTCGAAGGCCTCCCACGCGTCGTCGTACGCCAGCGCCTCCTCGGCACACTCGAGGATGCGCTGCTCGGCACCGTCGAGGACCGCCTCCACGAGCTCCCCGCGGTCCGCGAACCTGCGGTAGGCCGTCCCGATCCCCACGCCCGCGTGGCGGGCGACTTCGTCGAGCGAGATGTCGAGCCCGCGGGTGGCGTAGAGCTCGCGGGCCGCGGCGATGAGGCGTTGGCGGTTGCGCTCGGCGTCCGCGCGCAGGGGCCGTGTACCGACGGCTGGTGTCGTACTCATGCCGCCCAGGTTACCAAGAGTGGAGACATTTCTCCGGTTAGGTGTTACGCTGCCGAAATAAGCGGAGAGAAATCTCCACTTCGGCTTCGGGCTGCTGCAACATCGGAGAATCGATCTCCGTTCAGGAAGGGATGACGATGAGCGCACCGCGCGTGCTGGTCGTGGGGATGGGGATCGCGGGGCTGGCCACAGCCCTCCGGCTGCGGGAGATCGGCTGGGAGCCGCTGGTCGTGGAGCGCGCCCCCGAGCGGCGCGCGGCCGGTTACTTCGTCGGTTTTCTCGAGGCCGGGCGGGCGGCGGCGCAGCGCCTGGGCGTGCTGGATGCCATCGGGAACCGCTCCGATCCCGACACCGCGATGTACAACGTGAACCGGTCCGGCGGGAATCGCCGGCCAGGCATGGGCTACAACGACCTGCCCGGCAACGTGCGCATCATCTTGCGCGGCGACGTCGAGGGGGCGCTTTACCCGCGCGTCGCCTCGGCCACCGAGATCCGGTACGGAACGTCGCCGGTCGCGATCGACGAGCACGCCGACGGCGTTGACGTCACCCTCCGCACGACCGTCGGGGAGGACACGACGGAGCTGACCGAGCGCTTCGATCTCGTCGTCGGCGCCGACGGGATGCGCTCGACCGTCCGCAGCCTCGTGTTCGGCCCCGATGCCACATACATGCGTCCGTTCAACCACATCATCGCCGTCACCCTCCTCAAGGAGCAGGTACCGGGCTTCCGCCCGAACGACGGGCTCACCATCGCCGAGCACGGCCGCTCGGCATGGGTGATCCCGTTCGCCGACCGCACCCCCGCCGTGCTGATGTCGTACCGCACCGACGACGAGGACGCGCAGTTCCGGCGGCCGCCGATCGAGGCGTTGCGCGCCGGGTTCGGCCCAGAGCCGACCGGGCCGATCCTCGAGCATCTCTTCGCCCAGTACGAGGCGGCCGACGAGCGCCTGTTCGACTCCGTCCACCAGGTCGATATGCCCACGTGGCACACGGACCGGGTGGTCCTCGTGGGCGACTCGGCGTGGTGCCTCACCCTCTTCTCCGGCATGGGCGTTTCGATGGGCCTCGGCGGTTCGGACCTGCTCGGCACGACCCTCGCCCGCAACCCCGGCAACATCGGGCGCGCCCTGCGTGAGTGGGAGCAGCACCTGCGCCCGTTCGTCGCGGAGCATCAGCGGGACGCGCGCACGACCGGACTGTCCCTGTTCGTGCCGCAGACCCGGCGCGGTCTGGTCACGCGCCGGGTCGTCACCACGGCCACGGGCAACAAGGTCGGGAAGCGAGCGATGCAAGCCCTCCTCACGACGACGATGAAGGAGAAGATGATCGACGTCGCCGCGCCCTGACGGCGGCGGGCCGCGGCCTCCGTTCCTGCGGTGTGACGGCGTGGTGGGCCGCGCCGCCCCGAGGACACGCCCACGTCCGCGGGCATGCAGGTGCATCACAGGACAAGGCATTCTCCAGCACGATGTGCCCACACTCGAGGAGCACAATGAAATTCGCCAACTACAACGGCCGGGCGGTAGTTACCGACGGCGTCCGCGCGGTGTACGTCGCCGATGCCAGCGACGGCAAATTCGGCGACGCACCGGACCACATTTTCGATCAGTGGGATGAGTTCACAGCATGGGCCCGCACCATCACGGTGAGGGACGGCTTCGCCCTCGACCCGGATCTGCTCGCCGCTCCTTCGCCTCGCCCACGGCAGGTCTTCGCCGTCGGACTGAACTATGCCGAACACGCCCGAGAAGGCGGCGTCGAGCCGCCCGCTGAGCCGGCGGTGTTCACCAAGTTCCCCACTTCGATCAGCGGGCCGCGCGCAGTTCTCGAACTGCCCACTGACACCGTCGATTTCGAAGCGGAGCTCGTAGTTGTCATCGGGCGCCATGGGTTTCGAGTTCCCGAGCGCCAGGCGTGGGATCACATAGCCGGTCTGACAGTTGGACAGGACATCTCCGAACGCACCCGACAGTTGACCGGACCGATGCCACAGTTCAGCCTCGGCAAGTCCTTTCCCGGGTTCTCCCCGACCGGACCGTGGCTTGTCACAGCCGACGAACTAGACAACCCGAACGATCTCGGGATCGGTTGTTCGATCAACGGTCAGGTCATGCAGGACGGCCGTACCGACGACCTGATCTTTTCGCTCGCGCAGATCGTGCAGAAGCTGTCGGCGATCCTGCCCTTGTTGCCTGGCGATGTGATTTTCACCGGCACTCCCTCCGGGGTGGGGGTGGCGCGCAAGCCACCGGTGTTCCTGCGTGACGGTGACGTTCTCGAAACCTGGGTCGAAGGTGTCGGCACCATCACCTCAACCTGCCGCACCGGCGTCCAGTATGCGCCGGCCCATTCCTGACAGGAGCAGATCATGGCGCTGCATCGACTGGGTTCCGTCACCATCGGCGTTCCCAATGTCACCGAAACCGCCGACTACTACGAGGAATTCGGCCTGAGCCCGCTGGGGCAGAATCGCTTCGCCACTGCCGAAGGCGGTGAACAGCTGAAGCTGGTCCACACCCCGCGCCGCCAGGTCCTCGAAGTCGTCATCGGCGCCGAGGATCAGGACGACATCGACCGTATCGCTGCTCAGATCCGCGGGTTGGATCTGGCCTGCACGGTGGGCGACGGCCGCGTCGAGGCGTTCGAGCCCATTGCCGGATTCAAGGCCGTCGTCGAGGTCATGCCCCGCCTGGCACTCGCCCCGGAACCGCCCACCCCCTACAACGGTCCCGGCCGGATCGACCGTCCGAACGGTCGGGCTCCGGGAATCCTGCGCGAAGACCGGGTGCGTCCCCGCTCGCTCGGGCACGTGGTGATCGGCTCCACCGACCAAGCCGCCACCCAGAAGTTCTTCACCGAAGGTATCGGACTGAAGATCTCGGATGTGGTGCCTTCGCTCGCGGCGTTCATGCGTTGCTCAACCGATCATCACAACATTCTCGTCCAGCAGGCGCCCGTGAACTTCCTGCACCACACTGCCTGGCAGGTCGACGATGTCGATGAGATCGGTCGGGGCGCCACGGCCATGCTCGAGAAGGATGCCGGTCGGCACGTCTGGGGTCTAGGCCGTCACCATGTCGGCTCCAACTTCTTCTGGTACCTGAAGGATCCGGCCGGAAACTTCTCCGAGTACTACTCCGATCTCGACTGCATCGTCGAGGACGCCCTGTGGGAACCGGGCGTGTGGGATGGCGCCAAGAGCCTGTTCAATTGGGGGCCGCCTCTTCCGCCGTCGTTCGTCATGCCCGAAGACCTTGCCGCGCACATGGCCGGGGCACATGATGCCGGCTGAGACAGCGTTCGGAGAGGAACCCCTCTGGGCCCCCTCTCCGGATTTCCAGTCACAAACGCAGTTGAGCGCTTACTGCGACTACCTGCGCCGTGAAAACGGTCGCACCTTCGCCGACTACCGGCAGTTGTGGAAGTGGTCGGTCACCGACCTGTCGGAGTTCTGGCTCTCGATCCGTGAGTTCTTCGACCTCGACATCACCGACCCTGACCGAGTGCTCGACGAGCGCGCCACTATGCCGAACGTGGACTGGTTCGTCGGCGCCAACACCAATTATGCCGCCAACGCCCTACGGCACACCGGCGAGGCTGCAGCGTTGGTATCCCTGACCGAAGCCGGGCCGGCAGCCACCTTGAGCAGAGACGAGCTCAGGTTGCGGGTCGGTGCCCTGGCCCACTGGCTGCGGGAACAAGGCATCGAACTCGGGGACCGGGTCGCAGCCTATGTGCCCAACGTCGCTGAAGCCGTGATCGGGTTGCTGGCCTGTGCCGCGATCGGAGCGATCTGGGCCTCTTGCGCGCAGGAATACTCCGCAGCAGGCGCCCGCGACCGGTTCGCCCAGCTCGAACCGAGAATCCTCCTGGTGGCCGACGGCTACCACTACGGCGGCAAGGCCCACGACCGGCGCGCCGAATCGACCACACTGGCCTCCGCCCTGCCGTCGGTGGAGACCGTCCTCTGGATCGACAACCTCGGGCTGCTCGACGACACCCTTGACGGACCTCGATTCGATCACGTCACCGCCGTCGGCCGTGAACCCGAGTTCACCCGTGTTCCGTTCGGACACCCACTGTGGGTGCTGTTCTCCTCCGGAACCACCGGCAAGCCGAAAGGAATCGTTCACAGCCACGGCGGCATCGTGCTCGAGCACACCAAGTTCCTGGCTCTGCACGCCGACCTGAAACCCGGATCACGGTTCCTGTGGCTGGCCACCCCCAGCTGGATGGTGTGGAACGTCCAGATCTCCGGACTGCTGTGCGGAGCCACCATCACCACCTACGACGGCAATCCCACGTGGCCCGACCCGGCGCGACCGTGGCAGATCGCTGACACTCACGGCCTGGACTTCCTCGGCACCAGTGCCGCTGCTCTGATCGCAGCACACAAGCACGGTGCCGAGCCTCGGACGATCGCTCCGGGCCTGCGGCTACGCGCGATCGGCAGCACCGGCTCCCCGCTACCGCCGAGTACCGCCCGCTGGGTGCAACAAGCGTTGCCGGAGGTATGGCTCGCTTCCGCCAGTGGCGGCACCGACATCTGCTCGGCCTTCGCCGGCGGGATCCCCGTCGAGCCGGTGTACGCCGACCAGATCCAGGGCCCTCTCCTCGGTGTCGCTCTCGAAGCCTGGAACGAGGCCGCCGCCCCCGTGGTCGACGAGACCGGTGAGATGGTTGTCACCCGACCGCTGCCATCCATGCCGATCTGCTTCTGGGACGATCCCCGTTCGACCAAGTACCTCGATGCGTACTTCGATCGTTTCCCGGGGGTCTGGCGGCACGGGGATTGGATCACCGTCACCGTCCGAGGCGGAGTGATCGTGCACGGCCGCTCCGACGCCACGATGAACCGACAAGGCGTTCGGATCGGCAGTGGTGAAATCTACGAAGTGGTCGATCGACTCGACTGGGTCCGCGATTCGTTGATCGTCGGTGTCGAGCTGGCCAACGGCGGCTACTGGATGCCGCTTTTCGTGGTACCCAAGGCGGCGGTCGACGATCCGAAGGCCCTCGAGCACGAAACCAAACAGGCGGTCCGCCATCAATTGAGTCCGCGTCATGTTCCGGACGACGTCATCATTGTCGGTTCGCTGCCCCACACCCGTACTGGCAAGAAGCTCGAGGTTCCCGTCAAACGGATACTCCAGGGCGCCGACCCGACGTCCGTCGTCAACTCCGAATCCATTGACGACCCTGAAGCGCTCGCACGCTTCGCGTACTTCAGCCCGTACGGCAACGAGGAACACCTCTCAGGGTGATGTCGGGAGGTGGTGGTCGCCGTCGGGCACAAGTTTCCCGCTCACCGGACTCCCTGCCCGGCCAACCACCCTCTCGGACACACCGATCATGCCGAAACGAGTCCTCAGGGGACGCAGGCAGGCTTCGCGTACCCAGAACAGAAGGGAAGGCTCAACGTGGCCGACGAAACACCCGCAATCATCGAGGTCTCCCTCAACGGTGCAACGACGAAGACGGTGAACCCGCATGTGCCCCGCACTCCGGCGGAGGTCACGTCGGACGTGCTGGCCTGCTTGGACGCGGGCGCAGCCATCGTCCATTCGCACACTGACGATCCCAACTTCGGTGGCACGGGCCGACACGACCCCACACCCTACATCGAGGCATGGGAGCCGGTACTGAAGAAGCGTCCCGACGCGCTGCTGTATCCCACCATGGAGGGAGGGGGTCCGCACACCACCATCGCTGTCCGCGCCGAACACCTTCGAGTGCTGGCCGCCGAGCGACTCATGCGGATTGCGATCGTGGACATGGGGACGACCAACATGGGCGGATTGGACGCCAAGGGGGTGCCAACGGCGTCAGAGACCTTGTTCATCAACACGAACGGCGACGCCCACTACATGTTCGACCTCTGCCGAGAGAGCCGGCTTGCCCCGAGCATCGGCATCATCGAACCCGGGTCGATCCGAGTACTGCTCGGGTTCTGGCGCAACGGCCTCCTTCCGCAAGGCGCTTACGTCCGTCTCATGTTCGGCGGCGAGAAGGCCCTCTGTGGGCTTCCCCCGACTCGGTCTGCGCTCGATCTCTACCTCGACATGCTCGAGGGCACGAATCTGCCGTGGAGCGTGGCGACCATCGGCGGCAACTCCCTTGAGAACGGCATCGCCCGTTACGCGCTGGAACGAGGGGGTCATGTGCGGCTGGGGCTCGAAGACCTTGCCGCCCCGGGCCCGTCCAACGTGGATCTCGTGCGTGGTGCTGTCGAGCTGATCAATGAGGTAGGTCGGCCGGTCGCAACCCCGACCGACACCGCGGCTTTGCTCAAGCTCCCTGATGCCACGAACCAGGGTCAGGCAGGCCGGGCGAAATTCTGAGGAAACTCCTGGGCGTCTGAAGCGCAGCCCCCCTGAAGTCGAAGAAAGGTAAAGCAATGCCACGTGCTCAGCACCTCGCCATCCGAGTCTCGGACATCAAGCGCTCAACTGAGTTCTATGTCACCGGCCTCGGCGGTTCGCTGATATCCGCTCCGCGTATCGTCGAGGGTCCGATCTCGATCTTTCCCGGAGCCACCTACTACGCGACTTTCGTCGAGCTTTCGGACGGCTTCGGCATCGAACTGATCCAGTTCTTGTCACCCGCCCACGAAACGGTCAGCCGACCGCAGACCGAAAGAGGGTTCATGCATTTCGCAATCGACGTCGATGACGTCGAGGCGGTCCTGAGGCGTATCGAAGAACTGGGGATCGGATCTCACGAGGGCCTCGGCGCCTTCGGGGACAGCCCCACGAAGTACGTCTACGTGAGGGATCCGGATGGCAACACCATCGAGGTCAACAACACGACATGGGACGACGTGATGGCAACAGCCAAGGACCTGCTTCCCGAAGTGTCGCTCTGAACATCCTCGGCTCGCTTCATGTGAGGCGAGCCGAGCCGGGCTGAGACACCAGGCCTGGCGGGAAACGCAGTGGTACGGACCGCCAGGCCCCGGCCGGACGACGCAGGAGCGTAGACCGGATATCGGCCATGGGAAGAAGCGAACCCGAAACAACCAAAGGAGATGTCCACATGCCGAAGAGTGGCGAACACGTCGTTGTGATCGGTGGAACCCGCGGACTGGGACTGAGCATTGCCGAGGCGTGTACGGAACTTGGCGCTGCTGTCACCGTGACCGGCCGGGAACTCGCTACCGCCCAGTCGGTGGCGAGTACCCTGCCGAATGCCATCGGGCGATCCTGCGATCTGAATGACTCGGACTCTATTGCCGATCTCTTTGCGGACATCGCCGAGATAGACCACCTCATTCTTGTCGCACTCGACCGCGACGGAAACACGATTGCCGACTTTCGTCCGAAAGACAGTGCTCGAACTGCGCTGATGAAGAACGTCGGCTACGCCACGGCGGTCCACCATGCAATTCCGCATTTCTCTCAGAATGCTTCAGTCGTCCTTTTCAGTGGCATGTCGATGTGGCGCCCCGTGCCGGGTTCAACAACCATCTCCATGGCGAACGCCGGTGTGATCGGACTGATGCGATCCCTCGCTGTCGAGATCGCTCCGGTCCGGGTGAATGCCATCACGCCGGGCGTGGTTGCGGGCACGGCCGCTGTCGACGACGTGGATGACGATCGTCGAAAGCTTTTCGAGGCGCTGCGACAGCGGACGCCTGGTAAACGGCTCCCTACGCCCGCCGATGTTGTGGCTGCCACCTTCGCCCTCACGGACAATCCCGGGATCAACGGCGAGAATCTCGCGATTGATGCCGGAATGCGTCTCGTGTAAGTCTTGGGATCTCGGTCGCCGCAATGCGGCGCAGCGCCGGCTTCGGGATGCGAAATGAACGATCAGGGTTACTGAGCTGGAACTCATGAAGTCGTAGGGACGAGGGACGGGCCGGTTACGGCGAGGGGTCCGTCAATGAGCCAGCCGTGTTCGTCACAGATTGCATCGTCTCTCCGGAGGGTGGAGAGGGATGGCCATGCCAGGTCGCCCCGCGGTCAAAACAGGAAAGGAAGTGACAGCCGTGAAGGCGATCCAGTACGAGGAGTACGGCGGACCGGAGGTACTTCGGTTCGTGGAGAGGGAGGAGCCGCAT
>NZ_JBEXXQ010000093.1:0-8731 GCF_040630525.1 Streptomyces sp. NPDC005799
GCGCAGTTCAGGCCGATCATGTCGATGCCCAGCGGCTCCAAAGCGGTCAGCGCGGCACCGATCTCCGAGCCCAGCAGCATCGTGCCGGTCGTCTCGACGGTCACGGAGACGATCAGCGGGACCTCGTAGCCCGCGGTCTCCATCGCCCGGCGGGCGGCGATGACCGATGCCTTGGTCTGCAGCAGGTCCTGGGTCGTCTCCACCAGCAGGGCGTCGGCCCCGCCGGCGAGCAGGCCCTCGGCGTTCTGCTGGTAGGCGTCGCGGATGGCGCCGAAGGTCGTGTGGCCGAGGGTGGGCAGCTTGGTGCCCGGGCCCATGGAGCCCAGGACCCAGCGCTGCCGGCCGTCCCGGGCGGCGAACTCGTCCGCAGTCTCACGGGCGATCCGGGCGCCGGCCTCGGACAGCTCGGCGACGCGTTCGGCGATGTCGTACTCGCCCAGGGCGGTGAGATTGGCGCCGAAGGTGTTGGTCTCGACGCAGTCGACGCCCGCGTCGAAGTAGGCCGAATGGACCGAACGGACGATGTCGGGGCGGGTGACGTTGAGGACCTCGTTGCAGCCTTCGAGGTTCTGGAAGTCCTCGAGGGTGGGCTCCTGGGCCTGGAGCATGGTGCCCATTGCTCCGTCGGCCACCACCACCCGGGTGGCGAGGGCCTCACGGAGCGCGGACGCACGGGTCCGGCTGTCGGCGGAAGGGGTCAGTGGCGACGAGGCCATGAAAGGGGCTCCCTTGAGTGCGACGGCTGTCGGCTTTGCGGGTTCCCCGGGTCTTCCCAGGGAGGGCGCACGCCGCCAGGGTAGCCGGGTCGCGTCCGGGATGGTCGGGCAGTCCGCGGGACGGACCAGGATGGCGGCAGGTCACCGACGGGACACCAGTGACGCAACCGATGTCTGCCGACCATTAGCGGAGCGTCGGCATCGACCGGTAGTGTTCGACATTGCCGAACAGCGGCAGCGGCGCCGTAACTCGGCTGTCGTAGGGGACGGAGGCAGGACGGCGATGGCACGGAACATCCAGTCGCTCGAACGGGCGGCCGCGATGCTGCGGCTGCTCGCGGGCGGCGAGCGACGGCTCGGCCTCTCGGACATCGCCTCGTCGCTGGGCCTCGCCAAAGGCACCGCCCACGGCATTCTGCGCACCCTGCAGGCCGAGGGTTTCGTCGAGCAGGACGACGCCTCCGGGCGCTATCAGCTGGGCGCCGAGCTGCTGCGCCTGGGCACCACCTATCTCGATGTGCACGAACTGCGGGCGCGCGCCCTGGTGTGGACGGACGACCTGGCGCGGTCGAGCGGCGAGAGCGTCTATCTCGGCGTGCTGCACCAGCAGGGCGTGCTGATCGTGCACCACGTCTTCCGGCCCGACGACAGCCGGCAGGTGCTGGAGATCGGGGCGATGCAGCCGCTGCACTCCACGGCTCTGGGCAAGGTGCTGTCGGCGTACGACCCGGTGGCGCACAGCGAGGCGGTCGAGGCCGACCGCAAGCCGTTCACCGAGCGCACCACGTGCGACCTGGAGGACTTCGAGCACATCCTCGACATCACGCGCGCGCGTGGCTACGCGTCCGACGTCGAGGAGACCTGGGAGGGCGTGGCGTCGGTCGCCGCGCCCATCCATGACCGGCGGCGGATGCCGGTGGGCGCGGTCGGCATCACCGGTGCGGTGGAGCGGCTGCGCCGGGACGGGGAGCTGCGTCCGGAGCTGATCGCGGCCGTGCGGGACTGCGCCCGCGCGGTCTCGCGGGACCTGGGGGCGGGGCGGTTCTGAGGGGTCGCACGCCTGTCGTACGTCTGTACGAGCAGAGGTGAGCGAGGGCCGGGGCACGGTGGTGTGCCCCGGCCCTTGTCATTACTCGCCGGTACCCATCTGACCTGCAAGATCGACTGTTCGCGGCAATGGGTAACGATCGTGTTTTCGGCCGTGCTTTCGACAGCAGGACTCTTGACGAGCACGTAACGCCCCGGCAAGACTCCCGTCCATCGGTCGGCATTGTCGAACACCTACCGGCAATACGCGTTAGAGTGTGACAACGCCAAGGGCCGACACCGCTCTCACCCCCGAGGGCAGCTCGAACCTCCGGAGGGACCCGGGGTTCGGTCCCCTGGACGAAGGACAAAGGAGTCGCGGGTGTCCAGCTCCGACATCTTCATCGGCGAGACCATCGGTACCGCCATACTCATCCTGCTCGGCGGAGGCGTCTGCGCCGCCGTGACGCTGAAGGCCTCCAAGGCCCGTAACGCCGGCTGGCTCGCCATCACCTTCGGGTGGGGTTTCGCCGTACTGACGGCCGTGTACACCTCGGCGCCGCTCTCCGGCGCCCACCTCAACCCGGCCGTGACGCTCGCGCTCGCCATCAAGGACGGCGACTGGAGCAACGTCCCGGTCTACTGGGCCGGCCAGCTGCTCGGCGCCGCGATCGGTGCGACCCTGGTCTGGGTGGCCTACTACGGCCAGTTCCACGCGCACCTGACCGACCGGGAGATCGTCGGCGGTCCCGGTGCGCAGGCCACCGCGGCCAAGGCCGTCGAGGCGCAGGAGAAGGGCGCGGGCCCCGTGCTCGGCATCTTCTCCACCGGTCCGGAGATCCGGGTGGTCTGGCAGAACCTCGCCACCGAGATCATCGGCACCGTGGTACTGGTGCTCGCGGTCCTCACCCAGGGCCTCAACGACAAGGGCAACGGCCTGGGCACCCTGGGCGCCCTGATCACCGCGCTCGTGGTCGTCTCGATCGGTCTCTCCCTCGGCGGCCCGACGGGCTACGCGATCAACCCGGCCCGTGACCTGGGCCCGCGCATCGTGCACGCCCTTCTGCCCCTGCCCAACAAGGGCGGCTCCGACTGGGGCTACGCCTGGATCCCGGTGGTCGGTCCGCTCGTCGGCGGCGCGATCGCCGCAGGCATCTACAACGTCGCTTTTGCCTAAAGCAACTCGGTAGACCCTCCCCCTCACTCACGGAACCCCAGGAGCACACAGTGACCGACGCGCACACCGCCGGCCCCTTCATCGCCGCCATCGACCAGGGCACCACCTCCAGCCGCTGCATCGTCTTCGACCGGGACGGCCGTATCGTCTCCGTCGACCAGAAGGAGCACGAGCAGATCTTCCCGAAGCCGGGCTGGGTCGAGCACAACGCCAACGAGATCTGGACCAACGTCCAGGAGGTCGTCGCCGGAGCCATCCAGAAGGCCGGCATCACCCGGGACGACATCAAGGCCATCGGCATCACCAACCAGCGCGAGACCACGCTGCTGTGGGACAAGAACACCGGTGAGCCGGTCCACAACGCCATCGTCTGGCAGGACACCCGCACCGACGCCCTGTGCAAGGAGCTCGGCCGCAACGTCGGCCAGGACCGCTTCCGCCGCGAGACGGGTCTCCCCCTCGCCTCCTACTTCGCCGGCCCCAAGGCCCGCTGGCTGCTGGACAACGTCGAGGGCCTGCGCGAGCGCGCCGAGCGCGGCGACATCCTCTTCGGCACCATGGACACCTGGGTCATCTGGAACCTCACCGGTGGTGTCGACGGCGGCAAGCACTACACCGACGTCACCAACGCCTCCCGCACCCTGCTCATGAACCTCCACACCCTGGAGTGGGACGAGAAGATCGCCGAGTCGATCGGTGTGCCCCTGGCGATGCTCCCCGAGATCCGCTCCTCCTCCGAGATCTACGGCGAGGTCACCGGCGGCAAGCTGGGCGAGCTGCTCGGCGGCATCCCGGTCGCCTCCGCGCTCGGCGACCAGCAGGCGGCCCTGTTCGGCCAGACCTGCTTCTCCGAGGGCGAGGCCAAGTCCACGTACGGCACCGGCACCTTCATGCTGATGAACACCGGTGAGAAGATCATCAACTCCTACTCGGGCCTGCTGACCACGGTCGGCTACCGCATCGGCGACGGCAAGCCGGTCTACGCCCTGGAGGGCTCGATCGCCGTCACCGGTTCGCTGGTGCAGTGGATGCGCGACCAGATGGGCCTGATCTCCACCGCCGCCGAGATCGAGACGCTCGCCCTGTCCGTCGAGGACAACGGCGGCGCCTACTTCGTGCCGGCCTTCTCGGGTCTGTTCGCCCCGTACTGGCGCTCCGACGCCCGCGGTGTGATCGCCGGTCTGACCCGGTACGTCACCAAGGCGCACCTGGCTCGTGCGGTCCTGGAGGCCACCGCCTGGCAGACCCGTGAGATCACGGACGCCATGACCAAGGACTCGGGCGTGGAGCTCGCGGCCCTCAAGGTCGACGGCGGCATGACCTCCAACAACCTGCTGATGCAGACCCTCTCGGACTTCCTGGACGCGCCCGTGGTGCGCCCGATGGTCGCCGAGACCACCTGCCTCGGTGCCGCCTACGCCGCCGGTCTCGCCGTCGGCTTCTGGACCAGCACCGACGACCTCCGCGCCAACTGGCGCCGGGCCGCCGAGTGGACCCCCCGCATGGACGCGGACGCCCGCGACCGTGAGTACAAGAGCTGGCTCAAGGCCGTCGAGCGGACCATGGGCTGGCTCGAGGACGACGAGAGCTGACGAGAGCTCCTGACGGCTCTCGCACGCTCTGATGAGGAGTAAGAACCCGAAATGACCAGTCAGTCCACCCTCCAGTCCGTGCCTGCCCTGGGGACGCACCCGGCCTCCGGCTCGAACCCGAGCCGGGCCGAGACCCGGGAGCAGCTCGCCAAGGCGTCGTACGACCTTCTTGTGATCGGCGGCGGCATCCTGGGCATCTCCACCGCCTGGCACGCCGCGCAGTCCGGCCTGAGGGTGGCTCTGGTCGACGCCGGTGACTTCGCCGGCGCCACCTCGTCCGCCTCCTCCAAGCTGCTCCACGGCGGTCTGCGCTATCTGCAGACCGGCGCGGTGAAGCTGGTGGCGGAGAACCACTTCGAGCGCCGTGCGGTCTCCCGCCAGGTGGCCCCCCACCTGGCGAACCCGCTCACGTTCTACCTCCCCGTGTACAAGGGCGGGCCGCACGGCGCTGCGAAGCTCGGGGCGGGCGTCTTCGCCTACTCCGCGCTCTCCGCGTTCGGTGACGGCGTCGGCCACCTCCTGTCGCCCGCGAAGGCGGCACAGGACGTGCCCGAGCTGCGCACCGAGAACCTCAAGGCCGTCGCGGTGTACGGCGACGACCAGATGAACGACGCGCGCATGGCGCTGATGACGGTCCGCGCGGCCGTCGAGGCGGGCGCCGTCGTGCTGAACCACGCCGAGGTGACCGGCCTGAGGTTCACGGGTGGCCGGGTGACCGGCGCGGACCTGAAGGACCGTACGACGGGCGACGAGTTCGGCGTCAACGCCCGGCTGGTGCTGAACGCGACCGGCCCGTGGGTGGACCACCTGCGCCGGATGGAGGACCCGAACGCGGCCCCGTCCATCCGCCTCTCCAAGGGCGCGCACCTGGTCCTCAAGCGCACCTCCCCCTGGAAGGCGGCGCTGGCCACACCCATCGACAAGTACCGCATCACCTTCGCCCTCCCCTGGGAGGACATGCTGCTGCTCGGCACGACCGACGAGGAGTTCGAGGGCGACCCGGCGGATGTCTCGGTCACGGAGAAGGACATAGCCCAGATCCTGGACGAGGCCGCGTTCTCGGTCCGGGACCAGCAACTGAGCCGTGACCTGATCACCTACTCCTTCGCGGGTCTGCGGGTGCTGCCGGGCGGTCCCGGCGACACGGCGAAGGCCAAGCGCGAGACGGTCGTCACCGAGGGCCCGGGCGGCATGCTGTCCGTCGCGGGCGGCAAGTGGACGACCTTCCGGCACATCGGCCGCACGGTCATGAAGAAGCTGGAGGCGCTGCCGGGCGCTCCGCTCGGTGACGACTTCGAGCCGATCGCCTCCCTGCCGAAGAAGCTGCCGCTGCCCGGTGTCGCCAACCCGCGCGCGGTCGCCCACCGCCTGCTGGTCGACAACCCGGCGCCGGGTCCGCGGATGGCCGCCGACACGGCGAAGCACCTGGCGACGCACTACGGCTCCCTGGCCTTCGACATCGCCCGCCTGGCGAACGACAACCCGGAACTGGGCGAGCGGGTCCACCCGGACGCGCCGGAGATCTGGGCGCAGGTCGTCTACGCCCGGGACAACGAGTGGGCGGAGACCCCGGACGACGTGCTGCGCCGCCGCACGACGCTGACGATCCGGGGCCTGGCCACGGACGAGGTCCGCGCCAAGGTGCAGGACCTGCTCGACAAGAAGTAGCCGGCCCGCCGGGAAGGGGGCGGCTCCCCGCCGACGGAGCCGCCCCCTTCGCATCCCCCATGCGCATGCCCCCTTCGCATGCCAAGGCCCGCCGGGGCGTGCGCCGATGAGGTTTGCCCTGACCTGAGACTTCGCCGTCCCGTTCAGCCCGGTGAACCCCCATAATGTCGTCGTAAGACATCGGATGTCTTTACGGCATACGGGAGCGACAGGGAGGCCGGACATGGCAGTCACCGACGAGGCGATCGAGAAGATCAAGGGCATGATCGTCTCCGGCGCGCTGCGCCCCGGCGACCGGCTGCCGAAAGAGAGCGAACTCGCCTCCGAACTGGGCCTTTCCCGCAACTCACTGCGCGAGGCGGTACGTGCCCTGTCGCTGATCCGGATCCTGGACGTGCGGCAGGGCGACGGCACGTACGTGACCAGTCTGGACCCGCAACTCCTGCTGGAGGCGCTGAGTTTCGTCGTCGACTTCCACCGGGACGACACGGTCCTGGAGTTCCTCGCGGTGCGCCGCATCCTGGAGCCGGCCGCGACCGCGATGGCGGCCTCCCGGATCAGCGAGCAGCAACTGGACGCGCTGTCGGCCCAGTTGGACAAGCTGGGCGAGACGCCGTCGGTGGAGGAGCTGGTCGCCTGCGACCTGGACTTCCACCGGGGCATCGTGCAGAGCTCCGGCAATTCCGTGCTCTGCTCCCTCCTGGACGGTCTGTCGGGGCCCACCACCCGAGCCCGGATCTGGCGTGGTCTGACCCAGGAGGACGCCGTCAGCCGCACCCTGCACGAGCACCGCGCGATCCTCGCCGCCCTGCACGACCGGGACGCGGAGGCGGCCCGCTCCTGGGCGACGGTGCACATCGCGAGCGTGGAGCAGTGGCTGCGCTCGACGCTCTGAGCGGCTTCCGGGCCGGGGTGGCCCGGGGTGGCGATCTTGGGTGTTCGAGCGGCTCGGACGGGGCAGTGATCGTTCACTCCCCCGTGCAAGGGGGCTGCGGGCGCCCCCGCCGGACGCCGTAAGGTTGGTGGGTCAAGCGAGGGCACGTCGGAAGGAGGCCTGGGTGATCGAGCTCGAGGGGGTTCCCGAGCTGATCGACCCGGTCATGGTGGCCGCGTTCGAGGGCTGGAACGATGCCGGCGACGCCGCCTCCACCGCGGTCGCGCATCTGGACAGGGAGTGGAAGGGCGAGGTCTTCGCGGCGCTGGACGCCGAGGACTACTACGACTTCCAGGTGAACCGCCCCACGGTGTGGATGGACGCGGGGGTACGCAAGATCACCTGGCCGACGACGAGGTTGTCCGTCGTCCGCGTGGGCGGCGAGAAGCCGCGTGATCTCGTGCTCGTCCGCGGTATCGAACCGTCCATGCGGTGGCGCTCGTTCTGCAACGAGCTGCTCGGCTTCGCGCACGAGCTGGGCGTGGAGCTGGTGGTCGTCCTGGGCGCCCTGCTCGGGGACACCCCGCACACGCGTCCGGTCCCGATCAGCGGGACCACGTCCGACCCGGACCTGGCCCAGCGGATGGACCTGGAGGAGACCAAGTACGAGGGGCCCACGGGCATCGTCGGCGTCCTGCAGGAAGCCTGCACGCACGCCGGCGTACCGGCGGTGTCGCTGTGGGCCGCCGTACCGCACTACGTGTCGCAGCCGCCGAACCCGAAGGCGACCCTGGCGCTGCTCAACCGGCTGGAGGACTTGATCGACGTGCGCATCCCGCTGGGCGAGCTGCCCGAGGACGCGCGTGCCTGGCAGGTCGGCGTGGACCAGCTGGCGGCCGAGGACAGCGAGGTCGCCGAGTACGTCCAGACGCTGGAGGAGGCCCGGGACACCGCGGAGCTGCCGGAGGCGTCGGGCGAGGCGATCGCCCGCGAGTTCGAGCGGTATCTGCGGCGCCGGGACGGCCATACCAAACCCCCGACGACACCGCCGAAACCGGGCGGCGAGGACGACGAGTCCTCCGAGGAGTGAGGGAGAAGGGCGGTGCGCCGGGCGCACCGCCCTTTTTTGTGTCCGCGCTTGCGCGGGACCGTCCGCAGGCTTTGGCCGGTTTGGGGCGTGACCTCTGTTTCCGGACGGATTGCACACGTTACCCAATTCAACTTGTTTCAAACGGAGTTGGTGAAAACGGTCTGGACGGCTCGCCCCGGGCGTGCTTGGTTGTGCAGCGACGGCGCACCCGCACGGACCGAAGGGAGCGGTACCGATGAGCGACCAGGTACAGCCGGCCGAGGGCCCGGGAGCATCCGGGCCGGGCCCCGACGGAGCGGGATTCACCTATCGCGGAGCCGAGCAGGAACTGATCGTCGTCGCCCGTCCCGAGGCCCGGCTGCGGGCAGGGGCCGAAGGCGTCCGTTCGGCGGCCGGCGCCGATGTCTCCGCCCTCGACATGTTCCTCGGCGACGAACAGCTCACGCTGGAGCCGCTGTTCGGCAGCGAGGAGCGGCTGCAGCAGTCGGGGGCCGCGCCCGGCGCGGCCGGCGGCCCCCCCCACAACCAGATATAAACGGTAAGGGGCGGCGGGGGGCGCGGGCCCGCGCGGGGGGCGGGGGGCGCCCC
>NZ_JBEXXQ010000093.1:8741-23210 GCF_040630525.1 Streptomyces sp. NPDC005799
TTCCCCCCCCTCTACATGTCCCCCGGCGACTAACCCCCCAGGCGGGCGCCGCTGTCCGGCTGCTCGGCGCGGCTGCACCAGGCGCCCCCCGCGCGGGGCGCGGCGCACGTCCCCGACCTCACGCTGTTCTACCGGGTACGGGGCGGCGGGAGCCGGGCGCAGGAGCTGCGGGCGCGGATCGCCGCGCTGCCGGGGATCGACACGGCCTACGTCAAGCCGGGCGCCGTGCCCGCCTCGGTGGACGACGGCCGCCGGCTCAAGGAAGGCGCCCCCGTCACCCCGGACTTCAGCGGCCGTCAGGGCTATCTGCGTCCGGCGCCGGAGGGGGTGGACGCCCACTGGGCCTGGCAGCGGCCCGGTGGGTCCGGTCAGGGGGTGACGGTCATCGACGTCGAGGGCGCCTGGCAGCTGGGGCATGAGGACCTGGCCGCCAAGCTGGCCGGCGTCGTGGTCGGCACGCCCCTGACCGACCTGGCCTGGCGCAACCACGGCACCGCCGTGATCGGCGTGATCGGCGGTGACCGGGGCGAGTCGGGCGTGAACGGCATCGTGCCGGAGGCGGTGACCGCGGCCGCGTCCTTCCAGGGCATCGGCACGGCGGCCGCGATCCACGCGGCGGCCGACCGGCTCGGCCCCGGCGACGTCGTCCTGGTCGAACTGCACCGCCCCGGACCGCGGTTCGAGTACGCCGAACGCGACGACCAGCGCGGCTACGTCGCGATCGAGTGGTGGCCGGACGACTTCGCGGCCATCCGCCACGCCACCGCGCGGGGCGTCCTGGTCGTGGAGGCGGCCGGAAACGGGGGCGAGTCGCTGGACGACGCGGTGTACGAGCGGCGCCCCGACGAGTTCCCGGAGTGGTGGCGCAACCCGTTCAACCCCTCCAACCAGTCCTCCGGCGCCGTCCTGGTCGGCGCGGGCGCCCCGCCGCCCGGTACGCACGGCCGCGACCACGGACCGGACCGCTCACGGCTGGCGTTCTCCAACTACGGCGCCCGGCTGGACGCCCAGGGCTGGGGCCGCGAGGTCACCACCACCGGCGGCTTCTGGGACCGGCCCGGCGATCTGCAGGGCGGCCCCGAGGAAATCACCTGGTACACGGACACCTTCTCCGGAACGTCCTCCGCCGCTCCGGTGGTGGTCGGCGCGCTGGCCGCCCTGCAGGGCATGCTGAAGGCGGCCTCGCTGCCCGCCATGGCCCCGGAGCGGGCGCGCGAGGTGCTGCGGTCCACCGGCTCGCCGCAGCAGGACGCGCCCGGCCGGCCGGCCTCCCAGCGGATCGGCAACCGGCCGGACATCAGGGCGGCGGTCGGCAGGCTGCTGCCGCAGGCGGTCGGCTCGGGCCAGGCCGAGCGGTACTGGGACGAGCTGCTGCCGTATCCCCGCGAACTCCCGCCCAGGCTCCGGCTGTTCGTGGCCGGCGCCTGGCGCAACCTCAACCACCCGTCCCCCGAGATCCGGCAGGCGGTGCACACCGCCTTCGCGGGCGGACGGCCCGACGTCCGGGTGTGGTTCTCGGACGACGAGATCGTCGGCCTGGTCGTCACGGGCTGACGCATACCCCCAAAAAAGACCGACCCGTCAAGGCAAGTCTCCGTCCAGGGAAGGTGACACCGCATGAGCACCACCCCGCAGATGAGCCAACTGGGACAACAGCAGGGCCAGCAGTTCCCGAGCACATCGCCCCACCAGCAACAGCACCAGCAGCAGCCCTTCCAGCAGCAGCCGTTCGGGCAGCAGCAGCCGTTCGGCCAGCAGTCCGCCGGATGGCCGGGGGCCGGCATGATGCCGCAGCTCCAACAGCTCGGCCAGCAGCAGCCCTTCCAGCAGCTGCTGCAGCAACTCGGCCAGCAGCAACAGCCCTACGCTGAGACGCAGCAGCACGACCAGCAGGCCCAGCAGCAGGAGCAGCAGATCCAGCAGCAGCTCCAGCAGCTCGCGCAGGCCGTCCTCCAGCAGGTCGTCCAGCAGGTCCAGACGCAGTCCCTGGCCTCCGGCGTGGCCAACGGCTTCGTCGACGTCCTGCAGCCGCAGCAGGGGCAGCCGCAGCAGGTCTTCCTGCGCATCAACGGTCAGTTCCGGGTCCTGAACGACCCGGTCCCGCAGCTGCACCAGCAGATCCAGGAGGCGTTCGCCTTCGGCCACCAGGTGATCGGCGTCTGGGACATCCAGTCGCCCAACATCCTGCGCAGCGTACGGATCCAGCGGATCTGACCCGCGCCGGACCGCACGACAGGGGCGCCTCCCCCCGCGGGGGAAGCGCCCCTCTCTCGTGCGGGGCCTGGCTACAGGGCCACACCCAGCAGGGCGTCCACGGCGCGCGAGACGACACCGGGGGCCCCGGTGTCCGTACCGCCCTCGGTGTCCTGCCGCACGGCCCAGCGGTCGACCGCGGCGAGCGCGGCCGGGGCGTCCAGGTCGTTCGCGAGGCCCTCGCGGATCTCCTCGACGAGGGCCTCGGCGGGCGGCCCGTCGGGGCGGGAGACGGCGGCGCGCCACCGGCCGAGCCGGCCCACGGCGTCCTCGAGGACCTGGTCGGTCCACTCCCAGTCGGCCCGGTAGTGGTGGGCGAGCAGCGCGAGCCGTATGGCGGCCGGGTCGACACCGTCCCGGCGCAGTTGGGAGACGAAGACCAGGTTGCCCTTGGACTTGGACATCTTCTCGCCGTCCAGGGCGACCATGCCGGCGTGGACGTACGCCTTGGCCATGGGGAACTCGCCGGTGAGCACCTGGGCGTGGGACGCGCCCATCTCGTGGTGCGGGAAGGCGAGGTCGGAGCCGCCGCCCTGGACGTCGAAGCCCATGCCGAGGTGGTCGAGGGCGATGGCGACGCACTCGATGTGCCAGCCGGGGCGGCCGGGGCCGAGGGAGGCGCCGTCCCAGCTGGGTTCGCCCTCGCGGGCGGCCAGCCACAGCATCGGGTCCAGCGGGTTCTTCTTGCCCGGGCGGTCCGGGTCGCCGCCGCGCTCGGCGGACAGCAGCCGCATGGCGGCCGCGTCGAGGCCCGAGACCTTGCCGAAGTGGGGGTCGGACCCGACGGAGAAGTAGATGTCGCCCTCGAGTTCGTAGGCGGCACCGGCGTCACGCAGCCGCTCCACCAGCGGGACGATGCCGGGTATGGCCTCGACGGCGCCGATGTAGTGCCGCGGCGGCAGCATCCGCAGGGCGGTCATGTCCTCGCGGAAGAGCGTCGTCTCCTTCTCGGCGAGGGCGACCCAGTCGACGCTGTCCCGCTGCGCGCGCTCCAGCAGCGGGTCGTCGATGTCGGTGACGTTCTGGACGTAGTGCACCTGCCGCTTGGTGTCGAGCCACACGCGCTGAACGAGGTCGAACGCGTTGTAGGTCGCCGCGTGACCCATGTGGGTCGCGTCGTACGGGGTGATGCCGCAGACGTAGATGCGGGCGACGGGACCGGGCTGGAGGGTGACCAGACCGCCGGTCGCGGTGTCGTGGATCCTCAGGTCGCGGCCCTGACCAGGCAGGGCGGGGACCTCGGAAGCGGGCCAGGCATGCATGTCATGAGCCTAACCGGACGGATGTTCCGTATACGAACCGGACCGGGCCGGATGGCCGGTAAGGCGGTCTTGCGCCTTACCGGACAGTCTGCTCCTACACGGGCGGCCAGGGAATGGCCGGCCACTCGCCGGAGGGCTCCGGGTGCGTGCCGGTCTCCAGGAGTACGGCGACACGCGCGCGCGTGGCGTCGAGTTCGGCGGCGGTGATCAGGGCGGACAGCCGCCCGGCCAGCGCTCCTTCGGCGGTCAGGGCCTCCTGGAGCCCCTTGAGGGCGTCGATCGCCTCCGGGTTCAGGGGCTCGCCCGCCCACCCCCACAGCAGCGTCCTGAGCTTGTTCTCGGTGTTGAATGTCACTCCATGGTCGATGCCGTAGAGGCGGCCGTCCTCGGTGGGCAGCAGATGGCCGCCCTTGCGGTCGGCGTTGTTGATCACCGCGTCCAGCACCGCGAGCCGGCGCAGCCGCTCGTCGTCGGCGTGCACCAGAAGGGCGGTCTTTCCGTCACCGACCTCGGCGAAGCCGATGGCCTTCCAGCCCGGTTCCGGCTCCTCGGCGTCCACCAGGGCCAGCAGGTCGGCCTCGGGGGTCGCCTCGATCCACAGCTGGACCATCCCCTCGCCGTACGGTCCCTCGCGCAGCACGGTGGGCGGGATCAGACCCCAGCCGGTCGCCTCGGAGACCTCGTAGGCGGCCACCTCGCGCTGGGCGAGGGTGCCATCGGGGAAGTCCCACAGGGGCCGCTCGCCTGCCACCGGCTTGTAGACGCAGGTGGCCTCCCGGCCCTCCTGGGTGACCGTGCAGTACAGGGCCGCGTTGGACGCGTCGCGGATCCGGCCGCGCACCGTGAGCTCGCCGTGGGTCAGCAGGTCGGCGAGCGGCTCGTCGGTCGTCACGCTCCGCGGCGGTATCCGTTCTGGCGCGGACATACGTGTCCTTCCGGGTCCAGCGGGAGGCTGCACAGCGGGCACGGCGGCCGCCCGGCGTTGACGACGTCCAGGGCGCGCTTGGCGAAGGCTCTGGCCTGCGCGCCGGTCAGCCGGACCCGCAGCATCGGGGGCCCGTTCTCCTCGTCCTGCAGCAGGCGCTCCTCGGCCTCGGCGAGGTCCTCCTCGGAGTCCGCGTCGAGTTCGACGAGGGCCTGCGCCTCGACGATCATGCGCTGTTCCTCGCCGTCCCAGGCGAGGGCCATGGTGCCGACCCGGAACTCCTCCTCGACGGGGGTCTCCAGCGGTTCGGTGTCGGAGATCTCGGTGGGCGCGACGGCCGGGACGGCCGCGTTGCCGCCACTGCGCCGTACGACCTCGTCGAGCAGTTCGTCCATGCGCTCGGCGAGGGCGGCGACCTGGGTCTTCTCCAGGGCCACGCTGGTCACCCGGGAGCCTGCGGTGGCCTGGAGGAAGAACGTACGGCGTCCGGGCAGCCCGACCGTGCCCGCCACGAAGCGGTCCGGCGGGTCGTAGAGGAACACCTGACGGGACACGTCCTGTCTCCATGGGATCGGTGTGTACGGGGACGTCTGTGTGAGCGCGACTGCGTGAACCGCTTCACCCTACTGCGCGCGACGATCACGGTGCGCCCGCACCGCCCCCCACCGGGGCGTCGTCGGCCGGGGGCTCCCCGGGCGGCGCCAGCGACGCGAGGTCTCCGGTGTCACCGAGCCGCACGATGAAGGGCCTGAGGCGGGTGTAACGGATCGCGGTGATGGAACACGGTTCTACGGAGATCCTCTGGAAGAGGTCGAGATGAAGTCCGAGTGCGTCCGCCACGAGCGACTTGATGATGTCGCCGTGCGAGCACATCACATAGACGGCGCCGGCGCCGTGGTCGCGCTCCACGCGCGCGTTCCACTCGCGTACGGCCTCGGCGGCGCGGGTCTGCATCGCGCGCATCGACTCGCCGCCGGGGAACGCGGCGGCGCTGGGGTGTGCCTGCACCACCTCCATCAGCGGCTCGTCCTTGAGCTCGGCGAGCTTGCGGCCGGACCAGTCGCCGTAGTGGCACTCCCCGATCCGCTCGTCGGTGTGGACGGTGAGTTCGGGCCGGGCCTCGAGCAGCGGCCGGATCGTCTCCTGGCAGCGCTGCAGCGGGCTGGTGACGACCTCGGAGATCGGCAGGGCGGCGAGCCGGCCGGGCAGCGCGGCGGCCTGCGCGGCGCCGCGCTCGTCGAGGGCGACACCGGGCGTCCAGCCGGCGAGCACCCCCTCGGTGTTGGCGGTGGATCGTCCGTGCCGGACCAGGAGAAGCGTGGGCATGCGGCCCAGGGTAGGCATACGCCCGCACATGGCGGGCGTACGAGGATGGGAGAACACGCTCCGTGATCGTCGACTGCGCCATCTACACCCACGGACAGCGGACGGACGGCCCGGAGGACCTCTCCGAGGCGCTGGCGGACGCACGGGCGGCCGGCGGGTTCGTCTGGATCGGGCTGCACGAGCCGTCGGAGGACGAGTTCGACCTGGTCACTCAGGAGTTCGGGCTGCACCCGCTGGCCGTGGAGGACGCCCTGAACGCCCATCAGCGGCCCAAGCTGGAGGTGTACGACGACTCGCTCTTCCTCGTCCTCAAGCCGGTCGTGTACGAGCCGGACAGCGACCGGGTCTCCACCGGCGAGGTCATGGTCTTCCTCGGTGACTCCTTCGTGGTCACCGTCCGCCACGGCGAGGGTGCCCCGCTGAAAGCGGTGCGCAAGCGGCTGGAGAGCGAGCCCGAGCTGCTCGAAAAGGGACCGACCGCGGTGCTGTACGCCGTCTCCGACGCCGTCGTCGACCACTACCTGGAGGTGGGGACCGAGCTGCAGACCGACCTGGAGGAGCTGGAGGCCGAGGTCTTCACCCCGGACGTCGGCGGATCGCGCAACACCGCGTCGCGGATCTACACCTTCAAGCGGCAGGTGCTGGAGTTCCGCCGGGCGACGGGCCCGCTGACGCTGCCGGTCAACCGGCTGGCGGGAACCGGGCAGTCCGGCGCCACGGTGCCCTTCGTCAACGAGAAGGCACGGCCGTTCTTCCGTGACGTCGGTGATCATCTCGCGCGCGTGAACGAGACGGTGGAGGGCCTGGACCGGTTGGTCTCGGACGTGCTGTCGGCGCATCTGGCCCAGATCAGCGTCCGGCAGAACGACGACATGCGGAAGATCTCCGCGTGGGCGGCCATGGCCGCGGTCCCCACGATGATCGCGGGCATCTACGGCATGAACTTCGACCACATGCCCGAGCTGCACTGGGTGTGGTCGTACCCGGCGGTGATCCTGATCATGGCCGCGCTGGAGTGGCTGCTGTACCGCACGTTCAAGAAGCGGGGCTGGCTGTAGCTCAGGCGAACTCGGCTGCGGTGGCCGGTCCGCCGAGAGCATCGCGGCGCTCGGGCATCCGCAGGCTCACCATGCGCCGCCAGCCCGCGAACCGCTCGTAGGCGTAGACGGCGTGGATACCGGCCGCGAGCACCGCCGACTTGGCCCGCGGCCAGCCGAGCAGGCGCCCCATGTGGTCCATGACGGCGAGGCTGACGTCCCGGTAGACGCGGATCTCCGCGAGCGCGCACTCCCGCAGGATGCGCTGGATGGCCCGGCCGTGACCGGCGCGCGCGAGGCGCAGCAACTCCTCGTGGCAGTAGGCGAGATGGTTGTCCTCGTCGCTGGAGATCATCCTGACCGCGCGGCCGATGTCGGGGTGGTCGGCGAAGTACCGGCGCAGCAGCTCCATCTGCTCGGAGGCGCGCTGCTCGGTGACCCGGCTGTGGGCGAGGTAGGTGACGAGGTCGTGCACCGTGAGCGTCTCGTCGGCCTTGAGCTTCTCGTGGGCGAGACCGATGCCGTGCCGCTCCAGGAGCATCGTGTAGTCGGTCTCGGGCGGCACCGGGACCGCTTCGAGCCCACGTTTCTTCATCAGGGCGTTGAAGATGCGCCCGTGCTTGTCCTCGTCGGCGCCGTGCCGGGCGATCTTCGGGGCGAGGTCGCGTTCGCTCTCGGGTACGAGGGCCGCGATCCGGCCGTTCTCCCAGCCGCCCTGGGATTCCCCGCTGGCCGCGATGGAGCAGAACAGCGCGAAGGACGCGTCGTCGTCGAGGATCTCCTGGAACAGACTCTTGGCCGAAAGCATAGAACGAGTCAAATGGCCCAACAGGGGCATCGCAACAGGTATCGGGGACAACTCCGCCAAAAGAAGGAGCGACAGGGTCACGTCCGGGGCGTAACCGCGTGCGCGACGGCGCGTTGTTCCCCGTGACGGCCGTGGCGGGGAAGACCCCCGAGCCCCCACCACGGCCGCAGAGACATCAGGCCAGACCGGCGCGCTCCAGGGCCTCGGTGCCGGCGCGCAGGGAGGCGATGCGCTCCTCCAGGGTGAAGCCGGCGGGGTTGAGGGAGAGGGTGGTGACCCCGGCGGCCGCGTACTCCTTCATGCGGTCGGCGATGCGGTCCACGGAGCCCAGCAGCGTCGTCCGGTCGATCAGCTCGTGCGGGATCGCGGCGGCGGCGCCCTGCTTGTCGCCGGCCAGGTACTTCTCCTGGACCTCGGCGGCGGCCGCCTCGAAGCCCATGCGCTGGGCGAGCTGGTTGTAGAAGTTCTGCTTGGCGCTGCCCATGCCGCCGACGTACAGCGCGGTGTAGGGGCGGAAGGCGTCGGCGAGCGTGGCCACGTCCTTGTCCTCGCCGAGGGCGAGCGGCAGGGTCGGGTGGACGTCGAACCCGTCCATGGTCTTGCCGGCCTTCTCGCGCCCGGCGCGCAGGTACTTGATGGTCGTCTCCTCCAGGTGCTGGGCGGAGGGGAAGATCAGCAGGGCGCCGTCGGCGATCTCGCCGGTCTGCTCTAGGTTCTTGGGGCCGATCGCGGCGATGTACAGCGGGATGTACTCGCGCTCGGGGTGCACGGTCAGCTTGATCGGCTTGCCCGGGCCGCCGGGCAGCGGCAGGGTCCAGTGCTCGCCCTCGTAGGTCAGCCGCTCACGGCTCATGGCCCTGCGAACGATCTCGACGTACTCGCGCGTGCGGGCCAGCGGCTTGTCGAACTTGACGCCGTACCAGCCCTCGGAGACCTGCGGCCCGGAGACGCCGAGACCGAGGCGGAAGCGGCCGCCGGAGAGGGAGTCCAGGGTGGCCGCGGTCATCGCGGTCATCGCGGGCTGCCGGGCCGGGATCTGGAAGATGGCCGAGCCGACGTCGATGCGCTCGGTCTTCGCGGCGACCCAGGTGAGCACCGTGGCCGCGTCGGAGCCGTAGGCCTCGGCGGCCCAGCAGACGGCGTACCCGAGGCGGTCGGCCTCCTGGGCGACCGCGAGGTTGTCCGCGTCCATTCCGGCACCCCAGTAGCCGAGGTTGAGCCCGAGCTGCATGCCGATTCCCCTTACCGATCAGTAACGTCCCTGTGGAGCTGACAGTAGCGTGGCTTGCGCGGGCATGGGATGTCACGTCCCGCACAGTGGCGGCGACGCGGGGTGCCGGACCTGGGAAACTGGTCGTCCACAGGCCCCCACACGGCCAGTTCAGGCCAGTAATGTCGGCGTTCATGGAGCAGAGGCATCTCGGCCGCACCGGCCTTCGCGTGTCCCGCATCGGACTCGGCACGCTCACGTGGGGCAGGGACACCGACGAGCACGACGCCGCGGACCTCTTGAAGACGTTCTGGGAGGCGGGCGGCAGTCTCGTCGACACGGCCGACGTGTACGGCGACGGAGAGGCCGAGTATCTGCTCGGACGCCTGATGGAAGGGCTGGTGCCGCGCCGGGACCTGGTGATCTCGACCAAGGCGGGCAGCGTGCCGGACCCGGACCGCCGCGTCGACTGCTCCCGGGGCCATCTGCTCGCGGCCCTCGACGCCTCGCTGGCCCGCCTGGGCACGGACTACGTCGACGTGTGGCACGTCCACGCCTTCGACCCGTACACCCCGCTCGACGAGACCCTGCAGGCCCTCGACCTGGCGGTGAGCAGCGGGCGCGCCCGCTATGCCGGGGTCTCCAACTTCTGCGGCTGGCAGCTGGCCAAGGCGGCGACGTGGCAGTTGGCGTTGCCGGGGAGTCGGACGCGGCTGGCGAGCACGCAGATGGAGTACTCGCTGCTGCAGCGGGGCGTGGAGCGCGAGGTCCTGCCGGCCGCGCTGGACATGGGCATCGGGCTGCTTCCGTCCTCCCCGCTGGGCCGGGGAGTGCTGACCGGCAAGTACCGCGGCGACGCCACCCCCGCCGACTCCCGCGGCGCCTCCGAGCACCTGGCCCCGTTCGTCGCGCCGTACCTCGACGACACGGCGAGCCGGATCGTCGACGCCGTCCAGACCGCGGCCGACGGGCTCGCCGTGACGCCCCTCCAGATCGCCCTCGCCTGGATCCGCGACCGGCCGGGAGTGACCGCGCCCGTCATCGGTCCGCGCAACGCGCAGCAGCTCACGGCGGCATTGTCAGTGGAGGCCCTTAGTCTTCCTGACGAGATCTGCCGGGCGCTCGACGATGTGTCGGCGCCCGTGCACCGCTATCCCGATCACGACTGGAGCACGCTGTGAGCACGGAGCCCGAGACCACGGAGGAGAACGAGCCGGGGACACCGGGCGGCACACGGGAGGACGGCACGCCCGAGGCACCGGCGGACGGCACGCCCGGGACCCCCGCGGAGCCGGGCGGCACCGGGGCGGCGGCCGGTGGGACGGCCGGGGCGGAGGGGGAGGAGACCGCAGCTCGGCTGACGGAAGCGGGCGACACCGGCGCGGCGGCCGACGGCACCGCCGAGGAGGCTGCTGGGGAGAGCGGCGCCGAGTTGTCCGAGGCCGAGGCCGAGTTGGCGGCTCAGGAGATCGAGCGGGAGCGGATCGAACGGCGGAAGGCGGAGAAGAAGGGGCCCATCGAGAGCGGGGGCAAGCTGAGCGGCGAGGCCGCCGATCTGCTGGCCGCCGTGCGGGCCGTGGAGAGCGGCGCCAAGCCCGTGGCCACCGCCTTCACCGGGCCCGCCCCCGCCCCGCGCAGGCCCGCGCCGGAACCGGTACGGCGCCCGCAGCCGACGCCGGAGGCCGCCGCGCCCTCGGCCCCCGCGGCGGAGCACGTCGAGGCGGTACGGGGCGTGCTGGCCGCCGGTGGCGCTCCCGAGGCGCTCGCGGCGCAGGTCGCCGCCGCCCTCGGCGAGGGAGCGGACGAGCGGCTGCGGGCGGACCCCTGGCTGCTCCTGAGGGTCGGCGGTGCACGGCCCGAGCAGGCCGACGGTTTCGCGCGAGCGCTGCTGGGCGCGGACGCCGGGCCCGACGACGAGCGGCGGGGGCGGGCGCTGACGGGGTGGCTGCTGGAGCAGGCGGCCCTCGCCGGACACACGGCGCTGGAGATGCCCGCGCTCACCGCCGCGCTGGCCCAGCGGAGCGTGCCGGACGCCGACGCCGCCGTACAGAGCGCCGTCGCGGAGGGCGATGCGCTGGTCTTCCAGGACGCCCTGGACCCGCGCGCGCCGGAGCCGGCGGACGACGAGGAGGGCGAGGAACGGCCGGTCCGTGTCCTCGTCGGCCTGGAGCGCCTGGCCCTCGCCGAGGAGAGCCTCGCGGACGGTCTGGCCCGACTGGTCAACTCCGTGCCGAAGGAGGACGGTTCGGCCGAGGAGTGGGAGGGCGCGGCGGCCTCGGCGAAGGGCTCCACCGCCGAACTGATCCGCGCGGTCGCCGGCCACGGCCTGGTCCTGCACACCGGCGGCGAGGCGTCCCTCGCCGAACCGGCGGCGCTGCTGCGCACGGCCACCGCGCTCGGGCTCCGCGCCTGGGCGGCGGCCCACACCCCGACCGGCCGCGACCGCTTCGTCCGGTTGTCGTCCGCGGCGGGCGGGCCGGCCGCGGACGGTCCGGTGGCTGGCGGCACCGCGGAAGGTCCCGACGCGTCGGCCCCCGGTGGCGCCGCTTCGGCCGCCGGCTCCCCGCAGGCCGCACCCCCGGTCGCCACCGTCGCCGGCCTCCTCTCCGGGACCGAAGGCCCCGGCCGGGATGCCGACGGCGCGCTCGACCTGGACCTCCTCGTGGTGCTCGACGCACCTCAGCTGGACGTCGAGACCGCCGCCCTGCTCGTCGAGTCGCTGCCGGACGGTGCGCGGCTGGCACTGTCCGGGGATCCGGCGGTGCTGTGGTCGGCCGGGCCCGGGAGAGTGTTCGCGGATCTGCTGGCCGCGCGGGTCTGCCCGCAGGTCGCCTCACGCACCCCGGACCCGGGCCCCCTCGGTGAGCTGGTCTCCGGCATCGGCGTCGGGGAGCTCAACCAGGTCGAGGCGCCCGGCAAGGAGGTGGTGATCGTGCCGGTGCGGGACGCCGGCGAGGCCGTGCACCGCACCGTCCAGCTGGTCGCCGACTCGGTGCCGCGCGCGATCGGCGTCCCCGCCGAGCAGACCCAGGTGATCACGCCGGGGCACGGTGGCGCGGCCGGCACCCGCGCCCTCAACACCGCGCTCAAGGAACGCCTCAACCCCGGCCCCGGCCGGTTCGGCGGCTTCGACCCCGGCGACCGCGTCGCCTACTCCCCAGCCCCCGGACGTACCCTGTCGGGCCGGGTCGTCAAGGCCGACGCGGACGGCCTGCACCTGTCCTGCGCGGGCGCCTCCGTCGTCGTACCGAAAGAGCGGGTGGAGCAGTCCGTGCGCCATGGCTGGGCGCTGACCGCGCACCAGGCGGTGGGCACGCGCTGGCCGGCGGTGGTCGTGGTCCTGCCCGGGGACGCGACCCAAGCCCTGAACCGACCGTGGGTGTACACGGCGTTCGGCCGGGCGGACCGCCATCTCTCCGTGGTCCACGGCGCGGAACAGGCCCTGGCCAGGGCGGTGTCCGAGATCCCGCCCAAACCGCGGACGACCCGCCTGCCCGTGCTCCTGGCGACCCAACTGCCGACGTCCGGCTGACCGGTGTCCCCGACTCGGGGACATACGACGGCGGCGGTCACGGAATCATCCGTGACCGCCGCCGTCGCGGGGAGCCTCAGCGATCGATGTCCAGCGGCTCCAGATCCTCGTCCCCGTCGAGCTCGCCGTCCAGCTCGCTCTCCAGGTCCTCCTCGAGATCGTCGTCGAGTTCGTCGTCGAACACCGCGCTGACGTCGAACCGGCAGATCACGCTCTGCGGATCGGCCCCCTCGAACGGCGTCTCCAGCCACTCCCCCGCCTCGGCGGGATCCTCGGCGGCCGTCACCCACAGCGTGGAGTCGCCCTCCTCCAGCCCGAACTCCTTGTGCCGCGAGGCGATCTCGTCCGGCTCGAACTCACCGAAGAGCACCCCCAGCGCCCCCGGCACCGTGCCGGAGACCTGCGTGCTGTCCTCGTCCGCCGCCTCCACCCGTTGCGCCTGGGCCAGCAGCCGCTGCGGCTCCACCACGGTGTAGTCACGACGGATCAGCACGCTCAGCGCGTTCGGCTCCTCCGGACCCGTGTACGGCGGCAGGGACTCGTCCCCGCCGGGGATCTCGAAGGGGGTCACTTCGTCGTAACGGTCGTAGAGCAGCTCGTCGTACGCCTCGGCGGCCGCCGCCAGCTGGTTGAACGCCTCGTAGACGGCCGGGTCGTCCTCACCCGACCTGCGTTCGACCGCCGCCAGGTGACGGTCGAGCGCGGTCTTGACCGCCTCGGCGGCGGCGCGTACGTCGGCAGCGGTGGGCTGCGCAGCATCAGACATAGTGCAGACGCTATCCGTACCGGGCCCCAGCCCGCACAATAGATGCGATGCCGGAATACGAATTTGTCGACGTGTACGTACCTCGCGGGGTCTCCCGCAAGGAAGCCACACGCCTGCTGACGGACCATGCCGAGTACGGACACTGGGAGTTGGACCGCCTCAGCCTGATGCGCGACGGCAGCCGCAGGGTGCGGCTGCGCCGGCGGATCATCCGCCAGGTACGAGCCACGTGGTGAGCTGAGACGGCGACGGAGACGGCGGACACGGAGCGGGCCCCACCGAGGCGGGGCCCGCTCCGTGACGCGTTCACGCGGCGCTACGCCCTCGCGCGGGACTTGCGGTAGAGGACCGCGCCGCCGAGCAGCGCGCCCGCGCCCACCGGGAGCACGACGCCCAGCGGCAGGTCGCTGCCGGTGTGGGCGAGCTGTGTGCCGCCCAGGGGGCTGCTGACCGACTGGGTGCCCGGGTGGTTGACCTGCGAGGAGCCGCCGGGAACCGTGCCGCCCGGCGCGGACGGCGTGCCCGGGGCCCCGGGGTGCGCGGGCTGCGTCGGACCGCCGGGGTGACCCGGAGTACCGGGACCACCGGGGTGACCCGGAGTACCGGGACCGCCCGGCGTACCGGGAGGCGTCCCGTGACCGCCGCTGTGGAAGCCGCCGTTGGCGCAGTCGTCGCCGGCCGCGGAGTTGCCGACGCCGACGACGTCGACCGTGTTGCCGCACACGTTCACCGGCACGTCGATCGGTGCCTGGACGTGGTTGCCCGAGCCGATGCCGGGCGAGCCGCCGGTGTGCCCGCCGGCGTACGAGCCCGTACCGCCTCCGTGGCCGCCGTGGCCGCCGTGGTTGCCGTGGCCGCCGTATCCGCCGTATCCGCCGTATCCGCCGTATCCGCCGTATCCGCCGTGGTTGCCGTATCCGCCGGACGGCGAGCCGCTGCCTCCGCCCTGGTTGGCGCACCTGTTGCCCACCGCCGGGTTGAGCACCCCGACGACGTCGACCGTGTTGCCGCACACGTTGACCGGCACGTGCACCGGAGCCTGCACCGTGTTGCCCGACAGCACGCCGGGCGAGTCCGCGCTCGAGCCGCTCGCCCCCGAGTCGGCATGGGCGTAGCCGCCCGCGGCGGCGAGGACGCCGGTCGCGGCCGCCACGGTCATCAGTCCCTTGCGGGTGACCTGTCGCATTGCTGAATTCTCCCCTGCCTTCGACCTGACCTGGTTCTCGCGGATCTCGATCACGCGAAAAGGCCGGTCGGGGGGGGGGGGCCCGGAGCCCCCCACCCGCCCCGCCCCGCGGTCAAAACAAACCCAGGGGGGCGGCCCGACGGGGTGGAGGCGGGGTTTTGGCA
>NZ_JBEXXQ010000094.1:0-21276 GCF_040630525.1 Streptomyces sp. NPDC005799
GGCGTTGATTTTTGGCACGCTGTTGAGTTCTCAAGGAACGGACGCTTCCTTCGTACTCACCCTTCCGGGCTTTCCTCCGGGCGCTTCCCTTCGGTGTTCCAAACTCTATCAGTGTTTTTCCGTCCCCCTGACCACTCTCCTACGGGCATGCAGAAGGTGACCCCGAGATAGGATCTGACGAGTTTGGTTCCTGCTGATCAAGCGCGCTCGTTCGCGTCGCTCGGCCTCAAGCAGGAGTACGACTGTACACGGGGCCTCGAAGGCCGTGCAAATCGATAGGGTTGGTGGTCTAGACCTCTACCCGGTACCTTCATGCGGAACCGTCACTTCGTCTGACATACGCTGCTGCACAGCGTGCCGTCAGGGACGGACAGTGACGTCCCCTGTATGCAACTCCACTCCGGGAGGCTTCCCATGACCACCGTGACGTCCCCGCTGTCCGGCCGCGCCATCGGACTGGCGGCAGTGCCTGATCCGGTCTTCTCCGGGGCCATGGTCGGCCCGGGCACCGCCATCGACCCTGTCCGTGAGCCCTCCGAGGCCGTCGCCCCCGTGGACGGGGTCATCGTCTCCCTCCACCCGCATGCCTTCGTCGTGGTCGACGAGCAGGGGCACGGCGTCCTCACCCACCTCGGCATCGACACCGTGCAGCTCAACGGCGAGGGTTTCGAGCTGCTCGTGAACAAGGGGGACACCGTAACCCGCGGCCAGGGTGTCGTGCGCTGGAACCCGGCCGCCGTCGAAGCCGCCGGCAAGTCAGCCGTGTGCCCGGTCGTGGCGCTGGAAGCCACGGCGGAAGCTCTCTCCGATCTTCGTGACAGCGGCGAAGTGAAGGCCGGCGACAGTCTCTTCCTCTGGAAGTGACGTCAGTGCCGTCGTATGACGGCGAGTAGGACAACCACCGCGGCGGCGGGACCCGCCGCACGATCGGAGACGGGTGAGATGGAGACAACGCTGCGAGGCGTCGGCGTGAGCCACGGTGTGGCGATCGGCGAGGTTCGGCACATGGGAACGGCGGTGTTGGAGCCGCCTGCCAAGCAGATCCGGGCGGAGGACGCGGAGCGGGAGCAGGGGCGGGCCCGCCAGGCGGTGGAGGCTGTGGCGGCCGATCTCATCGCACGCGGCAATCTGGCGGGCGGCGAGGCCCAGGCGGTGCTCGAGGCCCAGGCCATGATGGCGCAGGACCCCGAACTGATGGCGGACGTCGAGCGGCGCATCGCCGTCGGCAGCACCGCGGAGCGGGCGGTGTACGACGCGTTCGCCGCCTACCGTGCCCTGCTGGCCGGTGCCGGTGAGTACCTCGCCGGTCGCGTGGCGGACCTGGATGACGTGCGGAATCGTATCGTCGCTCGGCTGCTGGGCGTGCCGATGCCCGGCGTCCCGGACAGTGACGAGCCGTACGTCCTGATCGCGCGTGATCTCGCGCCCGCGGACACCGCGCTGCTGGATCCCACCCTGGTCCTCGGTTTCGTCACCGAGGAGGGCGGGCCGACCAGTCACAGCGCGATCCTCGCGCGGGCGCTCGGTGTGCCGGCCGTGGTGGCGCTGCCGGGGGCCGGTGAGCTCGCCGAGGGGACGTTGGTCGCCGTCGACGGCAGCACCGGTGAGATCTTCGTGAACCCCAGCGAGGAGAAGAAGGCGCAGTTGGAGGCCGCGGCCGCCGAGCGGAAGGCCGCGCTGGCCGCCGCCACCGGGCCGGGTGCCACCTCCGACGGTCACAAGGTGCCGCTGCTGGCCAACGTCGGTGGTCCGGCGGACGTGCCGGCCGCCGTCGAGGCGGGCGCCGAGGGTGTGGGTCTGTTCCGTACGGAGTTCCTGTTCCTGGACGACAGCAAGAACGCTCCGTCGGAGGAGAAGCAGATCGAGGCCTACCGGCAGGTTCTCCAGGCGTTCCCCGAGGGCCGTGTCGTCGTACGTGTCCTGGACGCGGGGGCGGACAAGCCGCTGGAGTTCCTCACGCCTGCCGATGAACCGAACCCCGCGCTGGGCGTACGGGGTCTGCGGACGCTGCTCGACCACCCGGAGGTGCTGCGCACGCAGCTGACCGCGCTGGCGAAGGCCTCCGAGGGTCTGCCGGTCTATCTCGAGGTCATGGCTCCGATGGTGGCGGACCGTGCCGATGCCAAGGCTTTCGCGGACGCGTGCCGTGAGGCGGGGCTGCGGGCGAAGTTCGGGGCGATGGTCGAGATCCCGTCGGCCGCGCTGCGGGCCCGGTCGATCCTGCAGGAGGTGGAGTTCCTGTCGCTGGGGACCAATGACCTCGCTCAGTACACGTTCGCGGCGGACCGTCAGGTGGGTGCGGTGTCCCGGCTGCAGGACCCGTGGCAGCCCGCCCTGCTCGACCTGGTGGCGCTGTCGGCGGAGGCGGCCAAGGCTGAGGGCAAGAGCTGTGGTGTGTGTGGTGAGGCCGCGTCCGATCCGCTGCTCGCATGTGTGCTGACCGGTCTGGGTGTCACCTCTCTTTCCATGGGTGCGGCGTCGATTCCGTATGTGCGGGCGGCGCTGGCGAAGTACACGCTGGCCCAGTGCGAGCGTGCCGCCGCGGCCGCCCGGGCCACGGAGAGCGCCGAAGAGGCGCGCAACGCGGCTCAGGCGGTGCTGTCCGGCGAGTAGCCGGGCCGGTCGCCGACTGTCGTCGAGGGGCGCTTCACCTGTGGGTGGGGCGCCCCTCAGGTGTCAGTGGCGGTGGCCCGGTGTCTGTCCTTCCTCTCCGAGGTCGGGCGGTACGCAGTAGTCGACGTCGGATTCCGGGGAGATGATGTCGCCGGATTCGATGTCGGTGCAGTAGGCGTCGAACACCTCACCGGCGGTGAGGGGGCGCAGACCGTCTCCGCGTAGGCGCCAGCCGTAGACGCGGTCGGTGGTGCCGGGGCCGCTGGTGCGGATGACGAGTCCGCCGGGGCACTGGGTGGCGATGCCGAGGGCGAGGACGGTGGTGAACTCGAGCGCTTCGGCCTCGTCGAGTTGGAGGGTGCCGTGCTCGTCCTCGTCCGCGTGGAGAACGGAGACAAGTGTTTCGGCCGTTGCCGAGACGCTGCACACGAGGTGTCGGTTGCCTCCTCCGGCGGTGTCGAGGATGCGGACGAGCAGGCGGGACGCTCGTGTGAACGCGGCTCGGCCGATGTCCTCGCCGCAGGAGGCACAGGCTCCCAGTCGGGCGAGGAGCGTCGAGGCGTACTCCCAGGTGGCCTGGCGTACCGCTTCGTCGACGAGGGCCGGGACGAGGTCGGACAGGGGCTGGCCCTCGTAGGGAAGGGCGGGGCCAGTGCTTGCCAGTTCGGCGGTGAACCGGGTGCGGCTGGACGGGATGTCGGGGTCGAGGTCCGCGTCCGCGCAGAACTCGGCGTATTCCTGCGGGTCGAACAGGGCCACCGTGGTGTGGCTGCCTTGGGCGGCGCGGACCTTGAGGAGCGCCTCGACCTGCTGGAGATAGGTCTGGTGGTCGTCGAAGGTGAAGCTGCGGTACCGCCGCATGGCGCGGAAGTCGTGCTCGTCGGTCAGCAGGCCGATGGTGCCCGCGATTTCGCGGCGCAGGACGCGTCGCATGGTCTGGTGGTCGGTGTGCGCCATTTTTCCCCCTGTGCACGGTCGATCAATGCTCACTCACAGTAACGGGTGGCACTGACAACGGGGGCCGGGCAAGGCGATCGCGGACCAGGCGACGCTCGATGACGCAGCTCAGCGCGATGAGAGCGCCGAAGGCGGTCCACCCGGCCGGGCCGGTGGCGATGCCCGCTGTGACTGCGAGTGGCCCTACGCCGGCTGGGCGGACTGGGCCAGGCCGTGGACGCCGAGGAAGGCGCCCTGGGCGGCGCAGGGTGCGAGGGCGACGGACAGTTCCCAGGAGCCGGTGGCGTGCGGCATCTCGGCCAGAGTGAAGGCGGCTGCGGGGGCGATCAGCAGGAGGATGGGGGTGACCGCTCCCGAGCAGCAGCCTGCGGGCGGCTGGGGTCGCGGTGCCGAACCGGGCCAGAGTGACTTGCAGGACCACCACCATCACGTTGTTGAGGACCATCAGCAGGGGCGCGAGTCCGTGCGGTGCGTCGGTCGCGTGGGCGATCCACAGGGGCAGCCCGACCTTGACGCGCCAGGGGTGGCCGGCCCGGTCGAGGGTGCTGCGTGCTGCGTGCTGCGTGCTGCGTGCTGCGTGCTGCGAGATGATCACGACGAGGGAGGCGGCCACCTACGGGGGCTGATCGTCAGGCGCGCTTGCGGGCGAGTTCCTCGTAGAAGTGCAGCAGGTCGAGGTTGTCGATGGAGCCCGGGTTGACTGCCTTCTCCATCGCGGTGCCCTGCAGGAGGCGCTTGACCGGGACCTCGATGCGCTTGCCGGTGAGGGTGTGCGGCACGCCGGGCACCTCGATGATCTCGTCCGGTACGTGGCGGGGGGAGAGCTGTTCGCGGATGGTCTGCTTGATACGGCCCAGAAGGTCCTCGTCCAAGGTCGCGCCGGGCACCAGGTGCACGAACAGCGGCATCCAGTAGCCGCCGTCGGGCTGCTCGATGCCGATGACGAGGGACTCCCTGATCTCCGGGAGGCGCTCGACAGCTTCGTAGATGTCCGCGGAGCCCATGCGCACACCCTGGCGGTTGAGCGTGGAGTCGGAGCGGCCGTGGATGACGACGGAGCCCCGGGGGGTGACGGTGATCCAGTCGCCGTGCCGCCACACACCGGGATACGTGTCGAAGTAGCTGTCGTGATAGCGGCTGCCGTCGGGGTCGTTCCAGAAGTAGATCGGCATCGACGGCATGGGGTTGGTGACGACGAGCTCGCCGACCTCGTCGATCAGGGGCTTGCCGCTCGGGTCCCAGGACTGCAGGTCGGTGCCCAGACCCGGGGCCTGCAGTTCACCGATGTGGACCGGGAGGGTGGGTACGGCCCCCGCGAAGCAGGAGCACACGTCCGTGCCGCCGCTGACGGATGCGATCCACAGGTCGTCACGGACCTCGTCGTGCAGCCAGCGGAAGCCGTCCGGCGGCAGCGGTGATCCGGTGGTGGCGACGCACTCGACCTTGGAGAGGTCGAAGTCACGCGCGGGGTGCACGCCGGCTTTTCTGCAGGCCATGACGTACGCGGCCGAGGTGCCGTAGAGGGTGGCGCCGGTGCGTTCCGCGATCCGCCACTGGGCCGCCGTGTCGGGGAATCCGGGGCTGCCGTCGTAAAGCACGATCGTGGTGCCGGTAAGGAGGCCGGAGACGAGGAAGTTCCACATCATCCAGCCGGTCGAGGTGTACCAGAAGAAACGATCCTCGGGGCCAAGGTCGCAGTGCAGGCCGAGCTGCTTGAGGTGCTCGACGAGGATGCCGCCCTGGGACTGGACGATGGCCTTCGGCAGGCCGGTCGTGCCCGAGGAGTAGAGCACCCACAGCGGGTGGTCGAAAGGGACCTGTTCGAAGACGGGTTCGGTGTCCGCACCGGTCAGGGCCGACCACTCCAGGGCGCCCTCGGGCGCGTCGGTGCCGAGGAGCGGGATGTGGACGACGGCACGCAGCGTGGGCAGTTCGCGGCGCAGCTCGGCGACAATATCCCGGCGGTCGTGCTCCTTACCGCCGTAGCGGTAGCCGTCGACGGTGAACAGGACGACCGGTTCGACCTGCTGGAAACGGTCCAGGACGCTGCGGGCCCCGAAGTCGGGGGCGCAGGACGTCCAGACGCCGCCCACGGCCGCCGTGGCGAGCAGGGCGACGACGGCCTCCGGGATGTTCGGCAGATAGCCGCTGACGCGGTCTCCCGGGCGTACCCCGAGGGCGCGCAGCTCGGCGGCCAGGGAGCCGACCTCGCGGCGGAGCTGCGACCAGGTGACGGGCCGTGCTTCGTGGGTCTCGTCGACATACAGGAGGGCCGGCTCGTCCGCGCGGGTCGCGGACGCGCGCAGGGCGTGCTCGGCGTAGTTGAGGCTCGCCCCGGGGAACCACTGGGCGCCCGGCATCGAGCGGTCGCCGAGCACGCGCGCGCAGGGCGTCGAGAAGCGGACGTCGAACCACTCCGTGACGGCCCGCCAGAAGGTCTCCAGCTCGGCCACGGACCAGCGGTGCAGTGCCGCGTAACCGCCCTCGGCCGGAGCGCCGTGGCGTTCGGCCGCCCAGGCCTGGAACCTGGTGACCTGCGCCTGCTCGATACGTTCCGGATCCGGCTGCCAGAGCGGCTGGGGGTTCACGGTCGACATGGGGCGGCTCCCGGACTGTGCGCGTCATATGCGTCGGTCGCGCACGGGCTGGGGTGTGCGCGTGACGCGGCTGACAGGGACGATGCCATGTGATCGACTTCTACACCAGGGTGCGCCCCACATAGTCCGTGTCGTAAAGATGTGCTCCCAGCACGGGTGAACGGCAGTTGAACGGCACGCGCATGTGGGGCGGTCAGTGGCAGGGTGAGCAGCATGGACGGTCGTGACCTGGTGCGTTCGATAAGGGTGGTCGGTTCGGTGGGGGCGTCCCAGGGGTTGCGGGCCGTGAAGGCGGCATGGCGCAGGAGGCGCGCGGACGCCACCGCGCTGCCACCGCGGGGTGCCGAGCGCGCGCGGGTGCCCGGCCGCGTGCGGGAGGTGGAACCGGCTGCGGGTGGCGGTGTCGTGCGGTTCGGCCGCTCGGAACTGAGGATCGTGGTGACCGTCAACGGGGCGGTGTTCTGGGGCTGGGACGGGGCGGGTCCTGAGCCGTCGTACGCGCTGGCGGGCCGCTGTCCGGAGCCCGATCCCCGGGCGGTCCTGGAGCCCGACAAGGACGGTGGCTGGCGGGTCGTGGCCGAGCGGGTGACGGTCGTCGTCTCGCGGCACGGCGCGGTCGAGGTGCGTACGCCCGGCGGGGTGACCCTGCGGCGGGATCTGCCGCCCCGGTGGTGGGAGCCGGTCGGTGGCGGGCCCGCGCGCTGGATGCAGCGCTCGGAGGTGCCGGCGGACGCGCGGTTCTTCGGGCTGGGGGGCCGCTCGTCGGGACCGCGGCTGCGGGAGGGGACGTACCGGCTGTGGAACACGGACCCGGGCGGCAGCTTCGCTCCCGGGGACGATCCGCTGTACATCACCATGCCGGTACAGATGGTGGTGTCCGACGCGGCCACGCATCTGGTCTTCCACGATTCCTCCTGGGACGGCACGGTGTCGCTGCGGGAGGGCGAGGAGGGCGCCGGTTCCGGGCACGACCGGCCGGGCATGAGCGAGCTGCGGATGGACGGCGGTCCGTTGCGCTGCTGGGTGATGGTCGGCACCCCCGCGCGCGTGCTGCTCACCTGGGCGTCGTTGACCGGCGCGCCGGCGCTGCCGCCCGCGTGGGCGCTGGGACATCACCACGCGCGCTGGGGCTTCGGCAGCGAGCAGGAGGTCCGGCGGATCGTCGCGGGCTACCAGGAGCGCGGGCTGCCGCTGGACGCCGTCCACCTGGACATCGACCACTACGACGAGCACCGGGTGTTCACCGTCGACCACGAGCACTTCCCCAAGCTGCCGGTGCTGGCGGAGGAACTGCGCCGGCAGGGGATCCGGTTGGTGTCGATCGTCGACCCTGCGGTCAAAGCGGAAGCGGGCAACGCCGTGTACGACGGTGGCACGGCCGAGGACGCGTTCGTGCGCGACGCCTCGGGACGGGTCGTGCACGGAGTCGCGTGGCCCGGGGAGGCCGTTTTCCCGGACTTCACGGACACACGCGTGCGTGAGTGGTGGGGCGGACTCTACGCGGAGCGGCTGGCTCAGGGGTTCTCGGGTTTCTGGCACGACATGAACGAGCCCACGTCGTTCACCGCGTTCGGGGAGAAGACGCTGCCGCGCTCGGCCAGACACTCCCTGGAGGGGCGTGGCGGCGATCATCAGGAGGCGCACAACGTCTACGGCCTGTGCATGGCCAGGGCGGGCTACGAGGGTCTTCTGGAGCTGGCTCCCCATGAGCGGCCGTTCCTCTTCTCACGCTCCGGCTGGGCCGGCCTGCAGCGCTACGGGGGCACCTGGTCCGGCGACGTGGCCACGGGCTGGCCCGGGCTGCGGGCCTCGCTGTCCCTGGTCCTGGGACTCGGGCTGTGCGGGGTGCCCTACTCGGGACCGGACATCGGCGGCTTCGACGGAAGTCCGTCTCCCGAGCTGTACCTGCGGTGGTTCCAGCTGGGCGCGTATCTGCCGCTGTTCCGTACACACGCCGCTCTGCGCGCGGGGCGGCGGGAGCCCTGGGAGTTCGGTCCGGAGGTGCTGGAGCACGCGCGCGTGGCGCTCGATGAACGCCGGCGGCTGCTGCCGTACCTCATGACCCTGGCGCATCTCACGCGGCGCACCGGAGCACCCTATGTACGGCCTCTGTGGTGGAACGCGCCCGAGGACCGCGCGCTGCGTGACTGCGAGGACGCCTTCCTTTTGGGCGACTGCCTGCTGGTGGCACCGGTGCTCGACCCGGGCACGGACCGGCGTGCGGTTCAGCTGCCGCGGGGCCGCTGGTACGACGCGGTCACCGAGCAGGTGTACGAGGGGCCGGCGCAGGTGCTGGTAGACGCCCCCCTGTCACGGATCCCGGTGCTCGTACGCGCGGGTGCCGTCCTCCCGGTGCGCGGCGGCGACGGCGGGCTGGAGCTGGAGGCGTGGGCGCCGGCCCAGGGCCGCACGGGGGGCGGCCTGGTGGTGCCGGACGCGGGTGACGGTTGGAACGAACCGGAACTGGAGCGCTACGTCACCCGTTGGCAGGGACGCGGGCCAGTGGTCGAGCTGGAGGGTGAGGGCGGCCCCTCCGAGCCGCCCTATCCGGTGCGTGTACGTGGCCTCGGGGAGGCCGGAGCTCAGACGTAGCGGCCCTCGAACCAGGCGCGCGCCGCCAGCGTGTGCAGGGGGAAGGCGAGCTCCTCCGGCCGGCGCAGGAGGTGCCAGCCCTCCGTCTCGTCCGTGGCGGCCGACTGCGGCAGCCCCTCCGCGGGCCGTTCGGGGAGCAGACCGAACAGCAGCAGATGGCCGTCGGGGGAGCTCATGGCGTCGACCAGGCGGACGTCGCGGCCGGCCACGTCGATGCCGGTCTCCTCCTTGAGCTCGCGCACGACGGCCTGCCGCCAGTCCTCGCGGTCGTCGATGAACCCGCCGGGCAGGGCGATGCCCCCGCGCGCGGGAGCGACGGTTCGGGTGATGACGACCAGGGCGGTGCCTTTGGTGTCGTACACGGGCTGGAGTGCGACCGCTACCGGCAGCGGGTTGCGGTAGGCCACGGTGTGGCAGGCCGGGCAGGTGCGCGGCCAGCCGGAGACGCCCTCTCCATAGGGCGCTCCGCAGCTCGAACAGTGTGAGTCGGGCGCGGAGTTGGGGGTGGAGGCTTGAGTTTCGGACACAAAGCGGAATGTATCCGATCGGGGGAAGAGCGTCTCGCGGAGGTAGCTCAACGGCGGCCGACGAGCGACTTCCAGGACACGGGGAAGTCGAAATAGGTGTCCGGGTAGGGCTCGGGCCGGTACGTGTAGTGCCACCACTCCTCGGCGAGGTTGACGAAACCGAGGCCCTCCATGGTGCTCTTCAGCAGCAGGCGGTTGGCGCGCTGTTGTCCCTGGATGCGCGGGTCGAGGGTGTGCGCGAGGGTGTCGAAGCAGTCGAAGCCGGTGCCCATGTCGACGGAGTTGTCGGGGAAGCGTTCGTCCTTGGGTGCGAAGCAGGGCACGAGCGGCTCTCCGGGGTGGTAGGGCCGGGTGGGCCTCGCAGGGAGCTTCACGATGGTGAGGTCCATGGTCGAGCCGCGGCTGTGACCGGATTTCTCCGCGATGTAGCCGTCCGCGAACAGCCGGGTCTTGTCGACGTTCGGATAGAACTCGCCCTTCGTCGCCTGGTCGTCGAGGTCCTCGGCCCAGCGCACGAAGTGGTTCACAGCGCGCTGCGGCCGGTAGCAGTCGTACACCTTGAGCGTGTAGCCCTCGCGCAGGAGCTTTTGCTGGACCTTGTGGAGGGCATCGGCGGCGGGGCGGGTGAGGATGCACACCGGTTGTTCGTAGCCGTCGATGCGTTCACCGACGAAGTTGTGCGGGGTGAAGTAGCGCATCTCCTGGATGATCGTCGGGTCCACGCTTCTCAGGGCCACGAAGTCCTTCGGCGCCTTGGGGTCCGTCTCGGCCCGTGCGGGTGCGGAGACGGCGGTCACGGCCAGCAGGGCGGCGAGGGCGGTGACGAGACCGCGTACTGCACTGGTGAGTCGTGTCATGTCTCCTGCACTGCCCAATTCCGGACGCGCGTGACACACTTCTGACGTTCCGTCAGATTCGGCGTCGGGGAGGGATTGTGACTCGAGCGCGAACACCTGTGGTCGACGGATGGTTCACCGGGGACGGTGACGACTTCAGACTCCTCGGCACCCGCTGCGCCGCCTGCGCCTCGGTGTTCTTCCCCCGTGAGGACGGCCACTGCCGCAATCCCGGGTGTCCCGGCGGAGACCTCGAGGAGGTTCCCCTCTCACCGCGCGGGCGGATCTGGTCCTACACGGACAGCCGGTACCGGCCCCCGTCACCCTATGTGACGAACCCGGAACTTCCCTGGGAGCCGTACGCGTTGATCGCTGTGGAGCTGGCGGCCGAGCGGATCGTGGTGCTGGGCCAGGCGGTTCCCGGGATCACCGTCGCCGATCTGACGGTGGGCATGGAGGTGGAGGTCGTCCCCGGTGTGCTTCACGAGGACGAGGAGACGGCCTGGACGACGTGGCACTGGCGGCCGACGGGCGGTGGGGCATGACGGGCGAGGTGGCGGTGCTCGGCGCGGGGATGCATCCGTGGGGCAAGTGGGGGCGCAGTTTCGTCGAGTACGGGGTGGCCGCGGCGCGGGCGGCGCTCGCCGACGCGGGGATCGAGTGGCGTGACGTCGGCTCCGTGGTCGGCGCGGACACCGTGCGCGGCGGCTACCCGGGCTATGTGGCCGGGGCGACCTTCGCGAAGGCGCTGGGCTGGCAGGGAGCGCGGGTGACGAGCGTGTACGCGGCGTGCGCGTCGGGAGCGCAGGCCGTCAACACCGCGCGGGCGCAGATCCTTTCGGGTCTGGCGGACGTGGTCCTCGTGGTGGGCGCGGACGCGGCACCCAAGGGGTTCTTCCGGCCGGCGGGCGGCGACCGCCCCGACGACCCCGACTGGCTGCGCTTCCGGGTCCTGGGCGCGACGAATCCGACGTACTTCGGGCTGTACGCGCGCCGGCGCATGGCCGTGCACGGGGATACGCCCGAGGACTTCGCGCAGGTCAAGGTGAAGAACGCGGCTTCGGGGGCGCTCAATCCGAACGCCCGCTACCGCAAGCGGGTCACCGCCGAGGAGATCGCCGCCTCCGCGGTGGTGGCCGATCCGCTGCGACTCCTCGACATCTGCGCGACGTCGGACGGCGGGGCGGCCCTGGTGCTGTCCAGCATGGAGTTCGCGCGGCGGCACGGGGTGGCGGAGCCGGTGCGGATCAGGGCGGTGTCGACGGTGACCCCGCGCTACCCGAGCGCCGTGCTAGATCTGCCGGACATCGCGACGGACTCCGCGGCGGCCGTCGAACCGGCCGCCGAGACCTTCCGGGCCTCGATCGCGCTCGCCGCCTACGAGGAGGCGGGCATCGGGCCGGAGGACCTCTCCCTGGCCGAGGTGTACGACCTGTCCACCGCGCTGGAGTTGCAGTGGTACGAGGACCTGGGGCTGTGCGGTGAGGGCGAGGGCGCGAAGCTGCTGCGGGAGGGCGCGACGGCCCCGGGAGGTCGTATACCGGTGAACGCGAGCGGTGGTCTGGCCTCCTTCGGGGAGGCGGTACCGGCTCAGGCGATCGCCCAAGTGTGCGAGCTGACCTGGCAGTTGAGGGAGCGGGCCGGTGACCGGCAGGTCGCGGGGGCCCGCGTCGGGATCACGGCCAACCAGGGGTTGTTCGGGCACGGGTCGGCGGTGATCGCTGTGCGCTGAGGGGCGAGCCGTGAGCGCCCACGGTGAGGCCGGACGCAAGCCCTGTCTCGCACACTGCGTGATCACCCCGGAATCCTGCGTGAACGTCTCATGAACTGGGCTTGGGCGTGTGCCGGTGGAGTCATCATGCTGCCGTGCGCTCCTGGACGGACACTCTGCGCTTCGCCTTCCAACCAGTGGTCAACCTGGCGACCGGAGGAGTCGCGGGGTTGGAGATACTCGCCCGCCCGGAGACCGGGGACATCCTGGCCGAGGCCCGTCGCGACCCCGAACTCGACGGCAGTCTCGCGGTGTTGGCGATCCGCGCGGCGGCGAGCAAGGAAACGCTGCTGCCGTTGCACGTCAACGTCTTCGCGGGCACCCTCGCCGACCTCGGCGGGCTGACCCCGCTGCACGACGCCGTGCGCCAGGCGGGACGGCTGCCCTGGGAGGTGACCATCGACGTCGGACCGCCCTACACGCACGTGCCCCAGCCGGCCCTGCTGGAGGCTGTGGGCGCGGTTCGGGCCCAGGGCTTCCGGCTCAGCGCCGACGGCATCGGGGACGGGGACGTACCCCTGCGACTGCTCACCGACCTCGCGCCCGACCTGGTGAAACTCGACGCCTCGCTGCTGGCCCGGCCGGCGGCGGTGCGGGCGATGCGAACACTGTGCGAGGAGCTGGGGGCTCTCCTGTCCGTCGAGGGCGTGGAGACGGAACTGCAGTTCGCCGCCGCGGTGACGGCCGGTGCCCAGCTGGCTCAGGGCGACCTGTTCGCGCCACCGACGAGGCTGCCCGCGGCGGACGTATACGTTCCGCCCCGCTCCCCCGGCGCCGTGGCGGTGCCGAGGTCCGGCCCGTCGGTGCGCGAGTTCGTGCGACCGGCCGCCCTGCTGCCCGCGACCGCGTCCGCGGGCCAGGTACGGGCGCTGCTGACCGGGGCTCCCGAGATGTCCGGGGTACTGCTCGTGGACCCGCACGGCGTCCCGGTCCGCTCTGTGCACCGCTCGCGCTTCCTGTTGTCGATGTCGGGCCGCTACGGACACGCCCTGTACGCCGACCGTCCCGCAGCCAAGCTCGGCGATCCCCCGCGGACGGTGGGCGTCGACGCCACCGCCTGGGAAGTGCTGGACGTGCTTGCCGTCGGCGCCCGTGACCGCACGTCGGACGACGTGGCGGTGGTCGACCGGTACGGGCGGTGCGTGGGCGTCGTACGCCTCGCCGACCTGGTGCGGGCACTGGCCGAGAGCCGGGTCGAGGAGGCGGCCGGGCTCAATCCGCTGACCCGGCTGCCCGGCTCCGACGTGATCACCTCGGAGGTGGACCGGCGCATCGCGGACGGCCTGGCGTTCGCGCTCAGCTGGCTCGACGTGGACCACTTCAAGCAGGTCAACGACGGGGCTGGGTTCGCGGCGGGGGACGAGCTGATCCGGTCGGTGGGACGGGCACTGCAGCAGGCGGCGACCGGCAGCACGCGCGTGGGCCACATCGGCGGCGACGACTTCCTGGTGCTCGCCGATCCCGAGCGGCTCGATCCGCTGGCCGCCACCGTGCTGGACGTGCCGTGGTCGGCGGGCGGGCGACCCGTCACGCTGTCCCTGGCCACGGTCCTGTGCCCGCCGGGCAGCGTGGCGGACCACAGGCAGGCCGCGGCCGCCCTGGCGCCGCTGAAGAAGGCCGCCAAGGCACTGCACGGTGCCAGCTGGGTGCTGGGGCAGGCGGGCCTGCCCGGTCATGAGATCGTGCGCGGCACGGGGGCGCCCGCCCCGGCGGGCTGCGCGGTGGCGGAACCCGGCCTAGGCTGATCTGGTGTCGCCTCGCCGAAGCGTCTCCCGTACGGACGTTCAGGCGGCTGTCACCGTTGGTGTCCGCAACCTTGACGCTCTCTGGGCGCCGGTGAACACTTCCGGTGTCGGCCGACATCGCCGTACATAGACGGTGTAACCAGGCACACGCCGCGCGGGCCCCGCCTGCAGAACAGGCCCATCCCCCACGGGCGATTCGGCTGCGACGGCACGCTCGTCACCGCACCCTGCGCGCAGGGCCGGGGCCTAGGAGCCGACATGAGCAACGGAAACACGGTCGTACTGAGCCACTGGGTCGTCATGGCGTTCGACCGGGGCTTCGGGGCGCCGACCCGTGCACTGGCTCATCCTCCGCGCAGCCTTCTCATCGAGCAGCCTTCTGAAGGAACGACGAAGGGGACGTCATGACGGACAAGTTCGTCGCCGCTATCGACCAGGGCACCACCTCGAGCCGTTGCATCGTCTTCAACCAGGACGGCGCGATCGTCGCCGTCGACCAGCGCGAACACCGCCAGATCTTTCCCAAGCCCGGCTGGGTCGAACACGACGCGACCGAGATCTGGTCGAAGGTGCAGGCGGTGGTCGCGGGCGCGATCGCCAAGGCCGGACTGCGCGCCGACCAGCTCAGCGCGCTCGGCATCACCAACCAGCGCGAGACCACGCTCCTGTGGGACCGCGCGACCGGCAAGCCCGTGCACAACGCGATCGTCTGGCAGGACACCCGCACCGACGCGCTGACCAGGCAGCTCGGCGGATCGGACGGGCAGGACCGGTTCCGCGAGCAGACCGGACTGCCGCTCGCGACCTACTTCTCGGGCCCCAAGGCGGCCTGGCTGCTCGACAACGTGCCCGGCCTGCGGGCGCGCGCCGAGAACGGCGAGATCGCCTTCGGCACCATGGACTCCTGGCTCATCTGGAACCTGACGGGCGGCACCGACGGCGGGCAGCACGTCACCGACGTCACCAACGCCGGCCGGACGATGCTGATGAACCTGGAGACCCTGCAGTGGGACCAGTCCATCCTCTCCGCGATGAACATCCCCGAGGCCGTCCTGCCCGAGATCAAGTCCTCCGCCGAGGTGTACGGCACCGCCGTGGGCCAGCTCGCCGGGGTGCCCGTGGCCTCCGCGCTCGGCGACCAGCAGGCGGCCGTGTTCGGACAGGCCTGCTACGACGTGGGCACGGCGAAGAACACGTACGGCACGGGCTCCTTCCTGCTGCTCAACACGGGCAACCGGCCAGTGGCGTCGAAGAGCGGCCTGCTGACGACGATGGGGTACAAGATCGGCACTGAGGCGCCGATCTACTGCTTGGAGGGGTCCATCGCGATTACGGGCGCGCTCGTCCAGTGGTTCCGCGACCAGCTCGGGATCATCCGCACCGCGGACGAGATCGAGCCGCTGGCGGCGAGCGTCGAGGACAACGGCGGCGCCTACATCGTCCCCGCCTTCTCCGGCCTGTTCGCGCCCTACTGGCGCTCCGACGCCCGCGGTGTCATCACCGGCCTGACCCGGTACGTCACCAAGGCGCACCTCGCGCGGGCCGTGCTGGAGGCGACGAGCTGGCAGACACGCGAGGTCGTGGACGCCATGTACCAGGACTCCGGGGTACACATCACCACCCTGAAGGTGGACGGCGGCATGACCAAGAACAACCTGCTCATGCAGCACCAGGCCGACGTGCTCGACGTGCCGGTGGTCCGCCCGAAGGTCTCCGAGACCACGTGCCTCGGCGCCGCCTACGCCGCCGGACTCGCCACGGGTGTGTGGAACGACCTCGACGAGCTGAAGGCCCACTGGCAGAAGGACGTCGAGTGGACGCCCTCCATGGACGCCTCCGTCCGCGACCGGGAGTACCACAACTGGCGCAAGGCCGTGGAGAAGAGCTTCGGCTGGCTGGAGGACGACGCAAGCTGAGCACCCACGCGCGCGTGCGCCCATGACCACGGCCCGTACCCCGGTCGGCGGGGGTACGGGCCGTACCCGTGTCCGTCTCAGGTGGTGACGGTCTGCCGTCGTTCGGCGGCGTGGTCCATCGCGTGCCGGACGACGCCGATGAGGATCTCCTTGACCGACTCGCGGTCCCGGGCGTCGCACAGCAGGAGCGGCACGTCGTCGTCCAGGTCGAGCGCCCGGCGGATGTCCTCGGCCGGATAGCGGGCGGCGCCCTCGAAGCAGTTGACACCGACGAGGAACGGTATGGAGCGCCGCTCGAAGTAGTCGACGGCGGCGAAGCAGTCCTCCAGGCGCCGTGTGTCGGCCAGCACGACGGCTCCGAGGGCGCCCTCGGACAGTTCGTCCCACATGAACCAGAACCGTTCCTGCCCGGGCGTGCCGAACAGGTACAGCACCAGGTCCTCACGCAGGGTGATACGGCCGAAGTCCATCGCCACCGTGGTGGTGCTCTTGGCCTCCACACCGCTCGTGTCGTCGACCGGACGTCCGGCCTCGGTGAGCAGTTCCTCGGTGCGCAGCGGCCTGATCTCGCTGACCGCCCCGACCAGGGTGGTCTTGCCCACGCCGAAGCCGCCGGCCACCAGGATCTTGAGCGTGACGGGCTCGACCGGGGGCTTGCCGCGCTCAGAACGCCCGAAGATCATCGATCTGTTCTCCTGCTTGATGGGGGTGGGGCGCCGGTGGGCCGTAGCCTCCGCCGCCAGGGGTTTCGACGACGAGTACGTCGCCGGGAGAGACGTCCGCCGAGTCGCTGCCGGCGAGGACGGTGACCGTGCCGTCCGCGCGCTCCACGCGGTTGGCGCCCAGCGCGCCGGGTTCACCGCCCGCCATGCCATAGGGCGGAACTCTGCGGTGCTGGGAGAGGGTGGAGACCGTCATGGGCTCGTGGAAGCGGATCCGGCGTACGGCGCCGTCCCCGCCGCGCCACCGCCCGGCGCCTCCGCTGCCCCGGCGGACGGCGAACTCGTCGAGTTCCACGGGCAGCCGCCACTCCAGGACCTCGGGGTCGGTGAGCCGCGAGTTGGTCATGTGGGTCTGTACGACGGGGGCGCCTGGGAAGCCGTCGCCCGCGCCGGACCCGGAGGCGACGGTCTCGTAGTACTGGTGTCGGTCGTTGCCGAAGGTGACGTTGTTCATGGTCCCGGAGCCCTCGGCCTGGACCCCGAGCGCCGCGTACAGGGCGCCGGTGATGGCCTGCGAGGTCTCGACGTTGCCCGCGACCACGGCGGCCGGTGGCTCCGGCGCGAGCAGGGAGCCGCGCGGCACGACGATGTCCAGGGGGCGCAGACAGCCGTCGTTGAGCGGGATGTCGTCGGCCACGAGAGTGCGGAAGACGTACAGGACGGCCGCGTTGACCACGGCGAAGGGCGCGTTGAAGTTGCCGGCCAACTGGGGTGACGTGCCGGTGAAGTCGACGGTGGCGGAGCGGTTCTCACGGTCCACGCGCACGCGCACCCGGATGACGGCGCCGGAGTCGGTCTCGTAGGCGTACTCGCCGTCGTCGAGGGCGTCGATGACCCGGCGCACCGCTTCCTCGGCGTTGTCCTGCACATGCTTCATGTACGCCTGGACGACGTCGAGTCCGAAGTTGTCGATCATCCGGGCGACCTCGTCGACGCCCTTCTGGTTGGCGGCGATCTGGGCGCGCAGGTCGGCGAGGTTGGTCGCGGGGTTGCGGGAGGGATAGGGCGCCCCGGTGAGCAGGCGCCGGGTCTCCTCCTCGCGGAAGCGGCCGTCCTCGGCGAGGAGCCAGTTGTCGAAGAGGACGCCCTCCTCTTCGATGGTGCGGCTGTTCGCCGGCATCGAGCCGGGGGCGATGCCGCCGATCTCCGCGTGATGGCCGCGGGAGGCGACGTAGAAGAGGATCCGGTCACCCTCCGTGTCGAAGACGGGGGTGATCACGGTGACGTCGGGCAGATGGGTGCCGCCGTGGTACGGGTCGTTGACGGCGTAGGTGTCTCCGGGCCGCATCGACGGGCCGCGCCGCCGGATGACCTCCTTGACGCTGGTGCCCATGGAGCCCAGGTGGACGGGGATGTGAGGGGCGTTGGCCACCAGGTTTCCGTCCGGGTCGAAGAGGGCGCAGGAGAAGTCCAGGCGCTCCTTGATGTTGACGGACTGCGCGGTGGACTCCAGCCGTGCGCCCATCTGTTCGGCGATCGACATGAAGAGATTGTTGAAGACCTCGAGCAGAACAGGGTCGGCTTCCGTGTCGAGATCGGAACTCTGCGTAATCGCCGCACGTTCCATGACCAGATGCCCGTCGTCTCGCGCCACGGCCCGCCAGCCGTCGTCGACGACGGTGGTCGCGCCGGCCTCGGTGATGATCGCCGGGCCGGTGACGGTCTCGCCGGGAGGGAGGTCCTCTCGGCGGTGGAGGGGTACGTCGCGCCAGGCGCCGCCCGTGTGGAGACGGACGGTGTCGGAGGCGGCGGGTCGGCCTTCGTACGGGGCGAGGGCGGAGAGATCGGGGGGTTCGGTGATGCCGGTGGCTTCCACGGAGAGGGCTTCGACGACGATCGGGCGGTCGAGCGTGAAGGAGTACGTGGCGCGATGACGTTCTTCGAAGGCGTGACGCATGGTGCCGGGCTCGGTCAGCTCGACGGTGAGGGTGGTGTCGGTGCCGTCGTAGCGGAGCTGGGCGCGGCGGGTGACGCGGATGCGGGCGTCGGGGACGTCCTCGTCGAGGAGTTCGGCGCGGGCCGCTCCTTCGAGGTCGTCGGCCGTCTTGAGGACGGCGGGCATGGAGGCGGGCTCCAGCGGCGCCTCGACGGACTGTTCGCGCATGGCGGTGGTGTCGGCGAGGCCGATGCCCAGGGCGGACAGGACGCCGGCCATGGGCGGGACGAGGACGGTGCGGATGCCGAGCGAGTCGGCGACCATGCACGCGTGCTGGCCGCCCGCACCACCGAAGGTGGTGAGGGCGTAGCGGGTGACGTCGTGGCCCTTCTGGACGGAGATCCGTTTGACGGCGTTGGCGATGTTGGCGACGGCGATCTGCAGGTAGCCCTCGGCGACCTGCTCGGGTGTGCGCTCGTCGCCGGTCCGCTCGTGGATCTCGCGGGCGAGAGCGGAGAAGCGGTCCCGGACCAGTTCCTCGTCCAGGGGCTGGTCGCCTTCGGGGCCGAACACCCGGGGGAAGTGGCCGGGTTGGATGCGGCCGAGCATGACGTTGGCGTCGGTGACGGCGAGCGGGCCACCGCCGCGATAGCAGGCGGGTCCGGGGTCCGCACCCGCGGAGTCCGGCCCCACGCGGTAGCGGGAGCCGTCGAAGTGGAGGACCGAGCCGCCTCCGGCCGCGACGGTGTGGATGTCCAGCATGGGCGCGCGCAGCCGGACACCGGCGATCAGGGTGGTGAAGACGCGCTCGTACTCGCCGGCGAAGTGCGAGACGTCGGTGGAGGTGCCGCCCATGTCGAAGCCGATGACCCGGTCGAAGCCGGCCAGCTGCGACATGCGGGCCATCCCGACGATGCCTCCGGCGGGCCCGGACAGGACGGCGTCCTTGCCGCGGAACTGCCCGGCCTCGGCGAGACCGCCGTTGGACTGCATGAACATCAGCCGCACGTCCTCGAGTTCGCCGGCGACGTGCCGCACGTAGCGGCGCAGCACGGGCGACAGGTAGGCGTCGACGACGGCGGTGTCCCCGCGCGGCACGAGCTTCATCAGCGGGCTGACCTCGCTGGAGAGCGAGATCTGCGGAAACCCGATGAGGGCGGCCAGTTCGCCGACGGCGTGCTCGTGGGCGGGGTGCAGATGACTGTGCATGCAGACGACGGCGACGGCGCGGATCCCGTCGTCGTACGCCTCCTGCAGGGGCCCCGCGAGGGCTCGCAGGTCGGGGGCGCGCAGGACGGTGCCGTCCGCGGCGATGCGCTCGTCGACCTCCACGACCCGCTCGTGGAGCAGTTCGGGGAGCTCGATACGGCGGGCGAAGATGTGCGGCCGGTTCTGGTAGGCGATGCGCAGGGCGTCGCGGAAACCGCGCGTGACGACCAGGAGGGTGCGTTCGCCCTTGCGCTCCAGGAGGGCGTTGGTGGCGACCGTCGTGCCCATCCGGACGGCGTCGATCCGCTCCTGGGAGCCGTCCAGCAGGGCGCGTACGCCCGCCACGGCCGCGTCGGAGTAGCGCGCGGGATTCTCCGACAGCAGCTTGTGGGTGAGGAGGCGGCCGTCCGGGCGTCGCGCGACGATGTCGGTGAACGTACCGCCCCGGTCGACCCAGAACTGCCAGCCAGTCACGTCAGTACCCCGCTTCCGCGCCGCTCACAGCGCCCGGAGGCCGTTGATCACGTCGCGCAGAATACTCTCGTCCACCAGCTCGGCAGGGGGTACGGGCCGGTTCACATGGACGAATTCCGCCGCCACGAGGTCGCCGACGAGGACCCGTACCACCCCGATGGGCAGATCGAGCCCGGCGGCGAGCTCGGCGACCGACTGGGGGGCGTCACGGCACAGGTCGACGATGTCGACGTGCTCGGGGGAGAGCGTCGCGTCGGCGTCCGGGTCGTCCGCCTGGGGTTCGGCGACGACCACCGCGATCAGGTCGAGGCGGTGCTGGCCGGGACTGGAGGTACGGCCGCGCGTCATCGCGTACGGACGGACGACCGGTCCGGCCTCGTCGTCGAACCAGTGGCTTCTTCCCTGACCGTCTGCGCTCATGACATCCCACTACCCGCCTGCGGGCAGATCGGTGCGCGGGGCGGCGCCCAGATGCACGCCGACCCGCTTCACCAGCAGCGTCATCTCGTACGCGACCTGGCCGACGTCCGAGTCGGCGTCCGAGAGGACGGCGAGGCAGCTGCCGTCGCCGGCTGCCGTCACGAACAGGAACGCGTCGTCGAGCTCGACGACGGTCTGCCGGACGTTGCCCGCCTCGAAGTGCCGGCCGACGCCCTTGGCGAGGCTGTGGAATCCGGAGGCGACGGCGGCGAGGTGCTCGCTGTCCTCCCGGCTGAGGTCCTTGGACACACCGGTCGGCAGGCCGTCGCCGGAGAGCACGAGGGCTTTGCGGATGCTCGCGACGCGTTCCACCAGTTCGTCCAGGAGCCAGTTGAGCTCGCCGGAGTTGGTCGCGGTGTGGTCGGTCGCCTTCGGTGCGGTCATCGACCGTCCCCCTTTGTCGTTCCGTGTGGTGCTGTGCCGCTGTGGGCGTCGTCGCCCGCGGCGTTCTCCTCGCGGCCGCGCTGCCAGCCGCGCTGGAGCGAGGCCATGCGGCTGCGTACCTCGTCGGCGTCCCGCTCCGCGAAGTCCGCGCTGTTCTGCGGGGGCCGGCCGGCGCTCTGCTTGAGCTGCGGTGCCAGGTTGGCCTGGCGCACCCGCCGGGGCAGCGGGCCGATGCCGCCGCCCGAACCGCCCGGCGGTTGTGCCCCGGGACGCCTGCTGCTGGTGTCCGCCCCGCCCGGGGTGATGGCCGCGGGACGGGCATGTGCCGGGAGGACGGGGGCCTGCGGTGCCTCACCGATGCCGTGGTCGTCGGGTGTCTCGGCTGCTCCGGTCTCGCCGAATCCCTCGGAGCCGCCCACGCCCGGGCGCAGCGGTGAGGCACCTCGTCGACGGGTCGGCAGCGGCGGCGCGCCGTCCTGGCCCGGCCGGCCGTGGCGGAACCCTCCTCTGGGTCGAGGGCGACACCCGCACCATGGCACGCGCCGAGCGCATGCACTTCATGGCCGGAGCCGGCTGG
>NZ_JBEXXQ010000095.1:0-20184 GCF_040630525.1 Streptomyces sp. NPDC005799
TCCTCAACCGGCGGCTTCACCTGCCCAGCCCGTGGCACCAGCACCCTCCCAGCCACAAGCTACAAGCAACTCACCCCAAAGTCAGCGGCATTGGGGCTAGCCCCACCATCCCCTAGGGGGCGGGGATCAGGGTCAAGTGGGTGGATCTCCGGATGGGTTGAGGGTCCCGGAGTTCGTACCTTCGAAGTGTGGCCGCGCACCGCGGACCACCATTCGAAGACCACGGAGGCACCCATGTCGGCCCCTACGCACACCCGGCCCGTCCCGGCGAGCACGGGCGGCATCGACATCCGGCTGCCCTGGTGGGCTCTGGCCCTGCCCGCGCTCGCCTTCGTCGTCCTCCTGGCGCTCATGCTGAACCCCAGCGACGCACAGGCGGCCGGCGACCCGGTGATCACCCACCTCTTCGAGCGGGCGCAGCAGCTCATAGCCCGCTGAGCACCCGCCGAGCCGCCGGTCAACTACCTGCGCCCCATGGCCTGTTTCGTGCGAAGCTGGGTGTCATGAGCGTCGCTGAACTCCGCAGGATCGTCCTCTTCCGCCATGCGAAAGCCGACTGGCCACAGGTGACCGACCATGAGCGCCCCCTCGCCGAGCGGGGCCGATTGGACGCCGCGGCAGCCGGACGCAGGCTGGCCGACACCGGCATCCCCTTCGATCTGGCCCTGTGCTCCACCGCGACCCGCACCCGGGAGACCTGGAAGCTCGCGGTCCACGAGTTCCCGCAGCGGCCGAAAACCGTCTATGAGGAGCGGATCTACGAGGCCTCGCCCGGTGAGCTGATCGCCCTGCTGAACGAGACCCCGGACGACGCGCAGAACGTCATCCTGATCGGCCACAACCCGGGTGTGCACGGCCTCGCCGACATCCTGGCCGGCTCGGGCGAGGGCGACGCCCGCGAGCGGATGAACCGCCGCGGCTTCCCGGCCGCCGGTTTCGCCGTCCTGTCCTTCGACGGCTCCTGGAAGGGCCTGGAGCCCGCCGCGGCCACCCTCGTCGACTACTGGGCGCCGACGGAGTAGCCCGCCGTCAAGGCCGTGGGGCCGGGCACCGCAGCGGTGCCGGGCCCCACGGCCGTTCTCACGAGGGGATCAGTGGTCGTCGTGCGTGTCCGCCGCCTCGACCTCTTCGCGGGTGACGCCCAGCAGATACAGGACCGTGTCCAGGAACGGCACGTTCACCGCGGTGTGCGCCGCCTCCCGTACGACGGGCTTGGCGTTGAAGGCGACCCCGAGACCGGCCGCGTTGAGCATGTCCAGGTCGTTGGCGCCGTCGCCGATCGCCACGGTCTGGGCGAGCGGCACGCCCGCCTCGGCGGCGAAGCGGCGCAGCAGGCGCGCCTTGCCCGCGCGGTCCACGATCTCCCCGGTGACCTTGCCGGTCAGCTTCCCGTCGACGATCTCCAGGGTGTTGGCCTGGGCGAAGTCCAGCCCCAGCCGCTCCTTGAGATCATCGGTGACCTGGGTGAACCCGCCGGAGACGACACCGACTTGGTAGCCGAGCCGCTTCAGCGTGCGGATCAGCGTGCGCGCGCCCGGCGTCAGCCGCACCTCGCTGCGCACCTTGTCCACCACGGAGGCGTCGAGCCCCTCCAGCAGCGCCACCCGCGCGTGCAGCGACTGCTCGAAATCCAGCTCCCCGCGCATCGCCGCGGCCGTGACCTCGGCGACCTTGTCCTCGCAGCCCGCGTGCGCGGCGAACAGCTCGATGACCTCGTCCTGGATGAGCGTGGAGTCGACGTCCATGACGACGAGCCGCTGGGCCCGCCGGTGCAGCCCCGCGGCGACCACCGCGACATCGACACCCAGTGCCGCCGCGTCCGTCACCAAGGCTGTGCGCAGGGGCTCGGTCTCCACACCGGAGACCGCGAACTCGACCGCTGTCACCGGGTACTTGGCGAGCCGGAAGATACGGTCGATGTTGCCGCCGGCCTGGGCGATCTTCGCGGCGATCCGGGCGGTGGCCGCCGCGGTGAGCGGATGGCCGAGCACGGTGACCAGGGAGCGGCCGAGGCCGCGCGGCCGGTTGTCGCCGCGACCGGAGATGATCTCCGCCTGCATCTTCATCGACTCCGCCCAGCTGTGGACGGTGGCGCGGAGATCGCCCTCGAGCGTGGCCGCCGGATGGGTCACGAGCGCACACAGCGTGAGCCGGCCACGGGTGACGACCTGCTCGATGTCGACCACGTCGACGGAGTAGGCGGCGAGGGTGTCGAAGAGGCCGGCCGTGATGCCCGGCCGGTCCTTGCCGAAGATCTTGACGAGGAGGGTCGGGGTGTCGGCCGGAACGTCGGAGGTCGGGATCTGCGAAGCGCTCATGGTCTTCCCACCGTATCCGGCACCCAGTGCCGCCCGCCGCCGCGGTCCGCCTAGCGGACACGGAACAGTGGGTGTCGACGGGGTGGCGGGCGCATGACGGGGGGACCACGACGGCCCCCGCCGCCACGGGTGGCCGCCCCCGTCCGGGCAGCCGCCCTGTGCCCGGGCACCGCCCTGTGTCCAGGGAACCGCAACGGGCCCGGGAACGGCCCTGTCTTCGGGGAAAGGCCCTGTGCCCGGGAACGGGGCCCTGCACCCGAGGAACCGCTCCGCGCCAGAAGCCCGCCTTGTGCCTGGGCACGGACCCGTGCCTGCGGAACCCGGGCCTGCGCCTGCGGATCCCGCCTTGTGCCTGGGCACGGACCCGTGCCTGCGGAACCCGGGCCTGCGCCTGCGGATCCCGCCTTGTGCTTGGGAACGGACCCGTGCCTGCGGAACCCGGGCCTGCGCCTGCGGATCCCGCCTTGTGCCTGGGAACGGACCCGTGCCTGCGAAGCCCGGCCTGCGTCAGCGAAGCCCGCCCTGTGCCTGGGCACGGACCCGCGCCTGCGGAACCCGCCTTGTGCCTGGGCACGGACCCGTGCCTGCGAAGCCCGCCCTGTGCCTTGGAAGGTACCCCTGCGGAACCCGGCCTGCGCCTGGGAAAGGAGCCGTGCCTGCGGAGCCCGGCCTGCGCCAGGTGAACCCCGGGCCTCGCTCAGTGACCCCCCTTGGGACGGCCGGGTGGGGGAGGAGGCGGCGGCGGTGGCGGCTGGCGGCGCCTGCCCTCCGGGGAGCGGCCGGTCCCCGGCCGCCGGGGCGGGGGGCCGTCGTAGGGCCGGGCCACGGTCGGCGCGCCGTACACGTCCCTGTTCCCCGTGCCGGGCGGTGGTGCCTCGCCCGTCCCCCGCTCCTCGCCGGGGCCGGGAGGCGCGTCCTCCGGCTCCCGCAGTTCCTCCGGCAGCTGCAGATATGGATTGGTGGCGGGGTTCGGCGGCCGGTACGACGAACCGGGCCGGTACGGCCCCGGCACCCCCGTGCCCGGCTCACGCACCGGCATCGGCGGCGGCTGCGGCTCACGCGTGTGCCGGGGATACTCGGCGGTCTCGACCGGCGTGCCCGTCCCCACGGGCCCCGCGCCCAGGCCGGCCCCCGTAGCCCCTGCACCCACGGCCCCCACCGCCAGCGGCGTCGCCCGTCGCCCCGCCGCCCCGGTGACCCACGCCAGCAGCGCCCCGGCCGCCCCCGCACCCGCGCCCCACAGGGCGCCGAGCAGCAGCGCCACGCCGAGGTTCCCGTGCAACTGGACCCCGGCGCCGAACGCGTCGAACCCCAGCACCGACAGCGAGGCGTTCACCGACACCTCCGTCAGCCACGCGAGCAACGGCAGCGTCAGCGCGGTCAGCACCCCGAGCCGCACCGCACACCGCCCCGCGAAGGCGAGGGCACCCGGACCACGCACACCTCGGGAGTCCGTACCACCCCGGGCGACCGGGGTCCGTACCGCCGCCAGCACGCCCGCCAGCAGCATCATCACGGCCGCCGCCACCCCGAGCAGCCACACCCGTCCGTCCAGGTCGGCCAGGCGGCTCAGGGTCACCGACTGGTCGGTCTTCGCGGTGAGGAGCTTGTCCAGTGGATCGGGGAGGAACTTGGTGAGCACGCCGGTCGCCCTGCCGTCGAAGGGGACGAACAGACCGATCGGGATACCGAGCCAGGTGCCGTTGGGCGCGCCCAACAGCGCCGCTCCGAAGATCCGCTTGGGATGGGCGTCGCCGATCGCCGCGTACACCGCCGCCGCGCACCCCGCCGCCACGGCCAGCAGCAGCACCGTGACGAGCGCGGAAGCGGCCGGCCGGACCACCCGGTGCACGGCCTCCCAGCCGGGCGGCAGGGGCGTGCGGCGCGAGGCCAGCAGGGCGATCAGCAGGATGCCCGTCGACCAGCCGAGCCCGCCCAGCACGGTGGGCGCCGTGTCGACCGAGAAACCGACGGCCGCCTTGGCGTGGACGAGGTTGCCGATGTTGTCGGGCAGCAGCCCGCCGATGTTCCCGACGTCCCCGAGGCCCGGGATGTTCACACCGCCGCCCCCGCCACCGGCGCCGGGGAGCTTGTCCAGCCCGAGCGAGCCGCCGTCGATGGTGATGACGTCGTGCCCCGCCCACACCAGCCCGCCCAGTGTCGCGACGAACAGCACCACGACCGCGCCCGCGCGCGCGAGGAGTTCGGCCGGCGCGATCACAACTCCCGCGGAGCGCAGGGACCGTAGGAAGACCCAGGACAGCAGCAGCGCCCCCACCAGGCTGACGCCCAGTGGCGTGATCGTGACGGCCGTATGGGCCTCCGCGCCCTTGAGGCCGAACGCGGACACGTCGCCGGACGGCGATATCGAACCACCCGCCCCAAGGGCCACCACAGCAGCGGTCATCGGGCCCAGCGAACCCGCCGAGTCCGCCTCCAGAAGGTGCAGCCCGAGGGCCGCCGTGCCCGCCATCCCGATCAATGCCCAGCTCACGGAGGCGATCGCGGACAGCAGGACGTCGCCCCACGGCACCCTTGTGCCGCTGCGGACGGACTCGACACTCGACGACGCGCTCATGGCAGACCCCCCGATCCGCGGCGCGGCCGAGCGGCCGCGCGTGTCCCCCTCGCGTGATTTACCACTCTCCGGGTCGGTTTCAACCCCGTCAACGGAACCGACCGATGCGTATGAGCGTGGTGTTCACAAGGTCCGACTTTCGGTCAGAGGGGCGGGCCTGAAATAGTTCCCGACGATGTTCGACATCCCTAGACTCCCTGTGATGGGGGTAACTCGGGGGACTACTCAGTGGGGCTTGGAGTGCCGGAACTCGTACTGGAATCAAATGGACGTACCTGGACGCTCGAGCCGTCCAGGACCTACACCCTCGGACGCGATCCGCAGGGCGACATCGTGCTGGAGGACGCCAGGGTGTCCTGGCGCCACGCCACGATCAGCTGGGGCGGCCGGAGTTGGGTCATCGAGGACCACGGCTCCACCAACGGCACGTTCGTGCAGGGCCAGCGCATTCACCAGATGGAGATCGGGCCCGGCTCGGCGGTCCACCTCGGCAACGCGACCGACGGTCCGCGGCTGAACCTCTCCGGCGCGGCCGCGGCCGTCGCCACACCGCAGGCCCAGCCGCAGCAACAGCCGTTCGCCGCGCAGGGCGCGGGCCCCGGCTGGGCTCAGCAGGCACCGCAGCAGCAGGCGCCGCAGCCCGCGTGGGGGCAGCCGCAGCAGGCCGCCGCGCACGTCCCGCAGCAGCAGGGCCCCGGCGGTGGCGCGGGGGCGCCGCCGGTCTACGGCGACCGCAGCCCGACCACGTTCCACCAGTTCTCCATCGGCCGCGTGATGCGCATCGGCCGTGCCCTGGAGAACGAGCTGGTCGTCTCCGACCTGCAGGTCTCCCGGCACCACGCCGAGTTCCACTCGACGCCCGACGGCCGCATGGAGATCCGCGACCTCGGCTCGCACAACGGCACCTACGTCAACGGCCAGCCGATCCCCAAGGGCGGCTCCCAACTCCTCGGCCCGGCCGACATCGTCGGCGTCGGCCACTCCACCTTCCGGATCGTCGGCGACCATCTCGAGGAGTTCGTCGACACCGGTGAGGTGTCCTTCTCGGCCCGTCATCTGACCGTCACGGTCGACGGCGGCAAGCAGATCCTGAAGGACGTCTCCTTCGGCGTCCCGGAGAAGTCGCTGATCGCGGTCATCGGCCCGTCGGGCTCCGGCAAGTCGACGCTCCTGAAGGCGCTCACCGGCTACCGGCCCGCCAACCAGGGCGACGTCCTCTACGACAACCGCAACCTGTACAAGCAGTTCGCCGAGCTGCGCCAGCGCATCGGTCTGGTCCCGCAGGACGACATCCTGCACAAGGAACTGACCGTCAAGAAGGCCCTCAAGTACGCGGCCAAGCTCCGCTTCCCGGCCGACACCACCGGCGCCGAGCGCGAGGCCCGCATAGACGAGGTGCTGCGCGAGCTGAAGCTCGACATCCACAAGGAGAAGAAGGTCACCTCCCTCTCCGGCGGTCAGCGCAAGCGCGTCTCGGTGGCCCTGGAGCTCCTCACCAAGCCGTCGCTGATCTTCCTGGACGAGCCGACCTCCGGCCTCGACCCGGGCATGGACCGCGACGTCATGCAGCTGCTGCGCGGCCTCGCCGATGACGGCCGCACGGTCCTCGTCGTCACCCACTCCGTCGCCGAGCTGGCGCTGTGCGACAAGCTGCTCGTGATGGCGCCCGGCGGCGCGGTCGCCTACTTCGGCCCGCCCGAGGAGGCGCTGAACTTCTTCGGCTACGACACCTGGGCCGACGTCTTCTCCGCCTTCGAGAACTACCGCGACTACGACTGGGCCGGGCGCTGGAAGGGCTCGCAGCACTACCAGATGTACGCCGCGGACATCGACGCGGTCGCACCACAGTCCGTACAGATGCCGCCGATGCAGGCGATGAAGCCGCCGAAGCCGCAGGGCTGGATGAGCCAGTTCGGCACGCTGGTGCGCCGCTATGTGTCGGTCATCGCCTCGGACCGGGGCTTCCTGGCCCTGACGGTGATCCTGCCGCTGGTCCTCGGCGCGGTGAGCCTGCTCATCGACTCCGGCAAGGGCCTGCTGCCCAACCCGATGATCAACCGGGCCACCGGCCAGCCCGTCCCGAACGGCACGGCCACCACGGTCCTGCTGATCCTCGCGGTCGGTGCCTGTTTCGCCGGCGCGGCGAACTCCGTCCGTGAGCTGATCAAGGAACGGGTCATCTACGAGCGCGAGCGCGCCACCGGCCTGTCCCGCTCCGCCTACCTGATGTCCAAGGTCTTCGTGCTCGGCGTGGTCACCGTGCTGCAGGGCCTGATGGTCGGCATCATCGGCTTCGCCGGCCGGGACATCCCGAAGCAGGGCCTGGTCCTCGGCAACGCCACGCTCCTGGAGCTCTGCCTGCCGATCATGGCGCTCGGCTTCACCTCGATGATGTTCGGCCTGATCATCTCGTCGCTGGTGAAGACCTCCGAGAAGACCATGCCGCTGCTGGTCATGTTCGCGATCATCCAGGTCGTCTTCACGGGCTGTCTGTTCGCCCTGAACGGCTCGATCGGCGCCAACCAGGTCTCGTACCTGATGCCGTCCCGGTGGGCGGTCGGCGCGGCGGGTGCCACGCTGGACTTCAACAAGATCAGCCCGCCCGGCAAGGGCAAGAGCAACGACCCGCTGTGGGAGCACACCGTCGCCGCGTGGAGCATGGACATGATCGCGCTGCTCGTCCTGGGTGTGATCTGCGCCTTCTTCGTGGCCCGCTTCCTGCGCCGCCACGAGCCGGAGGTCATGCGCAAGTAGGAGCGGTACGACGCATCCGTACGACGCATCCGTACGAGGCATCCGTACGAGGCATCCGTACGACGCGAAGGGCGGCACCCGTCAGGGGGTGCCGCCCTTCGGCGTTCACGCAGCAGAGGTCCGCGCTGACCTCAGTACGCGCTGTTGACGTTGTCGATCGAGCCGTAGCGGTGGGCCGCGTAGTTGGCGGCGGCGGTGATGTTGGCGACCGGGTCGTAGATGTTCCAGGACGTGCCGGCGACGTGGTACGCGGTGAAGGTCGGCGGGATGACCTGCAGCAGGCCCTTGGACGGGATGCCGTTGATGGCGTTGATGTCCCAGTCGTTGATGGCGTTCGGGTTGCCCGAGGACTCCCGCATGATGTTGCGGTGCAGGCCGTTGTAGGAGCCCGGGATGCCCTTGGACTTCATGATGTCCAGGGAGTGCTTGATCCAGCCGTCGAGGTTGTTGGCGTAGGACCTGACGGTGGCCTTCTTGAGGGCGGCGCGCTTGGCGGAGCGGCTCGCGGCCTCCTTGGCCCTGCGCTCGGCGGCAGCCTTCTTCCGGGCCTGTGCCTTCTTCTTGGCGGCGGCCGCGGCGGCGGCCCGCTTCTTCGCGGCGGCGGCGACGGCCTTGGCGCGGGCCTCGGCCTGTGCCTTGGCGGCCTGCGACTTGATGCTGTCGGCGGCGAGCCGGTCGGTGACGCTCGCCTTGACGTCCTTGATCGGCTCGTTGCTGTAGACGACGCGGGACGCGGTGGCCTCGCTCGTGGTCGTCTCGGCGTTGCTGGGCACCGCGGTGAAGGCGATGGCGGCGGCACCGAGGGCGGCGACACCACTGACGGCGATCTTGTGATGGCGGGTCAGCGCACGACTGTGACGGCGAATGTTGATGTTCTTGGGCATGGCAGACGGACCTCTTCGAATAGCGCGGAGTCGCTCTTCGTCCGGCGGGGGACAGGGGGTCCGTCCCGCACGAACGCCGCGGGCCGGAACCCGCGGCGCTGAGCGACGGCAGCCATTCTTAGCGGCCGCAAAATGCGGAGGCAAAGGTGTGACGTACGATCCCGGATAGTGGATCGCAGATGGGCAAAACAGGACAGACTGGACCGTCTGTGCCGCTCATGAGGTCAGTCCGTATCTCCTACCGACCTTCGTACGTGACCTGCGCCCTATGCGCGGGCTCACATCGCGCCCTCGCCGGTCTCACCAGCAGTTGCTGGAGCAATGCTCTGTGTGAGGATGTTCCTCCGGCAGGAGGAGATGGACGTCGCCGAACTCGTGCCACAGATAGCGTCCGCGCAGCGCCTCCTCATACCCGCGGTCGAGCGCCGCCCGCCCCGCGATCGCCTCCAGCATCAGCAGATGCGAGGCCTCCGGCTCGTGCAGCCCGGTCAGCAGCCCGTCCACCACCCGCACCCCGCGTTCCGGGGTCACGATCAGATCGGTCCACCCCTCACGCGCGCGTACGACACCGTCCGCCCCCACAGCCGACTCCACGGCGCGCACGGCCGTCGTCCCCACGGCGACGACCCGCCCCCGACCGGCCTTCACGGCGTTGATCAGCCGCGCCGAGGCCTCCGGCACCGAGAACCGCTCCGGATACGGCGGCTCGTGCGCCTCCGCCGAGGCCACTCCGGTGTGCAGCGTGACCGGCGCGAACTGCACGCCCCGGCTCACCAGCTCCGCCACCAGCCGCGCCGTGAAGGGCCGCGCCGCACTCGGCATCTCCGCGCTGCCCGTCCCGTCGGCGGACGGCAGCGCGAACACCGTCTGGTAGACGGACAGCGGCTGGTCCCGCTCGGTGTAGGAGTACCGGATGGGCCGCCCGTGCACACGCAGCATCCCGAGCACCTCCGCCCCCGAGGCCCGCCCCCACCACAGACGGTCGCCGCACGCGCTCAGCGGCTCCTCCAGGACCAGCCGCACACCCCCCGGCAGCCGCACCTCCGTCCCCGCGGGCCCGCCCGCATGCACGCGCGTGGTTCCCTTCCCGTCGGGATCGCGCAGCTCGACCGCCCACCGCCCGTCGTCCCCGCACGTGGAGAAGTGCACCACCACACGCGCGTGCCCCACCCGCCCGTCCACGGCGGCGGCCAGCGTGGTCGACGTGTTCACGATGAGCAGATCCCCGGCCCGCAGCAGCCGGGGCAGTTCCCGGAACGCGTGATGCGACACCTTCGTCCCCCGTGACAGGAGCAGCCGCACGGCGTCCCGGTCGAGCCCGGGCCCACGCTGCTCGACCGGGACACGCGCCGACAGCTCCCCGGGCACCTGCACCGCCAGCGTCATCGCCCCTCCACCAGCAGCGACGGAGCCGCGTACCGCCCGCTCGCCGGCCGCTCGTCCAGCAGCCGCAGGAACGCCGGAACCACACCGGCCGGCGCGGGCCGCGGATCGTCGTCGTCCGGTACGGCCGCCGCGTACAGGTCCGTCGCCATGTCCCCGGGGTCCACCGCCCACACCCGCAACCCCGGCTCCTCCTCGCCGAGCACCGCCGCCAGCTGGTCCAGCGCCGCCTTGGACGCCCCGTACCCGCCCCAGGTCTCATACGCCTCGGCGGCCGCGTCCGAGCTGACCGCGATCACCGCGCCGGCCTCCGCGGCCCGCAGCAGCGGCAGCGCCTCCTTGACCAGGCCCAGCGCGGCCACCACGTTCACCTCCAGCGCCCGCCGCAGCCCCTCCAGGGGCAGCCCCTCCAGCCGCAGGAGCGGCTCGGCGCCCAGCGCGCTCGCGTTGCTCACCAGCAGATCGACGCCGCCCAGCTTCCACGCCGCCGCCACCAGCTCGGCCCGGTGCCCGGCGTCCGTGACGTCCCCGGGCAGCGCCCGCACACGCGTGCCGTGCGTCGCCTCCAACCCCGCCGCCGTCTCCCGGAGCACCTCGGCCGTCCTGGCGTCGAGCACCAGATCCCAGCCCCGTGCGGCCAGGGCCTCGGCGAGCGCCCGCCCCAGCCCCTTGGAGGCCCCCGTGATGATCGCTACCGGCATGACTCCACGTCCCCTCGTCGTCGCCGCCGTCCGACGGCGATGCCCTCAACGTAGGAACGGGACCCGCCCGCCGGCCTCGGACGCGGGCACCAAAGCGGCGCGGCCCTTCGCCCTACGTCGCAGGTCCGGGGACCCGGGCCTAGGCCGACCGCCCTAGGCCCTGCGGCCGGGACCAGGCATCCACAGGTCCGATCCGCGCTGTCACACCCCGCCGGTACCGTGAGGTTCATGAGTCAAGGCCCCCGGACCGGTCTCGCCGCCGTAAGTGACGCGCTGTTGGCCATGAGCAGGCATCTCGAGGTGCGTGACGTCCTCAAGACGATCGTCGCCTCGGCCCGTGAGCTGCTCGGCGCGCAGTACGCCGCGCTCGGCGTCCCCGACGACCACGGCGGCTTCGCCCAGTTCGTCGTCGACGGGGTCAGCGACGACCAGTGGAAGGCCATCGGCCCGCTCCCGCGCCAGCACGGCATCCTCGCCGCGATGCTGCGCGAGGCCAGGCCGGAGCACCTCGCCGACGTCCGCAAGGACCCCCGCTTCGAGGGCTGGCCGTCCGCCCACCCCGACATGTCCGACTTCCTTGGCCTGCCCATCCGCGACGGCGACGAGGTCATCGGCGCCCTCTTCCTCGCCAACAAGCAGAACTGCCCCAAGCCGGAAGGCGGTTGCGGCTTCACCGAGCAGGACGAGGACCTGCTGGCCATCCTCGCCCAGCACGCCGCGATCGCCCTCACCAACGCCCGCCTGTACGAGCGCAGCCGCGAACTGACCATCGCCGAGGAACGCTCCCGCCTCGCACACGAACTGCACGACGCAGTGAGCCAGAAGCTCTTCTCCCTGCGCCTGACCGCCCAGGCCGCCGCCGCCCTCGTCGACCGCGACCCCGCCCGCGCCAAGGGCGAACTGCACCAGGTGGCCGCGCTCGCCGCCGAGGCCGCCGACGAACTGCGCGCGGCAGTCGTCGAGTTGCGCCCCGCCGGCCTCGACGAGGACGGCCTCGTCGCCACCCTGCGCACCCACGTCCAGGTCCTCGACCGCGCCCACACCGCGCGCGTCACCTTCGACGGCCACGGTGTGCGCGCCCTGCCCTCCGCCCAGGAGGAGGCCGTCCTGCGGGTCGCCCAGGAGGCCCTGCACAACGCCCTCAGACACTCCGCGGCACAGGACGTGCACGTGACCCTGGCCCGCCACGGCACCGGCACGCTGCTGCGGGTCACCGACGACGGCAGTGGCTTCGACCCCAAGGCCGTCCGCCGGGCCGGACGCCACCTCGGTCTGGTGTCCATGCGCGACCGCGCGAGCGGGGTCGGCGGCACGCTGACCGTGGAATCGGCGCCCGGCAAGGGCACCACGATCGAGATGGAGGTCCCCGGTGGCTGACGCAATCAGGGTGCTGCTCGTCGACGACCACCAGGTGGTCCGCCGCGGCCTGCGCACCTTCCTGGAGGTGCAGGACGACATCGAGGTCGTGGGCGAGGCCGCCGACGGCGCCGAGGGGGTCGCCCGCGCCGAGGAGCTGAGGCCCGACGTCGTCCTCATGGACGTCAAGATGCCGGGCATGGACGGCGTGGACGCGCTGCGCAGACTGCGCGAACTGGACAACCCCGCGCGCGTGCTGATCGTCACCAGCTTCACCGAACAGCGCACGGTGGTCCCCGCCCTGCGCGCCGGAGCCGCCGGGTACGTCTACAAGGACGTGGACCCCGACGCGCTCGCCGGCGCCATCCGCTCCGTGCACGCCGGGCACATCCTGCTCCAACCCGAGGTCGCGGGCGCCCTGCTGTCCCAGGAAGAGGCCAACTCCGGCCAGGGCAGGGCGGGTTCGCTCACCGAGCGGGAGCGGGAGGTGCTCGACCTGATAGCGGACGGCCGCTCCAACCGGGAGATCGCCCGCGCCCTCGTCCTGTCCGAGAAGACGGTCAAGACCCATGTCTCGAACATCCTGATGAAGCTCGACCTCGCGGACCGCACCCAGGCCGCCCTGTGGGCCGTACGCCACGGCGTGGCGGGCTGAAACGCCCTGCGCGGGGCCTCACGGACGGCAATACGGAGGGTTCCGCTCCGGAGTGAGATTCATACCGTCGTGGGAATGTCCCCCGGATGGCGCAACCTCCGGTGATCGCCGCCGTTCTCCAGTGCGTGCTGCGGCGACTGCCGCGGCGATCGCTAGGAGGGCTCAGAAGTGAAGAACCTGAAGAAGGCAGCGGCCGTGACGATGGTGGCCGGCGGTCTGATCGCCGCCGGTGCCGGGCTGGCCTCCGCCACCGACGCGCACGCCGACGGCCAGGCCGTGGGCTCCCCGGGCGTCGTCTCGGGCAACCTCGTCCAGGCCCCGGTGCACATCCCCGTGAACGCGGTGGGCAACAGCGTGAACGTCATCGGCGCGCTGAACCCCGCCTTCGGCAACCTCGGCCTGAACCGCTGACGTCCGCCGACGGCGGTCAGTGACCTCCGGCCTCCCGGGTGCTCCCGGGAGGCCGGTCGGCTTTTCCTCCGACCGAACGAACGGGCAGTCGGCGTCCACCGCCCGTACCGCCCCCGTTCCCACCCTCGTTGATCAGCGCACGACTCCCGGCCGGGTCGTCACGCGATCGCAGGAGGAACACTTCCCATGAACATCGTCAAGAAGGCCGCCGTGGCCCTCACCTCGCCGGTATCGCCGCCGGCGCCTCCGCCGGTGCCGCGGTCGCCGGCTCGGATGCCGACGGCGCGGCCGTGAAGTCCCCGGGCGTCGGCTCGGGCAACCTCGTCCAGGTCCCCGTCCACGTCCCCGTCAACGTGGTCGGCAACAGCGTGAACCTCATCGGCCTGCTCAACCCGGCGTTCGGCAACGAGGCCGCGAACAGCTGACGCCGGACCGCCCGAAGAAGGGCCTCGAGTCCACGGCGACTCGAGGCCCTTGTGCGCACCGGCCGGGGACGCTCACCGCATCCCGCGCTCCCGCTCCTCCACATACGCGTTGTAGGCCGCGACCTGCGCCCGCCGAGCCGTCCGCTCAACAGGCCGCAGCGCCTCGGCCCGTGCCCCCATCTCCGCCGAACTCACCGCGCCCCCGTGCCCGTTCTCCCGGGCGAGGGACACCAGCAGACCCACCCGCTGCGCCAGCTCCAGCACCCGCACCGCGCGCGGCGGATACCCCGGTGCCAGCACCTCCCGGCCCCGCTCGGCCCGCGCCCGGTAGGCGTCGATCGCCGCCTCCGCAGCCGGCCCCGACCCGGCCACGTCCAGCCGCGACAACACCTCCGTCGCCTCCCGCAGCGCCTCCGCCAGCTCCCGCTCCGCCTCGCCGAGCGAGGGCACGTCCGCGGGCGGGGCCTCCCGCACCGGCAGACAGTGCCAGACCACCTCGACATGCACATCACCCTCGGGCCCGGCCTCGTACACCTCCGGCACCAGACCCAGCGCGCCGCCGTGGCAGACCACCGCCTCCTCGGCCTCGATCGCCCGCGCGTTGAACTCCGGCGGACCGCTCAGCCCCAGCGGATGCCCCGGCGCGGGCAGCGCCACCCTGAGACCGGTCACCCCGAGCGCCCGCAGCCGCCCCAGCCCGAGCGTGAGCCCGACCGGCCCAGACTCGGCGGGCAGCCCCTCCATCCGGTGCACGGCGTCCTCCCCGACGATCGCGAGCACCGCGTCGTCCGGCGAGACAAGTCCGGCCAAAAGGGCGTTTCCCCAAGCCGCAAGGCGTCCTGAACGTGGTTCCGAGAGCATGCGTCCACCCTAAGGACCGGACCGATGGAATGGACCGGCCGACCGGTGGCGTAGATTTCTTCGAGGGCGGCGCCCACAGGCGCCAGCGACCGCCGAGACGCCGAGACCGGTCACACTGCAAGGGGAGACAACGCGCTCATGAGCGATGTTCTGGAGCTGGAGGACGTATCCGTGGTCCGCGAGGGCCGGGCTCTGGTGGAGGAGGTCTCCTGGTCGGTCAAGGAGGGCGAGCGCTGGGTCATCCTCGGCCCCAACGGCGCCGGCAAGACCACCCTCCTGAACGTCGCCTCGAGCTACCTCTACCCCACCAAGGGCACCGCCACCATCCTCGGCGAGACCCTCGGCAGGCCCGGCACCGACGTCTTCGAACTGCGCCCCCGCATCGGCGTCGCCGGCATCGCCCTGGCCGACAAGCTCCCCAAGCGCCAGACCGTCCTGCAGACCGTCCTGACCGCCGCCTACGGCATGACCGCCGGCTGGCAGGAGGAGTACGAGGACATCGACGAGCAGCGCGCCCGCGCGTTCCTCGACCGCCTCGGCATGAGCGACTACCTCGACCGCAGGTTCGGCACCCTCTCCGAGGGCGAGCGCAAGCGCACCCTCATCGCGCGCGCCCTGATGACCGACCCCGAACTGCTCCTGCTCGACGAGCCTGCCGCCGGCCTCGACCTCGGCGGCCGCGAGGACCTCGTACGGCGTCTCGGCCGTCTCGCCCGCGACCCGATCGCCCCCTCGATGCTGATGGTCACCCACCACGTGGAGGAGATCGCTCCCGGCTTCACCCACGTCCTGATGATCCGCCAGGGCAAGGTCCTCACCGCCGGCCCCCTGGAGCTCGAACTCACCTCCCGCAACCTCTCCCTCTGCTTCGGCCTCCCGCTCGTCGTGGAGCAGGCCGGCGACCGCTGGACGGCCCGCGGCCTCCCGCTGTCCTGACTCCTCGGCAACAACCGGGGGGTTACGGACTTTTGCGCCCTGTCGGTGAACGGACCGCCGGTCCTACCATGACCATGTGAACGACATCGACGCCTGGGTGTGGTGGCTGGTCGGCGCGGCCGCGCTCGGAATCCCGCTCGTGGTAACGGCAATGCCGGAGTTCGGCATGCTCGCGGTGGGAGCCGTCGCCGCCGCGGTCTTCGCCGGACTCGGCTTCGGCGCCGTGGCCCAGGTGCTCACCTTCGTCGTCGTCTCGGTCGCTCTGATCGCCGTCGTCCGGCCCATCGCCGTCCGGCACAGCAGACAGCGTCCCCAACTCGCCACAGGCGTCGATGCGTTGAAAGGCAAACAAGCCGTCGTCCTCGAACGGGTCGACGGCTCCGGTGGCCGGATCAAGCTCGCCGGCGAAGTCTGGTCGGCCCGCTCCCTCGACACCGAACGCGCCTACGAAGTAGGCCAGGAAGTGGACGTTGTGGAGATCGAAGGGGCGACCGCGATCGTCATCTGACCTCGTACGACTCAACTGAACCGAACGGTACCCGAGTTGCACGACGGTCTGTCACACTCGACCAGCAAGATCTTCAACAAGCATAAGATCTTCCGAGAGCGCCGAGGCGGAGAAGGGTACGGGGAACGACGATGGAACCGGTCATCATCGTCCTGATCATTCTGGTGGTGTTGGTCTTCATCGCCCTGATCAGGACCATCCAAGTCATCCCACAGGCCAGCGCCGCCATCGTGGAGCGCTTCGGCCGCTACACGCGGACGCTGAACGCCGGCCTCAACATCGTCGTCCCGTTCATCGACACCATCCGCAACCGCATCGACCTGCGCGAACAGGTCGTACCGTTCCCGCCGCAGCCGGTGATCACTCAGGACAACCTGGTCGTCAACATCGACACGGTCATCTACTACCAGGTGACGGACGCCCGCGCGGCCACCTACGAAGTCGCCAGCTACATCCAGGCCATCGAGCAGCTGACGGTCACCACCCTCCGCAACATCATCGGTGGCATGGACCTGGAGCGGACCCTGACCTCCCGCGAGGAGATCAACGCGGCCCTGCGCGGCGTCCTCGACGAGGCCACCGGCAAGTGGGGCATCCGCGTCAACCGCGTGGAACTGAAGGCGATCGAGCCGCCGACCTCCATCCAGGACTCGATGGAGAAGCAGATGCGCGCCGACCGTGACAAGCGCGCCGCGATCCTCACCGCCGAAGGTACGCGCCAGGCCGCCATCCTCACCGCGGAGGGCGAGAAGCAGTCCCAGATCCTGCGGGCCGAGGGTGAGGCCAAGGCCGCCGCCCTGCGCGCCGAGGGCGAGGCCCAGGCCGTCCGTACGGTCTTCGAGGCCATCCACGCCGGCGACCCCGACCAGAAGCTCCTCAGTTACCAGTACCTGCAGATGCTGCCCAAGATCGCCGAAGGCGACGCCAACAAGCTCTGGATCGTCCCCAGCGAGATCGGCGACGCCCTCAAGGGCCTGTCCGGCGCGATGGGCAACTTCGGCGTGGGCGGCGGCTCGAACGGCGGCGGCTCCGAGAAAGCCACGGAACGCCGCGAGAACCCGTCCATAGACTGAGGGCCCGTGCAAACCGCCGTTCCCCGCACCCACCTCAGGGGCGCGGGGAACGGCGCGACAAGCCACGACCAACCGGCAGCCGCAAGACCACCGGAACCCCGCAGACGCTCCGCTCTACGGCTACGCGGCGTCCATGGCCAACCAATCAGGCAGCGCCTCGAACTCCTCGGCGCCAAGAGCCAGCAGCATCGCGTCACGCGGCGTCGGCTCGAACGGCTGCCTGAGCAGCGGCATCCCCGCCTGCTCCGGAGTCCGGTCCGCCTTGCGGTGGTTGTCCTCCGCGCACGAGGCCACCGTGTTCAGCCAGGAGTCCGTACCACCCTGCGCCCGCGGCACCACATGGTCCACGGTCGTGGCCCGGCGACCGCAGTACGCGCACCTGTGCCGATCCCTGACCAGCACACCCCGCCTGGACCACGGGGCTTGTCTTCGAAACGGCACCCGTACGTACCTGCAGAGTCTGATCACCCGGGGCACGGGTATGTCCACATCGGCGCCCCGCATGCGCAGTTCGGGGTGGGCCTGCTCGACGACGGCCTTGTCCTGCAGCACCAGGACAACGGCTCGGTTCAGCGTCACCGTCGACAGCGGCTCGAAGCTCGCGTTCAAGACCAGCGTGTCCCGCATCCAGCCCACCTCCTCTGTGCACCGGCCCACCCCCTGGCGGGCTGGATCAACTCTGGCCGGGCACGCCGAGATGGACAACGCAATAAAAACTGCCCGCCCCTGATCAATTCCAAGACCAGGGGCGGGCAAACGTTCCATGAACGTCAGTCTTCGGCGGGCACCTCGTACTCACCGATCAGCTGGGCACGCGCGATCGCGTGGAACCGCAGATTGAAGCCGACGACCGCCGGCGTGACATCCGCGTCCGGTCCGAGCTTCTCCTGGTCCACTGCGTACACCGTGAACACGTACCGGTGCGGTCCGTCACCGGCGGGCGGAGCCGCGCCCCCGAAGTCCTTGGACCCGTAGTCGTTGCGAACCTGGATCGCGCCCTCGGGCAGTCCCTCGAACTTGCCGCTGCCCGCACCGGCCGGCAGCTCCGTCACCGAGGCCGGGATGTCGAACACGACCCAGTGCCAGAACCCGCTGCCCGTCGGGGCGTCCGGGTCGTAGCAGGTCACGGCGAAGCTCTTGGTCTCGGCGGGGAAGCCCTCCCACCGCAGCTGCGGCGAGGTGTTGCCGGCCGCGTAGACCTGAGCATCCTTGAGCGTGGCGCCCTCCTGGACGTCCTCACTCGTCACCGTGAACGACGGCACGGGCGGGTGGAAGTCGTGGGGGAGCGGCCGCCGCTTGAGCTCGGTCACCTCGGTACCTCCTGATCGAATGACGTGAATCAGCGGTTCCGAGCCTAGAACCAGTTGCGCTTGCTGCCGACCTCGGACAGCCACTGGTTCAGATAAGCCGCCCAGTCGGTCCCGTGGAAGTCGTGCAGACCCACCTGGAATGACCGGTAGGTGTCACTGCCCTCGCTGAACAGCCCCGGCTTCTTGTCCATCTCCAGCACGACGTCCATCGCGTGCTCGTCGGCCACGAAGCTCAACTCGACCTGGTTCAGCCCGCGGTACTGGGACGGCGGGTAGAACTCGATCTCCTGGTAGAACGGCAGCCGCTGCCGGGTCCCCCGGATGTGACCGCGCTCCATGTCCGCGTTCTTGAAGCGGAAGCCCAGCTGGATGAAGGCGTCCAGGATCGCCTTCTGCGCCGGCAGCGGGTGCACGTTGATCGGGTCCAGGTCACCGGAGTCGATCGCACGGGCGATCGCCAGCTCCGTAGTCACCCCGATGTGCATCCCGCGCAGCGACTGCCCGTCGATCATCGTGACCGGCGTCTCCCACGGGATCTCCAGCCCGAACGGCACCGCGTGCACGGCCCCGGCCTGCAGCTCGAAGGCCCCACCGAGCCGCACCTTGGTGAACTCGATGTTCTGCTTGTACTCCTCGTCGCCGCTCTCCACCTCGACCTTGGCCTGCAGTCCGACGGACAGCCCCTCGATGTCCTGGTTCACGGACCCGCCCTGGATCCGCACCTCTCCCTGGACCACGCCACCGGGAACGACGTTGACCTCGGTCAGCACCGTCTCCACCGAAGCCCCGCCGGCCCCCAGACTCGCGAGCAGCTTCTTGAACGCCATGTCTCTCCCTCTGCGTGTACGTGCCGTACGTCCGGACCCTGATCCCTGTAAACGCGATACGGCCACGACCGGTTCCGCCCCACACCCTGGCAAGGAGGGGAAACCTTGACCACCCCTTGGCATCCAGCCGCCTGGACTACGCTCGGACGCCATGATCGCGCCCCCGGACCGTACGCCACTCCCCAGGGAGTTCTTCGACCGCCCCGTCCTGGACGTCGCCCCGGACCTCCTCGGCTGCATCCTCGTGCGCACCACGCCCGACGGTCCGATAGCCCTGCGCCTCACGGAGGTGGAGGCGTACGACGGCCCGAACGACCCCGGCTCCCACGCCTATCGCGGCCGCACGCCCCGCAATGACGTGATGTTCGGTCCCCCCGGTCATGTGTACGTCTACTTCACCTACGGCATGTGGTTCTGCATGAACCTCGTCTGCGGCCCCGAGGGCCGGGCGAGCGCGGTTCTGCTCCGCGCCGGCGAGGTGATCGAGGGCGCCGAACTCGCACGCAAACGTCGACTCTCGGCCCGCAACGACAAGGAACTGGCCAAAGGCCCGGCCCGCCTGGCCACGGCCCTGGGGGTGGACCGAAGCCTCGACGGTACGGACGCGTGCGCCGCCGGCGACACACCCTTGCGCATGCTCACGGGCACCCCGATCGCCTCCGACCAGGTACTCAGCGGTCCCCGCACCGGGGTGGCCGGCGAAGGAGGCGTCCACCCGTGGCGCTACTGGGTCGCCAACGACCCGACGGTGAGCCCCTATCGAGCCCATGCGCCGAGGCGCCGTCGAAGTTGACGCTGCCCTGGAAGGTGCGTAATGTAGCCCGAGCCGCTTGAACCGGGTACGGCGATCCGCCAGCAGCCGGAAGCGGCCAAACCACTACCTACGATCACCCCTCAGCGGGGTCGAATTCGTCATGTCCGCATGCCTGAATTCGAACTCGCGGAACTCGATTATGAGCTCTCCGGGGAATCGGCTAACGTAGTGAATGTCGAAAGGCCCCGCCGACGGGGAATCAGGCCCGAAAGGATCTGATAGAGTCGGAACCGCCGGAAAGGAAACCGCGAAACAAAAGCGGGAACCTGGAAAGCGCCGAGGAAATCGGATCGGAAAAGGATCTGATAGAGTCGGAAACGCAAGACCGAAGGGAAGCGCCCGGAGGAAAGCCCGGAAGGGTGAGTACGAAGGAAGCGTCCGTTCCTTGAG
>NZ_JBEXXQ010000096.1:0-18838 GCF_040630525.1 Streptomyces sp. NPDC005799
CGGCGAACTTCGGCTCCCCGATCCCGCCGCGCGCGCAGAAGTACGAGCGCGCCGACGAGGTCGTCCAGGTCGTGCAGGCCCTGTGGGGCAGCTGGCAGAAGGACGCCTGGGTCCTCGACGTCGAGGGCAAGCGGTTCGCCGACATGGGCAAGATCCAGCCGGTCAATCTGCAGGGCCGCCATGTCGCGTCCCGAGGGCCGCTGCCCATCCCGCCGTCCGAGCAGGGCCAGCCGGTCATCTTCCAGGCAGGCGGCGGCGGTTACGGCACGGAACTGGCGGGCCGCTACGCCAGCGGCGTCTACGCCAACCCGATGACGATCGACGACGCCATCGCCCAGCGGGGCGCCCTGCGGGACGCCGCCAAACGGGCCGGGCGCGACCCCGACGAGGTAAAGATGTTCGCCGGTTTCATGCCGGCCGTCGCCGCCTCCCGCGAGGCCGCCCTGGAGCGCAGGCGTTTCCTGGATGAGTCCATCGACCTGCGTCAGCGCGTGCAGTACCTGGGCGCGATGATCGGCCTGCCGCTCTCCTACGACCAGATCGACAAGCCACTGACCGCACGCCAGCTGGCTGACGCCGAGCCCAGCCCGCACGACCGGCGCTCCTTCCGCGCCCTGGAAGTGGCCCGCCAGGGCTGGAGCCTGCGCGATGTCCTCGCCCACGGCGTCATCGACTACCACCCGGTCGTGGGCGGCCCCGCCGCCGACATCGCCGACCACATGCAGCAGTGGTTCGAGGCAGGGGCCTGCGACGGCTTCTCGCTGGCCATCGACGGCTACCACGACGGCGTCGACGCCTTCGTCGACCAGGTCGTCCCGATCCTTCAGGAACGCGGCCTCTTCCACCACGACTACGAGGGCCCGACCCTCCGAGACCACCTCGGAGCCCCTGCCCAGTACGGCCTCGACCCCCGCGTCAGGGAAACGGCCCGCTGATGCCCACCACCCAGCCCACCAGCGCCAGCGCCAGCACCCAGCAGGCGTTCCGCGACGCCATGGCGACCATCGCCTCCCCCGTCGCCGTGGTCACCGCCATGGACGGCCCACGACCGCACGGCACCACAGTCAGCGCCTTCGCCTCCCTGTCCCTGACTCCCCCGATGGTGCTGGTGTCCCTGGACAACGGCTCTCACCTGCTGGCGATCATCCGCCGCACCGGACGCCTCGGCCTCAACATCCTCGGCACCCACCAGGCCGGACTCGCCGCCGTCTTCGCCCGCTCGGGCCAGGACAAGTTCGACGACGTCATCTGGTCGCCCAGCGCGAACCTGCCCCGCCTGCCGGGCTCGGCCGCATGGATCGCCGCCGAAGTCGACGAGTACGTCACCTCAGGCGACCACACCGTCCTGCTCGCCCACGTCATCACCGCAGAGTCCGGCGAGGAAGCCTCCAAGCCCCTCACCTACCACCAGCGTTCCTTCGGCACCCACACGCCACTGGCCGCGTGACCGCACTGACAGCCTGACCGACGAGGCCATGGGCACACCGGACACGCCACCGTCCCGACGGCCCCAACCGGCCGACAGCAAGGACCGATACACCATGAAACTCTCCCTTGTCGAGCTCTCCACCGTCGCCCCCGGCAGCGACAAGCGCCAGGCCCTCAAGGACTCGGTCGACGCCGCGAAGCAGGCAGAGGACCTCGGCTACCACCGCATCTGGTACGCCGAGCACCACGACTCCGCCAGCACCGCCTCGTCGGCACCCGAGATCCTCATCGCCCTGGCCGCGAACGCCACCTCCCGCATCCGGATCGGTTCCGGCGCGGTACTCCTCAACCACTACAGCCCCTACAAGGTCGCCGAGACCTTCCTCCAGCTCGAAGCCCTCACACCGGGCCGCGTCGACCTCGGCCTCGGCCGCGCCACCGCGGGCCCCGTCGTCGACCTCGCCCTGCGCCGCGACCGCGTCGCACCGCCCGCCGACGACTTCGCGGAGCAAGTCCAGGAAATACTCGCCTACTTCAACGGCCGCTTCCCCACCGACCATCCCTTCGCGCGCCTGGACCCGGCCGCAGGCGTCGCTTCCAGGCCCGACGTGTGGATCCTCGGCTCCTCGGGCAGCAGCGCCCGCATGGCCGGTGCACTCGGACTCGGCTACGCCTTCGCGGGCTTCATCAACCCCGACGGCGCAGAACGCGCGCTGCTCCGGCACGCAGCGTTCGCCTCACCCGCGGCCAACGAGCCGGCCGGAGGGCGCGGCATCCTTTCCGTCAGCGCCGTGGTTGCCGATACCGACGCCGAGGCGCGACGGCTGAACTGGTCCAGGACCGCCCTGATGACACGGCTGGTCCACCAGGGCACCGCTGCCCAGGTTCCCACGGTCGAGGAGGCCGAGCGGGAACTCAGCCAGGAGCAGAAGGACGCCCCCACCGTCATCACCGACGGCCGCTGGCCCCGCCAGATCGCCGGCAGCCCGGAGACCGTACGGAACCAGCTGGAGCAGATGACCAAGGCCACCCGCGTCGACGAGGTGATGGTCCAGGACATCATCGCGGACCCCGCCGCCCGGGCACACTCCCGTGCTCTGCTGGCCAAGGCCCTGGACGTCGCCCCCGCCGCGGAATGACCGGCCGTAATCGCACCACCGTTCCGGCACCTGCCGCGACGGCGTCGTCATGCCGCCCTGTCTTCTTGAGTGCGTCCAGTGAGTTCGCGGCTCTGGGACAGCGCGGCTGTTCCCCATCAGCCGTCGTCCACGCGCACGCCCTCGCCAAACCGGCCGCCAGTCGACACGGCATCACCCATGGTCGACCAGCTGTCACAGCCGGAGTCACTCTGACAGCGAACGCGCTGCGGGAGGCGGTGCCCGGTTAATCGCGCCCCCGGAACTGCCACGGGAGACCCGTGTTCGACCAGCATCATCTTCCGGGCAGGACACCGCATAGGGTCCAGGTCGCACTCCAATCACGGCCGGGCGACCGGTGCCAAGCGCGGAAAGACCCACGGGCGACATGGCCCACATCATGTCCTCAAAGATGAACTCTCTCCACGCCGCGTCACCTCCCGTAGTTCGAGGCCGTACAGGGACCTCGACGCGGCCGGGTGCAGGTCCGTCGATCTACGGGCATGTGGGCCGACCGCCTTCCGGCAATTCCCCGCCTCGCTGGCTGGACACTGAGGGTCCGGCCCGTCTGCACGTGTCCTGCGGTGGCCCCGTACGGAGTCGACACCGGCCTGGATGCACGGCTGCTTCATTCATCTGTCGGCCACCCGAATGGCTGTCGCCGGACAGTGCGCCCCTCGACTTCTCCGACGGACTCCAAAGGGGTGCCATCGCTCCACCATGGCTACTGGTGTGTTTCAGACAACCATGACCACTCTCGCGAAAGAAAACTGATCGGTTTATGTTGGCTGAAAACGATTGGTTTCCAGCTACGGCCGTTGCCGAGCGGGCCCAGGACTCCCCGACGGAGGAACTCCGCCGGGACGCGGAGAGCAACTTCTCGCGACGTCGCCATGGCTGGAAGCCTCGTACCCGCAGTTGAACAAGCAGCGCACACTCGCCGATTTCAAGGTCGTTCTCATAAAGTCCGATCACCCACCACTTCGCCGACGTGAACGGAGTCAGTCTGCACATCACCGAGCAGGGACAGGGCCCGCTGGGTTCAGGACGTGGCAGACGCGCTCGGGATCCGCCGTGAGCCGACAGCCACGCTGCGGCAGGTCGCACACCTCGGCGTCCGCACCTTCGGCTCCCCCCTCACCCCCCACAGCCTGCCCGTCCCGGAAACCCCCATCCGGGTACAACTCGCGGCACCGGACGGCACATTGTGGACCTGGGGCCAGCCAGAGGCGGCGAACCGCGTCAGCAGACCGGCCCTGGATTTCTGTCTGCTCGTCACACAGCGCCGCCACCGCGACAACCTTGCACTGACCGTCTCCGGCGAGACGGCACGCCAGTGGCTGCCCATCGCCCAGGCCTTCGCCGGCCCCCCGGGGCCGGGACGGCGCCCGAGCTAGGCAACGACGCACACGCGACGCCTGATGGACCACGACATCCATGTCGACACGGCCCGGACGCAGGGCGTCACGGAGCGGGCGTCAAGCATCTACGGCCTGAGGCACTCACCCCGTCAGTTGCATGAAGCGACTAACTGCGGCTAGCGTCTCGCCACGTCAGTAGGGCGTCCCAACTCACCCAGTGAGGCAGTCATGAGCGCATCCAAGGGCAGACCGGAAACCGTGCCCGCCGAGCCGAAACCGGCAGGGGACGCTCAGGATGCCGCCGCCAGACGCCATGCGCTACGGGTATTGGCGCTGAGCAGCCTCGGCGCGTTCGTGGTGTTCCTCGACACGACGATAGTCAACGTCGCCTTCGAGACCATGAGCCGCAGTCTCCGTACCTCGGCTGACCACCTGTCGTGGGTACTCAACATCTACAGCCTGGTCTTCGCGGCCACCCTCATCCCGGCAGGGCGACTCGCCGACCGCTACGGGCGCAAGCGCGTCTTCCTGACGGGCATCACCGGCTTCGCGGTGACGAGCGCACTGTGCGGTCTCGCGCCGAACGTGGACGTCCTGATCGGCGGGCGGGCGCTGCAGGCGGTCTTCGCCGCTCTGGTCACCCCGACGTCACTCGCCCTGCTCCTGCCCGAATTCCCTCCGGCCCGGCGGCCGGTGGCAATCGGCACGTGGGGCTCGATGAGCGCGCTGGCCGCAGCCGTCGGACCCACGCTCGGCGCACTGTTGACCCAGTACGCCTCCTGGCGCTGGATCTTCCTGGTCAACGTGCCGATCTGCGCCCTGGTCCTCGTTCTCGGCCTGCGCATGCTGCGCGAGACTCGCGACCCGCACGCCCAGGGCCTGCCCGACCCGCTCGGCGTGCTCCTGATCGCCGCGATGCCCGCTGCGCTGAGCCTCGGAATCATAGAGGGGCCCAAGTGGGGATGGTCCGACCCGCGCGTGATCGGTGCCTTCTCGCTGGCCGCACTGCTGCTACCGATCTTCATCCTGCGTGACCGTTCAGCGACCCAGCCGGTGCTCGACTTCGCCCTCTTCCGCGTCCGGCAGTTCCGTCTGATCAACGCCGCCACGCTGGTGTTCGCAGCCGCCTTCTTCGGTAATCTGCTCAACAACATCATCTTTCTTCAGACGGTGTGGCACTACTCGGTACTGCGTGCCGCACTTGCTACCATGCCGACTCCCCTTGTAGTCGCCGTGATCGCGCGCGCCGCAGGCCGCCTTTCCCATGACCACGGTGCGCGCAGAGTGCTCACAGTCGGTGCCATCGTATGGACGGGAGGCCTCGTCCTCAACGCCACCGTCGTGGGCGCCGACCCGCACTGGGTCACTCACTGGCTGCCCGCCGCGCTGCTGACCGGACTCGGTGTAGGCCTCACCCTGCCCGTACAGTCCGCCGCCGCCACCCAGTCGCTGCCTCCGGCGCGGTTCGCGCTCGGCTCGGCGATCAATGCGAGCCTCCGTCAGCTCGGTGCCGTCCTCGGCATCAGCCTCTTCGTCGCTGTCCTCGGCACCCCCACGGCGGGGACGGCCGTCGATTCCTTCCACCGCGTCTGGTGGCTCTTCGCGGCCCTCGGCCTGGCAGCCGGACTCCTCCTGTGGGCGCCACGCCTGCGCCCGGAGCGGGCCCTGGCACTGTAGGCAGTCAGGCGAAGCTCACCTCTGCGCCGCCGCGGTGATGTCGTCCGTGTCGGAAGACATCACCGGGGACTGATGTGACCAGCGGCCTCAATGGCTTCGGCTTGACGCCGGCTGTATCCGCCGAACAAGAAGCCGCGCAACCCGGTCAGCGCCGCCACCGGACCCCGTCAAGGGGCCCGGCCCCGCGTCTGCTCGCGCACACGGATCAGCCGTTCAGCGCGCAACGCGGCGCTCGCGGAACGCACGCATGCCGTCCACTCCGTTTCAGCGACTCTGCCAGAACAGCACCGCAAAACGTGGCAGTTGACCAACCTCACCAAAGATCACCAGCATCCACTTGCCGGAGCCAGACAAACCCGTACGCCGACAACCGGATCAAATCGGAACTCGACTACAGCCGCGGACCCGAGAAGACCTGGGTCTACGGGGGTTTACATGTCCGGGACGGCCAGCAGATCACCATGACCGCTTCCTTCCCGCAACAGCGTCTTCTACCAGCAGTTCCTGCAACAGGTCGAGGACGCCAACCCGACCGGCGAGATCTGGATCGTCACCGACAACCTGTCCTCACACAACAGCCTGTCCACCCGGACCTGGCTGGAGGACCGTCCCCGCATCCACCGGGCCTTCATCGCCTTGGCGCCTGCTGGCTCAACCTGCAGGAAAGCTGGTGGCGCATCCTCAAAACGGCCCGCGTCGGCCGGTCCTTCGCCAACCCCGACGACATCACATACGACACGCGTCCCTGGCGACCGACCAGCTCAACGCCCGTGCTAGGCCATGGATCTGGGGCAGGCGAGCCCCGCCCACACGCCTACTACGACGCCGATATGTGTACATCGTTTGAGGAACCCAGCACTAGAGAACCAGCTCGGCGGCCTCGGCTCGGCGCTCAACACCATCAGGTTCTGGACGGCCCGCTACATCGACGCCGCCATCGCCCAGTTCCAGACCGAGGAGCACGCTGGACCTGGCTCCTGGTCGTCGCGCACACACCCAGCTCAGGCTCCCGGCCGCTGGCCGCAGACCTCCGCCTGCACCGAGCAGGCGTTCACACCCGCCTCTGCCTCGGACCTGGCCATCGCCGCGCTGCGCGACCGCGTCCGGGTAAGCGCCCGCACCGACAACGACAGCCGCTCCTCCGTCGTAAAGGTCACAAGCACGGACGGGACCGAACGAGTCGTGGGGGTCGACGTCAACCGGCCGACCCCAGCAAGCGAACTGGACCGGCGCTGGGAGTCCTTGGTCACCAAATTCCACTCGCTCGTCGACCTCGCGCTGGGCGCGGACGCCGCCGACCGCATCGTTTCAGAGGTTGCAGGACTCGCCACCGCGGAAAGCCTCGGGCCGCTCCTGCGTACGCTCGCCGGGGACCGAGAAGACGTACGCGCTTGGTGAGGGAGACCTGCTCGAGCATGCCGACGACGCGGGCATGGGCGGCTTCTGCCCCGCCTCCACTGTCGCCGAGATCGTCGCCCCCCTTCTTGGCCGAGCTCCCCGCAGGAGGGCACCCTCCGTATCCTCCTTGAGCCCTACCAGAGAGGGAACGGCGATCTGGGACACGCCGCCGCCACGTTTTTGATCGCCCCGGGCGACAGGACGTCATACATAGGGGCTCTCCCCTGCTTCCTGTCAGGCTGGGACGACGGGCAGGATGATGCGGGAGGGGCGGTCGGAGCTGTGGAAGACCTGCTGCCGAGCGGCACGGGCCGTGGTCGCGTTGTCCTCGGGTTCGCCCGTGTTGAGGTTGCGGTCCCAGCGCGGGAAGTTGCTGGAGGTGACCTGTACCCGTATCCGGTGGCCTGCACGGAAGACGGTGCTGGTCGACCACAAGTCCACGACGTGCTCGGCCGGTTCGCCCGGTATCTCCGCACGTACCCGCACGATGCCATCGGTCACATTGCGGGAGACACCCTGCTCGTCGACGTCGCACAGACGGGCCACCCAGTCGGTCGAGGGGCCGTCCGTGGCGGCGAAGAGGATCACCTTCACGCGGCCGGTCACCTCGGTGTCCTCGGCGAGTGGGTCGGTGGTGAAGACCAGCACGTCCTCCCGCGCCTCCACGGCAGCCTGGTCCAGCGGGCCAGGACGGAACTCGTCCGCAAGCAGCAGCGCGCCGCCGGTGGTGGGTACCGGGTCCATCGGGTCGTAGGTGAACTCGTCGGGCTGCTCGGAGGTGGACGGCGGCTCAGAAGTCAGGCGTCCGTCCGCGCGCAGATGGAAGTCCCTCTCCACAGCCCGCGACAGGGGCCATTCCGTCTCCTCGCGCCACTGGTTGATCCCCATGACGAACAGGAGCACCTTGCCGGCGTCCGGCTCCAGTGGTTCGCCGTCGCCGATCGTGCGTCGGAACCAGTCGAACTGCATGTCGTGCAGGCTTCCCCGCATGCCCATGAAGTCGGAGTTGGCGGCAAACCCGAAATTGACGTCGCCGACCACGTTCCGCAGGTTGGTGTGCGTCCACGGGCCCACGACCAGCGTGGCCGACCGGCCCGCGCGGCGCATGGCAGTGAAGTTGTCGAGCGTGCCCTGGGCGAAGATGTCGAACCAGCCACCCACTTGGAAGGTGGGTAGGTCCACTTCGTCGTGCCGCCCCGTGACGGTGCAGGACCGCGCCCAGTCGGGTTCCCGCCGGGAGCGCTCATAGCCCAGCTCGGGAAGATCGTGCCGGGCGAAGGCGGGGAAACGTCCGGCCGGCAGCTCGGCGTACCCGCCGCCCGCGAGACCGTCCAGGTCGTGTACGAGTCCGGTGATGCCGCTCGCCAGGCCCTCCAGGTCGGTGGCGTGCCGACGCATCAGCGCGTCGGCGCCCATCATGAGCGTCCAGGGTGCGCTGATGCCTAGCTCGATCGCGCCACCGCGCGTCCAGAGCCCGTCCTCCGGATCTGACCACGTGATCATGGGAGCGATCGCCTTCAGCTCCGGCGGCTTGGACAGCGCCGCCATCCACTGGGTGTTGCCGAAGTAGCTCCCACCGATCATGCCGACCGAGCCGCTGGAGCCGGGGAGGGCGGCGGCCCACCGTACCGTGTCGTACCCATCCCTCTCCTCGTAGGTCCACGGCTCCCACTCCCCCTCCGAGGCGAACCGGCCGCGGGTGTCCTGAATGACGACTATGAAACCGCGCCGGGCCGCCGCCAGAGGATCGAGCATCATGGCCAGCATCGACGTCTGCTTCCCGTAAGGCAGCCGACTCAGCAACACCGGCCAGGGCCCGGTACCGGCGGGCCGGTACACATCCGCGCGCAGCACGGTGCCGTCCCGCATCTCCGCAGGGACATCGAACTGGATCTGGATCTCCGTCATGTACTGCTCCTTTGCCTGCCACGACGTCTTCCGGCGACATCGTGTAGTCGGCCCGTCTCATGCACCACCCCCGAATGGAGGTGGTCGCACCGGTCTCGGGCTATCGCCCACAACTCGGCAAACCGATCGGTTTTGTCCACAGTGGTTGTTCCTGGGTGCGACTGCTTCGTTCACCCTCACGCGCGGCGGGCGTGCAGAGGCGCACCGCCAGGACGAGATGCTCGCAGCTGGATGCGCGGTAACACCTCGAATGATCAAGTAACGGGCTCCCTTGGTCGCGCTGGCGTCATCACCACGTCACGACCGGGGGCCCGTTCTCTCATGCCTGACGCATCCGCCCATCGCCAGCCGACGACTCGTCAGCCGGTCCACCCGACGCCGACTCCGTAGCGATGCGGTTTCAAGGCTTGAGCACAGCCAGAATATCGTCGAGCGAAACGTCGGTGGGGTCACTCATATCGGGACCACTGAACGTCTGCCAGATATAGGACGCCGTCCCGCTCTCCCGCAGCGGGTGCAAGTCGGCCAAGTCCGGATCATCCCGGAAGCTGTTGAACGCCTCTTCGGACTCCCATTCAACGAGGAACAGAACCTGCCGTGGCGCAAGGTCACCGGTTACGTTGTTTTGGAAACGACCGAACGCCACCATTCGACCGCCATACCGCGGAGCCGCCTCGGGCAGACGACCGAAGTACGCAAGGTACTTCTCCAATTCAACCACGTCAAACATATTCAGGGCGTAAAACTTCTTCTTCTGCGACTTTTCACTCATCGCCAATCACCTCTCCGGTATAAGCAAGCTGCTGTTCACTGTTCTATGCGGGCGCGAGGCACTGGAAGCAGGGAGCGACTATGAGAACATACTTCCAGCACTCGGAGGATTGAGGAATTCCCGTACCGTTGGGGCCCTTTTGCCTCGCGCGGCCTCGACGAAACGCCGCGCCGAAAACTGGGCGGTCCCCTGTTGCCGGCACGACTCCGGTTCATCCTGCAACCACAACGTGTCTGTCGTTTGGGTGACCTGTCCGTTAGTCAGATCCAATGATCGCCCGGCTGTCGCGCCGGGTTCCAAGGAACCGGGAGTGTGCTGCTCGCACGAGCGGGACGCCGCTGTCCAGACGGGGTTTTGGGATGGCGCCGAGCCGGGCGCGCGACGACCACCGGTCCCGAAGCCGGTTACTCCGCCCCGAAGCAGATCACAGGTCGAGGACCAGGCGGTTACCCCTGGCACGCGAGACGCAGATCATCATCGTGTCGCCCGCGGCCCGCTCCTCGTCGTCCAGCACCGAGTCGCGGTGGTCTATCTGCCCCGACAACACCTTGGTCTCGCAGGTTCCGCAGATTCCCTCCTCGCATGATGTCATCACCGACACTCCGGCACTCTCCACAGCCTCGAGAATGGACATGTCCTCAGAGATCGTCAATGTCCTGCCGGACTGGGCGAGTTCGACCTCGAAGGTGGTGGCCGGCCCGGCGGTGACGTCCTTCTTCGGGGCGAAGCGTTCCAGGTGCAGGGATCCGCTCGGCCACTTCTCACAGCCGGCCTCGACCGCCGCGAGCAGCGGTTCCGGGCCGCAGCTGTAGACGGCTGTCTTCCGTTGCGGCTTTCCGAGCAGCGAAGCCAGGTCCAGCAGCCCGTACTCGTCCTGCGGCCGCAGACTCACCCGGTCTCCGTAGACCCGCTGCAACATCTCACCGAACGCCATCGACGCTCGGGTGCGGCCGCCGTAGACGAGACGCCAGTCGGCGCGGGTCGCATTGACGGCCGCCACCATGGGCAGGATGGGGGTGATCCCGATTCCGCCTGCAATGAACAAGTAGCTCTTGGCCTTCACCAGCGGAAAGTGGTTACGTGGCCCGCGGATGCGCACCGACTCACCTTCGGTGAGCACGTCGTGCACGTAGCTCGACCCGCCCCGGCTCTCCGGTTCACGCAGTACCGCGATCTGAAGGCGGGACCGGTCCCCCGGATCACCGCACAGTGAGTATTGCCTGACCAGGCCGGCTCGCAGCACCAGATCGATGTCGGCTCCCGGCTCCCATTCCGGCAGCGGACGGCCGTTCGAGTCGCGCAACGTCAGCAGCACGACACCTTCGGCCATCGCTTCCTTTCTTTCCAACACAAGGTCGAGCTCGACTTCGGTGCCGGATTTACTCATGATCCGCATTCCATTTCTCACAGTGGGGTGTGGGAGTGACGCGTTGGTTCTGGCCGGTCAGGAGGGGAAGCAACGACCGAAGTCGCGCAGCAGTCGGGGGGAGCCCTGCAGCTTGATCTGGCGGCGCACCAGTGCCCATGCCAACAGCGAAGGCTTGCTGAGGAAACGCAGCCAGGTGCGTGTGTCCGCGGTGATCCTGAGATCCGGCTCACCGTGATGTCCGTCGGCGACGTCGAGTTCGCGGTCGCTGATGGTGACGGTGATCTGCCGGGATTCGTCGCCGGTGAAAGTGAAGTGATAGGTGGCGGACATGTCCTTGGCCTGCTCGCGTTGGAAGATCAGCGGCAGACCTTCCACCAGACCGTCGATGCTGTTCGCTCGCAGGCTCATCGCCACATGCTTCGTACGCTTGTTGGGGAACCGGTCCGCCACGTGCTGTTCGGCGTCGGAACCCGGGACGACGTAGACGGTCTCTGCCTTGTCCACCAAGGGGCGGACGACCTGGGTCAGGTGTGACTTGCGGTTGTCCAACCAGGGTCCGATGACGTCCTCGCCGGCCGGGCACACCGACATGCAGTAGGCCGCTTTGTAGTTGGCGCCGAAGGACAGACTCTGCCACATGGACGCGCTCTCGCTGTCGCTCACTCGCGCGCGGTAGTCGTGGGCGTCACGGCTCTCCGCGACCTGTTCGGCCCAGTCGCCGAAGCCGCCCATGAACTCTCGGTAGTTGTGCGTGTAGCAGGCGGAGAAGTTGAAGTGCCCATCCGAGGCGATCGCTCCGGTCGGACAGGCCGTTACGCACAACTTGCATTCCAGGCAGGGGTTGTAGTCGATGGGCCGGGAGTACTCGCTGACCTCGGCGTCGATGAGGATCGTCCCCAGCAGGACGAAGTTGCCGAACTTCGGGTGAATGACGTTGCGGTGGATGCCCATCTTGCCGAGCCCCGCCGCCACGGCGACCGGCTTGTGCCCGACCACCCATGTCTTCCTGGGGAACTTGTCCATCTCCATCGGAAAGCCCATCGCGGGGTTGATGGCGCGCACTCCCACCGCCTCCAGCCCGCCCACCACCTGCCGGCCGACCTCGTTGGTGTGGTCGCCGGTGTGATGGAACTCCAGGTTGGCGACCGAGCGTGCGGGAGTGCGGATGTTCTCCCTGTTCATTCGGGTGACGATGCTGATCAGCGTCCGGACGCCCGGCAGCGCGGCGTCCAGGTCGTTTCGCTGGTCGGCGATGTCTGGCCGGTCGATCTCGACGAAGCCGACGTCATCCGCACCCGCGTCGAGACACAACTGGCGCAGCCACGCCGCGTCCAGTGGCTCCGTCGGCCGGGCGGCGGCGCGGTCGCGCCGACGGACCTGGACGACGGTGGGATGGTCTTCGAGCTTGTTCCTGGCCATCGAGCGTCACCTCACGGGGGCGGGGCGCTTGCAAGTTTCATGAAGCAACTCGAACCCTAGCCTGGCGAATTTCATGAAGCAACTTGGAGCATGGAGTGGTGAGTTCGACTGACCGCATGCGCCGATCACTACTGCCGGCCAGGCCAGGAGCGGCGCGCACTTCGCGGCACCGTCGTGCCCCAGGACGGCGTTTGTGACCAGTTCGCTGACGACGAGTTCGGTACTAAAGGTGAGGTCGTCGAGACCCCAGGCGTGGCGGAGGGCCGGCGAGCAGAGCGCGGCCAGCCTCCTCCAGGGGACGGCCTGAGCAGCAGCGCGGGGCCGGGCAGCGGACAATGGGTGGGTGTATCGGGTTACGCCCGCGCGCACCTCATCGCCCCGGCGTGGACGGCGGGTACGCGCCTATCGCCAGCGGCTTCAGTGACCGGCTGCACCAGGCATCGTGAGTGCGCGCCGGACGAAATGCTCGCACGCGGCGCAGGCGGCCTCGAAATCAACCCTCTCAGGGGCGACCAGGATTTGGGCACCTGTGCCACGCAGCATGCCGGTGATCGCAACCGCCACACCAGCGGGCTCGATATCAGTCCTGACCATCCCCCGCTCTTGGCCAGAGCGCACAAACTCCTCGACGGTGGTGCGAATCCTGCTGTCGAACTCGACGAACACTTCGCGCAGAACCGACTCCTCAGGGAGTGCGGCCCCCCACATCGCGAAGAACGCACGGGCGTCGGCGGGATTCCGGTCGATCCACGTCAGGTATGACCGGATCATCGCGACCAGTGACTCCAGCGGGTCCCCCGTCAGGGCCTCGACGGCCTCGACGAGACTGCGCTGACTCTCTCGGGCGACGCGCCGCAGCAGCGCCACCTTGGAACCGAAGTGGTGGTTCACAAGGCCCCGGCTGTACCCGGCTTCCGTCCCGACGTCGGCCACCGAAGTCTGGTCCACCCCGCGGCGGGCGACGAGTCGACCGGCGGCCTCCAGAAGGGACTGCTCCGCTTGATCGCGTCGCTCCTGCTTGCTGCGGGGCGGCGTCTTGGCCTGTCCGGTCGGTTCGAAGACGCTGGCCGCGGAGGTCCCCGGGATTGACGACATGGTCAGAGATTACTACCTTGAAACAGTTGCTAAACGCTTAACAAGCAACTTGGAGCGAGTGTCACTGCTGCGGCGTCTCGGCTCAGGGGGGACCCGTCGGCAGCATCACGCCCGAGACCCACTTCCCCCTTTCCGCTGCCTTCGTCGTCCATCAGTGAACAAAGGAGTTTCGGCATGGCTGCCACAGAGAAGAGCCCTGATTCGGCCAGCCGAGTCAACCGCGTGGTCACCAAGGAGCGTCCGCTCGGCACCGAGCCACGGTGGCGACGGTTCGGTGAACCCACACCTGCGGGCGGCTCGCTGAAGGAAGACGGGACGCCGGACAACGGCGTGTTCGGGCCGGGAAGCATTGTCTGGGAGGTGCTCCTTCACCCAGCTATGATCTTCTCCCAAAGCCCCGCACAGTTCGTGCTTCAGTTGACGTACAAGCCGATCGTGGCGGGCGTGCGCGATTGGGACCCGATGTCTCGCAAGGCCGAAAGGGCGAGCTCACCGTCTTTGACGCATTCGACTGTACCCAGCGGAACTCCGGAATCCACACGCCCATGTGGCTCGGAGACACTCCCACCGCCAAGCGGGTCGCCAAGCACCTGCGCAACATCCACGGCAAGGTGGCAGGCGATGTCATCGACATCGTCCATCCCGAACTCGGCGGCTACGACGCCAACGGTCCCCGGGACGCCATGTGGGCGGCCCTCACGGAGATGCACACGATGCTGTGGGTCTACGCGAACCTCGCCTTCCGTGACGGCAAGGCCCCGCATCGTCTGCCCCTCGCGAAGCGGCACCAGTTCACTGCCGAAGTGGCCGAATACTGCCGGCTCTTCGACGCGCCCGAGGGAGAGATTCCGACGACGATGGCCGAACTGAAGGCGCTGTACGAGAAGTACGACGAGCTGTTCAAGCCCAGCTGGACCATGGACGTCATCCCGGCGACGGGGCAGAGCTTCCACTGGATTCAGAAGGAATCCATCAAGCGGAACTTCCACATCTCCCAGTTGCGAGTACAGGCCCAGCTCCTGCTCACGCAGAAACTGTTCGGGTACCCGGTCATGGGTGCTGTCTCGACGAAGACTCGGCGCAACATGGGTGTCGGGCCGTTCAAGGGCAAGGTCGCCGTCGCGTCGACCAAATTCATGTTGCCGCTCATCTGGCTGGCGCAGCAGCCGCACATGGAGCGGCGCGTGATGCGGGTCATGTGGGGACCTGATGCCGTCAAGCTGATCGAATCGGCACGCGAGTTGCACCACCAGGCGAAAGCGGGCCTGCTTCCCGACGTGCCGAGCAAGGTGGCCGCATAGGCGTCAGTTGCTCCCGCTCGTCCGCTGGGCAAGGGGAGCGACAAGAGCTCTCCAGAAGGGGCAGGCCGCCTGCGCCAACTTGAAGCGGAACGGAGAGTTAGCATGCCATCTCCTTGCAGGCGGGCGGCTTCACCGCCTCTTCAGGATGGCCAGAAAGTTCGCGCCGTTCCGGTTCTGCTTGCATTCGCCGAGCACCTCGCTGGTGGCGACGTTCAGGGCAGCGAACAGGTTCGTGGTGCCGTGCCGCACGTAGTCGTGGGGGCGCTTCTCGGTGGCGGCGAAGGTCACGGGCAGCATGCTGACGCAGCAAGTAGCGGTTCGGGCTCGTGCGCCCTTCAGAATTCCGGACCAGAGCATTGGATGAGACACAATCGCCGTGATCGGTATATCGCCATACCCGTATGAGAGAAGGGATCTCGGATGGCAGTCGAAACGCTGGAGGGCCGGAGCCTCCAGATCGATGAGCATCGCTTGCATGTGAGGGTGGCCGGAGAATCGGGGCCGCTTGTGCTTCTTTGTCACGGATTCCCGGAATCGTGGCACTCGTGGCGTCATCAGATCCAGCCGCTTGTCAGTGAGGGGTATCGGGTCGCAATCCCAGATATGCGAGGTTACGGCAGGTCGTCGAAGCCCACGGACGTCGGGGCCTACCGAATCACCGAACTGGTCAATGACTGTGTCGCTGTCGTACGGGCGCTCGGAGAGCAGCAAGCAGTCATCGTCGGTCACGACTGGGGCGCACCCGTGGCATGGACGGCCGCGTGGACGCGACCCGACGTCTTCAGGGCGGTAGCCGGCCTGAGCGTACCTTTCGGCGGACGTGGCTTGATGGCGCTTCCCGGCGACCCATTCGGCGACGTCCGGCCCAGCGTGGCGCACCGAAAGCTCGCAGGTTCGGAACGATTGTTCTACCAAGAATTCTTCAGCATTCCCGGTGTGAGTGAGAACGACGTCGAGCAAGATCTGCGCGACTGGCTCCTCGGATTCACATATTCTGCGTCGGCGGCCAGTCCGGTGCCCGCCGGGTTCGATGCCGACGATTTGTTCCGCTTGTCTCCAGAACGGATTGTCGACTTCCTTCGCAGCAAGCTCTGTCTCCCGCGAGGCAAAGGCTTCTTCGACCTGCTTCGGCGCCCGACGTCGCTTCCAACATGGCTCACGGCAGATGAATTCGATTCTTGGGTGGGAGAACTCGAACAGGGTGGTATGGCGGGACCGCTCAGCTACTACCGAGCGATGGAGCTGAACTGGGAGCTTCTCGGCATCCATCAAGGCAAGCCCTTGACGGTGCCTTCGCTCTTCATCGGTGGTGACCGCGATACAGCGACGATCTGGGGGCAGGAGGCGGTCGCACGGGCCGGTGAGGTATTGAGCGATTTCCGTGGCGCGATCATCGTGCCGGATTGTGGTCATTGGATCCAGCAGGAATCTCCAGATATCGTCAATCAGGAACTTCTGACCTTCTTGAACGCCCTTTGATTCGTCACACGGCGAGCCCATCTGGTGGGAAGCGAGGTGTGGCCTCGATGCTGCGCGTACAGATCGTGCATCGACGATCTGGCGGTCGTTCCCGTGGCCTTCGAGCCCAGCCTCGCCGCGCATGGTAAGACGTCGCTACCACAGAAGCGTCGCGGTGGTCGGCGCGACGAGCGTGCGCACGTCGTCAGGCCCGATGCCGACGGCTTCCTCGGGATGGGTGTCGCCGTCGGCGGCCAGCTGCTCGGCGTCGCACCGGGCCCACAGCCATGGTCCAGTTGCGAGCGCGTAGCGGCGACCACACGCTGTGTCGACCAGGCAGCCGACGACACGGTCGAGCAGACGGGACAGGTACGGAGGCGAGTCGATACCGCCCCGCCTCGGTACCTGTTCTGGTTCCGCCGGCAGATACGCATTCGACGACCCGAACGTCGTCTCGTGCGACACCTGCCACTCTCGGCCGGACTCGATGCGCCTCATCAATAGTTACAGTTCGTAGACGACGGCCGCCTATGCATGCCTGCGGACGGTCCTGCGGTCCACGCGGCAGGACCGCACAGCCTCACATACGAGATCGTGGAGTGGCCGTTCGACGCACCACCCCAGCGGACGCGAGCGGACAATCCATCGAGAAAGCTGCGGAATTCAGGCCGAGGCGTCTGTGAGTGGTGGGCCGGGAAGCAGGTGAACTGCGTCCGGGCCGACCCCGTGACCGCACTGAGTGCAGACGAGCTGTTCCCGGACCTCGCCTCCGCAGCCCTCGTGGCTCGTGATCCGCGGCGGGCCGCCCGGGTTCTCGGCGTGCTCATCACCCCAGTGCATCAAGGAGAGCAACGCCGTGAGCAGGTCCTTGGCCTTGCTCGTCGGCTGATACTCGTAACGGGCGGGCCGCTCCTGGTAACAGATTCGTTCCAGCAGCCCGTCGTCGACCAGCTGGGAGAGACGGGCGCTCAGCACGTTGCGGGCGATACCAAGGCTGTCCTGGAATTCCTCGAACCGGCGCAGGCCAAGCAGCGCGTCGCGAACGATCAGCAAGGTCCAGCGCTCGCCCACCACCTCCAGGGTCCGGGCGATGGAGCACAGTTGACTGTCGTATGTTCGGCCCAACATGCCGTGAATTTAGCACGTTGCACCAAGCAACTGGCAGGTTCAGGGCCGAGCGGGTACCGCACAGTCCGCCCCCGGGGCGGCCGCTCGGGCATGCAGGCGATCTTCGTCACCCTCTTGGCGGGACACGGAAAGATGAGCCCCGCCTTCCGGCGGGCAGCCTCAGAGGAGAACAGGGAACGCGCGACCTGACAGTCAGCGCATGCCTGCCCCGTCGAGAAGGGTGACCACCATGGGGGCGAGAAGCCCGGCCAGAAGGTCGGCTCCAATCGCCACACGGGCACTGGCGCCCTCGAAGACCACCATCAACTGGCGGGCCAGCACATCCGGATCACCCACGCCGCCCCGCTCGGCCTCCGCCCGGAAGAACGCTGTCAGGCTGCCCTTGACGCGCTCCGCCACCCGGCTCGCGGGGTGGGTTCGGTCCTTGAGTTCGATCTGCACCGCCAGGTAGGCGCAGCCGCTGAACTCGGGCACCTCGGCCTGCGACTCCAGCCGCTCGAAGATGTGCAACACCCGCTCCCTGGGGGAACCCCGGTTGTCCGCCTCGGGCAGGAGGCCGGCGGTGCAGGAAGCGGCTCGTCGCTCAAGGCTCGCCGCCAGCAGTTCGTCCTTGCTCTCGAACAGCTGATACATCGAGCGCTTCGACACCCCAGCGGCCTTGCACAACGCCTCGACGCCCACACCGACACCCTCGCGGTCGACGAGCGCGGCCGCCGCCTCCAGCAACCGCTCCCGGGATGTCGCTTTCGCCTCTGCCGTCATGATGCGAGGTTAACTCGGTTTTCGTGATTCGAAAACCGATCGGTTTACCAGATGCCGCGCAACCCTCTTCCGATCGGGACCCAACCGGGCGCCGGCGAGGCGGACGTCCACGGCTGCCCCTCGGCGAGGGAGCAGCCCCTCGGCGACATCCCCCGGCATCGCCGACCGTCGACCCGCCTCGAGGGATCGCCGGGTCCCGTGCACCACGGCAGCACTCCACCCCTTCGCCGGGTTCCGCCCGTACGGCGAGGTTCGCGTCACGGGCGGCAGGGCCGGACATCGGCCCCGCCGGACTTGCACCCAGAAACCGATCGGTTTACCTTAACTGAAACCGATCGGTTTCTCGTTCCGTTTCTCATTCCGTGGAGAGAGTCATGACCGCATTGAAGGACGCCACCGTCTTCGTCACCGGCGGCAGCCGGGGCATTGGCAAGGCCCTGGTGGAGGAGCTCTACGCGCGCGGCGCCGGCAAGGTCTACGCCACGGCCCGCGACCCGCGCACCGTGACGCACCCGGACGCCGTCCCGGTGGCGCTGGAGGTCACCGACCCCGCCTCGGTGGCCGCGGCCGCCGCACAGGCCCAGGACGTGACCGTGCTGATCAACAACGCCGGCGCGCACGTCGGC
>NZ_JBEXXQ010000097.1:0-16146 GCF_040630525.1 Streptomyces sp. NPDC005799
CTATCAGCAGGTCGTTCGAGAGGACGGGGACGAGATCCCCGACGTCCTCCGCCCGTCCTGGACGGATCTGGGGGACGAGGGCCCGACCCGGTCGCCGCGCGTGTGGCCGCCACCGTCCGCCTGCACGCGCGCGTGGCGGCCGCCGCGCACGCGGCCGTCGTCGCCGCGGGCGCCCTGGCCCGCCCGCCGCAGGCCGGCCGTCACCTCTACGCCGACCTCGGACCGCTGCGTGCCGCGCTCGCCGGACACGGCGTCGGCGACGCACAGGAACTGGAGGAGTTCCTCGCCGCCCGCCTCGGCATGCCCGCGCCCGGCGGCCACCGCTTCGGCGACGAACTCGGCGCCCTGCGCGTGCGTCTGTCCACCGGCCCGCTGCTGGGCGTGAGCGACGAGGAGCGCGCGGAATGTCTCACCGCACCCTCGCCGTTGGAACTGCCACACGTGCAACGCGCGTTGAACCAAGTGAAGTCGGTCTTCGACGACCTCCGCGACGACGCTCGGCGATGGGAGCCTCCTCGATGACGCAGCAGTCCGAGTCGACCACCACCACAACCTCCCGGGAAGCCGACGAGCCGCCGTCCACCGCCGGGTTCGCGCCCCCGTTCCCCCCGCTCGCCGAGCCGCGCCCGCTCAGCGAGCGCCGGGTGTGGCCCCGGACCTTCCACGACCGTCTCACCGCCCCGCTGCCCGGCCTGAAGGCCATGGCCCGCTTCGCCCGCGAGGGCTCCGTGCGCCCCGGCCGCGAGGGCCTCGCCGACATCCCCCGGCTCCCCTTCGCACCCGCCCCGCTGCCCCGCGTCGACGCCCGCACGGTCGCCGTCTCCTGGGCCGGGCACGCCAGTTGGATCCTCCAGATCGGCGGTCTGACCGTCCTCACCGACCCGGTCTGGTCCCGCCGCATCCTCGGCACCCCGGCCCGCATCACCCCGGTCGGCGTGCCCTGGGAGTCCCTCCCGCGCGTGGACGCGGTCGTCATCAGCCACAACCACTACGACCACCTGGACGCCCCCACCCTGCGCCGACTCCCGCGCGACACACCGGTGTTCGTCCCGGCGGGCCTCGCCCGCTGGTTCCACCGCCGCCGGTTCACGGCCGTCACCGAGCTGGACTGGTGGGAGGCGGCCGAACTGAACGGCGTCCGCTTCGACTTCGTCCCCGCCCACCACTGGTCCAAGCGCACCCTCACCGACACCTGCCACAGCCTCTGGGGTGGCTGGGTCCTCACCGACCCCGACGGCAGGCGCGTCCACTTCGCCGGAGACACGGGGTACGGCCACTGGTTCGACCGGATCGGCCGCCGCTACCCCGGTATCGACCTCGCCTTGCTGCCGATCGGCGCGTACGACCCCCGCTGGTGGCTGAGCGACGTCCACTGCGACCCGGAGGAGGCGGTACGGGCCGCCCAGGACCTCGGCGCGCGCCGGATGGCGCCGATGCACTGGGGCACGTTCGTCCTGTCGGCGGAGCCGGTGATGGAACCGCTCACCCGGGTGCGCACCGCCTGGGAGAAGGCGGGCCTGGAGCGGGAAAACCTGTGGGACCTGCCGGTGGGAGGCTCCCGGGTACTGGACTGAGCGGGTGGGATGAAGTCCGCTGCGGTTCGGCAGCGCCCCGAAGGGGCGCGGGGCCGCGGTCGTTGTGCGGCTCCGCCGCGCGGGCGCGACCAGCCATGACGGCGCCGCAGCAGAACCACGGCACCTCGCGGCACCTGCGGCGGAGCGCTCAGGCGGTGGTCGTCCGGCGGATCTTCCGCCAGAGGGCGGGGGCCGCGCTGACCAGGACGGTCAGCGCGACCGCCGCCACCACGCCCTCCCAGGGCTCCGGGAACAGCGACCCGCCCAGGATCCCGATCACCTGGTAGGTGGCCGCCCACGCGAGGCACGCCGGAAGGTTGCCCCGCGCGAACCGGCGCAGCGGCCACTTCGCCAGCAGACAGGCCAGCATCACCGGAATCCGCCCGGCCGGCACCAGCCGGGACAGCACCAGTACCGCGATCCCGTGCTCGGCCAGCTTCGACTGCGCCTGCGCCAGCCGCTCCTCCGGCGCCCGCGACCGTATCGCCTCCAGCCACCGCGAGCCGTTCCTCGACTTCAGCCCGCGCCGCCCCAGCCAGTACAGCGCCGCGTCCCCGAGGAACGCCGCCACCGACGACGTCACGAACACCAGCAACATCGAGAAGGGCGCGGTCTGGTGAAAGGCCACCACCGCGGCCGTACTGACCAGCGCCCCCGTCGGAATCACCGGGACCAGCGCCCCGAACAGCACCAGCAGGAACAGCGACGGGTATCCGAGCGCCTGCTGGGTCGACTCGGTCGGCACGGTCGTCGCGGTGACGGCCAGCTGTATCACCGCGCGACCTCCAGCCGCACACTCTCCCCGTGCCCGAGCCGGTGCACCGCCACGGACGGCGCGTACTCGGCGGCCAGGCGCACGAACTCCTCGCCCGGCGCATGGAACTCATGGGGGCGCACGGCGTCCATGCCGATCGGCCAGTACGTGCCGTAGTGCACCGGCACCGCGCTGCGCGCGCCCAGCCGGGCCAGCGCCCGCGCCGCCCGCCCCGCGTCCAGGTGCCCCTCCCCGAGGTACGGCCCCCAGCCGCCGACCGGCAGCAACGCCACGTCGACGGGCCCGACCTCCTTCGCCATGGTGTCGAACAGCCCGGTGTCACCGGCGAAGTACGTGCGCCCCTCGCCCTCGACGACGTACCCGAGAGCGGGGGAGCGGTGCGGCCCGACCGGCAGCCGCCGCCCGTCGTGCAGCGCGGGAACGGCCCGTACGACCAGGTCACCGACCCGTGTGAGGTCCCCGGCGCCCACCTCGGTCACCGTGAGATGCGTGAGCCGGCGCAGACCCGGGACGGCCCGGGGCGCACCCCGGGGCACCAGCAGGCGCGTGCCCGGCGCGAGCCGCTGGAGCGAGGGAACATGCAGGTGATCGGCGTGCAGATGGGAGACCAGGGCGACGTCCGCCTGCCAGGCGCCGGGCGGCGGGACGGCACCCCGGCGACGGCGCAGATGGGCGAGGCGGCGGGCGAACAGGGGATCGGTGAGCACCCGGACGTCCGAGTCCCGGAGCGTGCAGGTGGCGTGACCCCACCAGGTGATCTCCACCGGCACCTCTTTGCCTCCTTCGCGCGACTCCCCGAAGCCTACGGGCTGGAGTAGGGTCGGCGGCGAAACCCGGAGGTGAGGGGGACGCCATGGGCCCGGTAGGCGTGCGTGTGACGGCGATCGCGAGTCTGACGCCGCTCGAGGAGCTGGACGCCGATCCCTTCCTGGTGGACTCCCGCAGCCAGCACGCGATGTGCGCGCGCTGGGCGGCGGAGCACGGGTACACCATCGCCCGTGAGCTGTTGGTCCGGGGGGTGCGGGCCGACCACTGCGTCCTGTGGGACGGGGTCCGGCCCGGCGTGGACCTGTTCGTGGCCCCCAGCCGCCGGGTCCTGGAGAGCGCGCTGTCGTCGGTCGAGGAGTTCACCGCCGAGTGCGCCCGGCGCGGGGTGCGGGTGGAGACGGTGGGCAGCGCCGAACCGCGCTACGACGCCCAGATGAAGGCCCGGGTGCACCGCCGGCTGTCGATGCCGACGGCCGGCTACGACGGCCGGTAGGAACCGGCCCGGGCAGCTCGTATGACAGGCTTGGTCCGGGCCCGCGGGGACGGCGGGCCGGGACGTGAGGTGGACCGGGCGTGCGTGGTGTGCGGTGGCGGCGGGTCGTCAGCCAGCTGGGGCGGAGCGTCGTGGTGTGGGCGGTCTCCACGGTCACCATGCTCGTGCTCGCCGGCATCCTGCCCGACTTCCGGCTCCAGTCCCCGGACGGCGAGAGCGCCACGCACATCGCCGTGACCGCCGCTTTCGGCGCCGGCGCCTTCGGCGTGCTCTCGGCCCTGGTGTGGCCGCTGCTCGTGCGCGCCCTGCTGCTCGTGCCGGCGCTGGTGCTCGGCCTGCTGGTCTTCGTCCTGAACGGCTCCCTGCTGCTGGTCGCCCTGCGGCTGAACCCGTCCTCCAGCGCCGAGGCCGCCCCCGAGACGGCCGTGGTCGTCGCCGCGGTGATGTCCGCCGTCGCCTCCGCCACCGGCGGTGCCCTGGCGGTGCGCGACGACGACGCCTACCGCCGCCGCCTCTACCGTCTCGCCGACCGCCGCCGTGTGCCCGGCCCGCCCGGTCCGGCCACCCCGGGGACCGTCTTCCTGCAACTGGACGGTGTCGGCCACGACGTCCTCGTGGCCGCCGTCGGCAAGGGCCTGATGCCCACCGTCGCCCGGTGGCTGGAGGGCACCCACCGGCTCACCCCCTGGCGCACCGACTGGTCCAGCCAGACCGGCGCCAGCCAGCTCGGCATCCTGCACGGCACCAACCACGACGTGCCCGCGTTCCGCTGGTACGACAAGGACCGCCGCGAGGTCATGGTCTGCAACCGCCCGACCAGCGCGGCCGAACTCCAGCGAAGAGCCGTCGAGTTCACCGGCGACGGCGGGCTGCTCACCGTCGACGGCGCGAGCCGCGGCAACCTCTTCGGCGGCGGCGCCGACGAACAGGCCCTCGTGCTGTCCATAGCCACCCGCCGCCGCGGCCGGGAAAACCGCTCCCGGGCCGGCTACTTCGCCTACTTCTCCGACCCGGCCAACGCGGTGCGGACCGTCATGTCCTTCGTCGCCGAGGTCGGCCGCGAGATCGGCGAGTCGACCAGGGCCCGGATGCGCAAGCAGCGGCCCCGCGTCTCCCGGGGCGGCCTGTATCCTCTCGTCCGCGCCTTCGCGACCGTCGTCGAACGGGACGTCGTGGTCGCCGCCGTGATGGGCGACGTGCTCGCCGGCCGCACCGCCGTCTACGCCGACCTGGTCGCCTACGACGAGGTCGCGCACCACTCCGGGCCGATGAGCCGCGACGCCGAGAAGGTCCTCCAGCGCCTCGACCGGGCGCTGGCGCTGATCGCGAACGTCGCCGAGCATGCCCCGCGGCCGTACCGCATCGTCGTGCTGTCGGACCACGGGCAGAGCCCCGGCGAGACCTTCCGCGCCCGCTACGGCCTCGGTCTCGGCGAGCTGGTGCGGGCCGGCTGCGGGCTGCCGGTGCCGCGTAAGGCGCAGCGCACCCACAGCGGCGCCGAGGCGCGGGCGGCGGTGCGAGCGGCGCTGCGGCGGCCCGTGGAGGAGCGCGGCGAGCAGTACGGCCCGTCCCGCCACTCCGAGCCGCTGGTGCTGGCCTCCGGCAACCTCGGCCTGGTCTCCTTCCCCGACGTGCCGCACCGGATGACCAAGGAGGAGATCGACGCCCGCCACCCCGCCCTGCTGACGACCCTCGCCAACCATCCCGGCATCGGCTTCCTGCTCGTCCGCAGCGCCGAGCACGGCGGGCTCGTGCTCGGCGCCCACGGCGCCCAGATCCCGCTCGCGCGACTCGACGACGATCCGGGGCCGCTCGAGGCCTACGGGCCCGGAGCGGCGGACGCCGTGCGGCGCACGCACTCCTTCCCGCACACCGCCGACATCATGGTCAACTCCTTCCACGACCCGGCGGACGGCGAGGTCCTCGCCTTCGAGGAGCAGATCGGCTCCCACGGCGGCCTCGGCGGCGCCCAGGCCAGGCCCTTCCTGCTCTCCCCGCTCGCCTTCTCCGAGCCGGTCGGGGAGGGCGCCGAACTCGTCGGCGCCGAGCAGGTCCACCGGGTGCTGCGGCGGTGGCTGTGGGAGCTGAACGGGCCGCAGGTGCCGCTGACGGGTGAGGACGAGCGGGAGCGGGCCGCCTGAAAATCAGCTGCGCGGGCGGAGCCGTACGCACAGACTGTTCGGGTCGCACATCGCCCGAACATCCCGAAGGAACCCCGCCCTTGCAGGCTGCCGTCACCGTCACTCCCGCCCGTGTCCCCGAGCTGCTGCTGGGCCTGGCCACCGTCCGTCCCGTGTTCCTCTGGGGCGCGCCCGGCATCGGAAAGTCGTCCCTGGTGCGGGAGTTCGCCGAGTCGCTGGGGCTGGAGTGCGTGAGCCTGCTCGGCACGCAGCTCGCGCCGGAGGACCTGATCGGCGTTCCGCAGATCCGCGACGGCCGCTCGGTGTTCTGCCCGCCGGAGGCGATCGCCCGCGACGAGCCGTACTGCCTGTTCCTGGACGAGCTCAACGCGGCCACGCCCGACGTCCAGAAGGCGTTCTACTCCCTCATTCTCGACCGCCGCATCGGCACCTACGAGCTTCCCAAGGGGTCGATCGTCATCGGCGCCGGCAACCGCGCCACGGACAACGCGCTCGCCCGTCCCATCGCCTCCGCCCTCGTCAACCGCCTCACCCACGTCCATCTGGAGGCGTCCGCGAAGGACTGGCTGACCTGGGCCGCGAACAACGACATCCACCCCTGGGTCCTGGACCACCTCACCGACCGCCCCGACCACCTGTGGTCCAAGCCGCCCAAGACCGAGGAGCCGTTCTCCACGCCCCGGTCCTGGCACATGCTCTCCGACGCCCTGCACTCCTTCGGCCAGGGCGTCGACGAGGGGACGCTGAAGGTGCTGGCGCACGGCACGCTGACGCCCGCGCACGCCACCGCCTTCTGCGGTTACGTCAAGATCGTGCGCAGCCGGTTCGGCATCGAGGCGATCATCAAGGGCGACGCCCGCTGGCCGAACCGCCTCGAGGACCGCGACCTGCTCTACTACCTCGCCGAGTCCTTCCGCGGCCGGCTGATCAAGGAACTCCCGGTCAGCAAGGAGCACATGTCGGCGAACGGCCGGCAGACCGCGTACCGCGCCAAGTCGCTGCTCGTGCAGCTCGCCGAGATCTCCGTCGAGGTCGCGCAGACCGTCATCGCCTCCGACGCCGACGGCAACCCCGTGCTGCCCTCGTGGTTCCTCATCGAGGCGGCCCGGGACATGCCGCGGCTGGTGGAGGCGCGGCGGTGAGCCGTCCCCGCGCGAAGGGGCCGAAGAAGCGGGACCTCGCGGCCGAGGCGTTCGCCGAGGGACTGCGGCTGGTGAAGGCCAACCCGGCGCTCGCGGCAGTGGAGTTCGACGTCTGCCGGGACGAGGAGTGCAAGCTCGCGCCCCGTGACGGCCTTGTGGTCGTCGACTCCGACGCCGACCTGCACGTCCACCCCTTCCGGCTCGCCGAACCGGCCGCCTGGGCCTGGGCGCTCGCGCACGCCGTGCTGCACCTCGGCTTCGGGCACGTCCCGGCGGCGAAGGGCGAGCGCGTCCAGCCGGACCGGTTCGAACTCGCCGCCCGCTGCGTCGTCGTCAACCGGTTCCTGCTGAACTTCACCATCGGCACCGCTCCGGAGGAACTCCCCGGCTCCTATCCGGACGGCGACGAGGACCAACTCGCCGCGCGCTGGCGGCGGGACGGGCTCCCGGCCGCGTACGAGCGGTGCGGCACGGCGGGCGACGAGCCCGACCAGCTGCTCCTGACCTGGCACGGGTGGAACGGCGGGCCCCCGGACCACCAGCTGGCGTTCGCCGCCGCCCTGACCCGGACCGTGTCCGCGGCGATGGACATGGCCGGCGGCCGCCGCGACTCGCTCAGCGGCGAACTCGCCCCGCAGCGGCCGTGGCAGAAGGCGCTGAGCTGGTTCATCTCCTCCTACCCCCTGCTCGGCGGGATCGCGGCCGGCATCAGGCTGGTCGCCGACGCCGAACTCGCCCGCGCCCACGGCATTTCCGTGGCCGCGGTGAACGCGGAGGCCGGCGAGGTCTACATCAATCCGCTGCGGACCTTCGACGACGAGGAGTGGCGGTTCATCCTGGCGCACGAGATGCTGCACGCCGCCCTGCGCCACGGCGACCGCTGCGGCACCCGCGACCCCTACCTCTTCAACGTCGCCTGCGACTACGTCATCAACGACTGGCTGCGGGAGATGCAGATCGGCACCATGCCGGAGGGACTGCTGTACGACCCCGCGCTGACCGGCCTGTCCGCGGAGGAGGTCTACGACCGTCTCGCCGGCGACCTGCGCCGGATGCGCCGCCTGGCCACTCTGCGCGGCAGGGGCCTCGGCGACGTCCTCGGCGCCCCGCTCGGCCCGCCCGGCGACTACGTGGACCTGGACGGGTTCTACCGCCGGGGCCTCGCCCAGGGCCTGGACCTGCACCAGCGGCAGGAGCGCGGGTTCCTGCCCGGCGGCCTGGTCGAGGAGATCCGCGCGCTCAGCCACCCGCCGCTGCCCTGGGACGCGCAACTCGCCCGCTGGTTCGACGAGTTCGTGCCGAGCCCGCAGCCCGTGCGGTCGTACGCGCGTCCCTCCCGCCGCCAGTCCTCGACCCCGGACATCCCGCGCGCGGGGCGCTATCACCCTCCCGAGGAGATCGCCCGCTGCACCTTCGGTGTCGTGCTGGACACCTCCGGGTCCATGGACCGCACCCTGCTCGGCAAGGCGCTGGGGGCGATCGCCTCGTACGCCGGGGCCCGGGACGTGCCCGCCGCCCGTGTGGTCTTCTGCGACACGGCCCCGCACGACGCGGGCTTCCTGCCGGTCACCGAGATCGCCGGGCGGGTACGGGTCCACGGCCGGGGCGGCACGGTTCTGCAGCCCGGGATCGACCTGCTGCTGCGCGCCGACGACTTCCCGCCCACCGCGCCCGTCCTCGTGATCACCGACGGCTGGTGCGACGTGCTGCGGGTGCGCCGGGAGCACGCCTATCTGATCCCGCAGGGCGCACGGCTGCCGTTCACCGCCCGAGGGCCCGTCTTCCGGGTGCGATGAGCCGGAATGTGATCGGATGGGGTCGCAAGGAACACCAGGAAGTGGGAAGGATTCACCGTGGCAACCACGCGCTCCGCACACACCGTCTGGGAAGGCAGCCTGATCGAGGGCAACGGGGTCGTCAACTTCGACTCCTCCGGTGCCATCGAGGCGCAGCCGGTCACGTGGGCCTCGCGCTCCCAGGACGCGAACGGCAAGACCAGCCCCGAGGAGCTGATCGCCGCCGCGCACTCCAGCTGCTTCTCCATGGCGCTGTCGCACGCCCTGAACGGCGCCGGCACCCCGCCCACCAAGCTCGTCACCTCCGCCGACGTCAGCTTCCAGCCGGGTGAGGGCATCACCGGAATCCACCTCACGGTCGAGGGCACGGTCCCCGGCATCGACAACGACGCGTTCGTCGCCGCCGCCGAGGACGCCAAGAAGAACTGCCCGGTCAGCCAGGCGCTGGCCGGCACGACGATCACCCTGTCCGCCAAGCTTTCCTGAACGCCTGCGACACCGGTGCCGCGCCTCGCGCAGAGGCGCGGCACCGCCGTTTTCCGGGGTACCCGGGACCTACGCGGCATTGACAACGGCGCACTCAAGTTTTGTGCTGGAGTCTGAGAAGCGCCCTGGCGGAAGGGGACGGAGATGGCACGTGCGGTCGGGATCGATCTCGGGACCACGAACTCGGTGGTGGCCGTGCTGGAGGGCGGCGAACCCACCGTCGTCGCCAACGCGGAGGGGGCCAGGACCACACCGTCGGTCGTGGCCTTCGCCAAGAACGGGGAGGTACTGGTCGGAGAGGTCGCCAAGCGGCAGGCCGTGACGAACGTGGAGCGGACGGCCCGGTCGGTGAAGCGGCACATGGGCGACGCGCACTGGCGCTTCCCCGAGCAGGGGTCGATCGACGGGACGCGGTACCGGGCGCAGGAGCTGTCTGCGCGGGTGCTGCAGAAGCTCAAGCGGGACGCCGAGTCCTACCTCGGCGAGGACGTCACGGACGCGGTGATCACCGTACCCGCGTACTTCGACGACTCGCAGCGGCAGGCGACCAAGGAGGCCGGGGAGATCGCCGGCCTGAAGGTGCTCAGGATCATCAATGAGCCGACGGCCGCGGCCCTCGCCTACGGCCTCGACCGCGGCGAGGAGCAGACGGTCCTCGTCTTCGACCTCGGCGGCGGCACCTTCGACGTGTCGCTGCTGGAGATCGGCGACGGGGTCATCGAGGTCAAGGCCACCAACGGCGACACGCATCTGGGCGGCGACGACTGGGACCAGCGGATCGTGGAGCACCTGGTCAAGAAGTTCCAGGGGCAGTACGGCATCGACCTCGGCAAGGACAAGATGGCGCTCCAGCGGCTGCGGGAGGGCGCCGAGAAGGCGAAGATCGAGCTGTCCAGCTCGTCCGAGACCACGATCAACCTGCCCTACATCACCGCCTCCGCCGAGGGCCCGCTGCACCTCGACGAGAAGATGACCCGCGCCCAGTTCCAGGAGCTCACCGCCGATCTGCTCGACCGCTGCAAGACCCCCTTCCACCAGGCGGTCAAGGACGCGAACGTGAAGCTGTCGGCGATCGACCACGTCATCCTGGTCGGCGGCTCGACCCGGATGCCGGCCGTCACCGACCTGGTCAAGGAGCTCACCGGCAAGGACCCGCACAAGGGTGTCAACCCGGACGAGGTCGTGGCCGTCGGCGCGGCCCTGCAGGCCGGCGTCATCCGCGGTGACGTGAAGGACGTCCTCCTCCTCGACGTCACCCCGCTGTCCCTCGGCATCGAGACCAAGGGCGGCATCATGACCAAGCTCATCGAACGCAACACGACGATCCCGACCCGGCGTTCGGAGATCTTCACGACGGCCACCGACAACCAGCCGTCCGTCGGCATCCAGGTCTACCAGGGCGAGCGGGAGATCGCCGCGTACAACAAGAAGCTGGGCGTCTTCGACCTCACCGGGCTGCCGCCCGCTCCGCGCGGGGTGCCGCAGATCGAGGTCGCTTTCGACATCGACGCGAACGGGATCATGCACGTCTCGGCGAAGGACCTGGCGACCGGCCGCGAGCAGAAGATGACGGTGACGGGCGGTTCCGCGCTGCCCAAGGACGACATCGACCGCATGATGCGGGAGGCGGAGCAGTACGCCGAGGAGGACCGCAGGCGCCGCGAGGCCGCGGAGACCCGTAACCAGGCGGAGCAACTCGTCTACCAGACCGAGAAGTTCATCCGCGACAACGAGGACCGTGTCCCGGCCGACACCAGGACGGAGGTCCAGGAGGCGACGGCCGAGCTGAAGGGGCTGCTGGAACGCGACGCGGACACGGCCGAACTCCGCGCCGGGGTCGAGAAACTGGCGTCCGTCAGCCAGAAGATGGGCCAGGCGATGTACGCGCAGGCGGAACAGCCGTCGCCCGGCACGGACACCGGCAGCGGCACCGAGCAGCACACCTCGCCGCAGGACGAGGAGGGTGTGGTGGACGCGGAGATCGTCGACGAGGACCGCGACACGAAGGGCGGCGCCGCCTAGGCCGGCATGGTGAAGTCCGCAGCGGTTCGGTAGCGCCCCCGAAGGGGCGCGGGGCTGCGGTCGATGTGCGGCTCCGCCGCGCGGGCGCGACCGGCCACGACGGCGCCGCGGACGACCGACGGCACAGCGCGGCACTTCCAGCGGAGCGCTCAGGCCCCCGTCCTGCGGTGGCTCGGCAGCGTCGCGCACACGGCGTGCAGGACGGACGCGTACGGGGTGCCGAAGCGGGTGAGCCGGGAACGGAGTCGCTCCAGGCCGTCGCGGTGTCCGGTGAGGAGGCCGGTGTCGCCGGTGCGCGCCGTGAACTCCAGCACCGCGGGCAGGAAGTCGGGCGGTTCCTCACCGGTGAGCTCCAGTCCGGCGGCCCGGTAGACGTCCTTGAAAGTGCCGGGAGACGTGCCGCGCCGCCGGGTGCCGCCGTCCTGCCACCGACTGAGGTACAGGCTGTGGTGGTTCCCGGAGTCGAAGACCCGCACGTAGTGCGCGGCCAGTTCCCGCGGCGGTGTGAGGGCCGCGTGGTCGACGAACTCCCTCAGCTGCGGGGCGGCTTCCCGCAGCAGCGGCAGCCGGGCGACGAAGTCCTCGTCCGGGTAGGCGAGGCACAGCGCCGCCGCCTGGTAGAGCACTGCGTCCGAGGGCATCGGGCCTCCTTGGGCAGGTGCGTTGCTCCCTTGCTCGCCCTGTGTCTCGACGCTAGGGGCGGGCAGGGGAACGCACCCGTTCAGGACACCCGTACGGGTCAGTTCTTGCGGGCGACCCCCGCGTACACCGGTACGACCCCCTCGGCCTGCGCCGCCACGTCCTCGGCCTCCGGGCGCCACCCCGTCACCGGGATGACACCGGGGCCCAGCAGCTCCAGACCCTCGAAGAAGCGGTACACCTCGGTGATCGGGCGGGGGTAGAAGGGGGTGCCGCTGCCCTGGAAGGCGGCCGCCGCCTTCGCGATGGCCTCCGGGTTCAGGTCGGGGGTGACCTGCGACAGGATCAGATAGCTGCCGGGGGCGAGGGCCGCGACGTACTTGCCCACCAGGCCGTGGATGTCGTCGCCGTCGGGTTCGTCGCCCAGGTAGTGGGTCAGGGCCACCAGCGACAGCGCGACCGGACGGGTGAGGTCCAGGGTCTCGGCCGCCCGGGCCAGCAGGGTGTCGATCTCCCGTACGTCCGCGTGCACGTAGTCCGTGGAGCCCTCGGCGGAGCCGTGCAGCAGGGCCTGGGCGTGCCGCAGCACGATCGGGTCGTTGTCGGCGTACACCACCCTGGACTCCGCCGCCACGCCCTGCGCCACCTGGTGCAGGTTGGGCTCGGTCGGGATGCCCGTGCCGATGTCCAGGAACTGGCGTATCCCCGCGTCGGCGACCGTGCGGACGGCCCGGTGCATGAACCTTCTGTTGGCCCGGGCCCCGCGTACGGCCGTGCTGTCCAGGGCGAGGATCCTGCGGGCCAGCTCCTCGTCCACCGGGTAGTTGTCCTTGCCGCCCAGCCACCAGTCGTACACCCGCGCCGGGTGCGGGCGGCTGGTGTCGATCCGTGGCGCGGCGTCCGATCCGGTCATGCGGTGTCGTCTCCTCGGGTGCGGAAGGTGGCGTGCGGGACGCGGCGGGGTCAGAAGGTCTCGCGGTACTCCCGCAGGATCTTCTTCGTGCGCTGGGCCGACGCGGCTCGCGCCGCCATGTGGTCGAGGACCTCCAGATGCGCGGAGACCTCGGTGCGCGAGTCCAGGTACAGCGCGCCGGTCAGATACTCGGTGAAGACCATGTCGGGGAGTTCGGGCTCGTCGAAGCGGAACAGCGAGAAGGGCGCGTACGTCCCCGGGTGCGGACCGTCCCGGAACTCCGCTACCTGCAGGGTGACCCGGTCGTGCTCGGCGAACTCCAGCAGCTTGTCCAGCTGTTCACGCATCACCTCGCCGCGGATGCTGACCGGGCGCTTCAGCACCGTCTCGTCCATGATCACCCAGAGGTGCGGCGGGTCCGTGCGTTCCAGGAGCTTCTGCCGGGTCATCCGCAGGGACACATGGCGTTCGACGTTCTCGGCGCCGGTCTGGGCGATCGTTCCTGCTTCCATCACGGCACGCGCGTAGTCCTCGGTCTGCAGCAGCCCGGGCACGAAGTGCGGCTCGTAGGAGCGGATGATCCCGGCGGCGCCCTCCAGGCTGACGTACAGGCTGAACCAGTCCGGCAGCACGTCGTGGAACCGCTGCCACCAGCCCGGCTGGTTGGCCTCCTCGGCGAGCTCGACGAAGGCCGTCATCTCCTCGTCCGGGACGCCGTAGGTCTCCAGCAGCACCTGCACGTACGGGATCTTCAGCGCGACCTCGGCCATCTCCATGCGCCGTACGGTCGCCGGGGCCACCCGCAGGACGCGGGCGGCCTCCTCACGCTTGAGCCCGGCCGCCTCCCGCAGCTCCTGCAGCCGCCGGCCGAGCACCACCTGCCCCACGGTCGGCGCGGGCCGTCTCTCACTCACGCCACGCCTCCCCTACGCGCCGAAGTCTGCGCGAAGCAGTGTGTCATGTTCCGGTGCCGGTCTCACGGGTTCGGAATCAAGAAGGAATCAAGTCACATGTGACTGGAGGTACTTGACCGTCGCCGGGTCGGCCGGGAGGAGGGTCTCCACGGCCAGTTCGGCGACGGTGACGTCCATGGGGGTGTTGAAGGTGGAGATGGAGGAGACGAAGGACAGGGTGCGGCCGTCGTGCTCGATCTGCAGGGGGAGGGCGAAGTAGGGGACGGGGTCGGTCGGTTCACGGTCGGGTTCCGGGTCCGGTACCGGATACGCCACCACCTCCTCGTACAGCCTGCGCAGGGGCTCGGAGCGGTGCAGGGCGATCTGCCGTTCCATCTGGGCGAGCAGATGCCCGCGCCACTGGGGGAGGTTGCGGATGCGGGGCGCGAGCCCCTCGGGGTGCAGGGTCAACCGCATGGCGTTCAGCGGGGGCCGGAGCAGGAACTCCGGGATTCCGTCGAGGAACATCGTCATGCCCCGGTTCGCCGCGACGACGTCGTACACCGAGTCGACCACGAACGCGGGGTAGGGCTCGTAGCACCGGATCAGCCGTTCCAGGCCCTGCCGGAGGGCGTCCAGCGCGGGCGAGTCCAGCGGGGTCTCCGGATAGTGCGGGGCGTAACCGGCCGCCAGCAGCAGGGCGTTGCGCTCCCGCACCGGCACCTCGAGGTGCTCGGCCAGCCTCAGCACCATCTCCTCGCTCGGCCGGGAACGCCCCGTCTCGATGAAGCTGATGTGCCGGGCCGAGGAGTCGGCGCGCAGCGCCAGCTCCAGCTGACTCACCCGCCGCCGCTCCCGCCAGGCCCGCAGCAGCGGGCCCACGCCCCTGTCGGACGGGGTGGCGGAGGAGGCGGCTTTGCCGGTCGCGACGATGGTCATGCATACGACCGTAGTCGAGAAGCGGACGTCTGTACGGGGGGCAGGTGACCGCGACTCCACCGGCGCCCCCTGCGGGCCAGGACCGCCGTGCCGCCGACGACCTCGGGGCCGTGCGGTCCGTCGGCGGCTCCTCGGGCCGTCGTGGGACGGCTGTGGCACGCTGGGAGTCCGTGTCCCACCACCGCGAAGGAGCGAGGTCATGGCCGTCGAACCGCTGTCGCAGGAGGAGATCGAGGACCGGCTCGCCGAGCTGCCGGGCTGGTCGGTCGACGCGGACCGGCTCACCCGCTCCTACCGCCTCGGCACCCACTTCGCCGCGACCGCGATGGTGATCCACATCGCCCAGGTGCAGGACGAGCTGGACCACCACTCCGACCTCACCCTCGGCTACAACACCGTCGCCCTCTCGGTGAACACGCACAGCGTCGGCGGCAAGGTCACCGCACTCGACTTCGAGCTGGCGCGCAGGGTCGAGGAGCTCGCACAGGGACACGGGGCACACTGACCGGTGTGCTGGACTACGACAAGGAAGCCGACGCCTACGACGCCAGCCGTGGCGGCGAAGCGAGGGCCGGGGCCGCCGCCGAGGCCGTCCTGGGTCTCCTCCCGCCCGGCACCCGCAGGCTCCTCGACGTGGCCTGCGGCACCGGGATCGTCACCCGGCGCCTGGCCGCCGCCCGGCCCGCCACCCGGGTGACGGGAGCGGACCTTACCCAGGGCATGGCCCGGATGGCGGCCGGCCGGCTGCCCGGCGCGATCGTCCTGGCCGACAGCCGCGCCCTGCCGTTCCCGAACGCCACCTTCGACGCGGTGACCAGCGTCTGGCTGCTGCACCTCCTCGACGAGCCCGAGGACGTGCGGGCCGTCGTCGCCGAGTGCGCCCGGGTCCTCGAGCCGGGCGGTGTGTACGTCACCACCGTCGACAAGGCCGCCGCCCACGACGTCGGCAGCGACATCGACGCCGTCCTCGCCCCGCGCCCCCGCCGCCCGGCCCGGGACGCCGCGCCGCTCGTTCAGTCGTACGCCGTCGCCCACGGTCTGCGCCCGGCCGGACAGGCCCGTTTCCGGGGCCGGGGCCAGGGCCGCAGTCCCCGGCGCACCGCCGCCGACCTGCGGCGCGGCTGGTTCACCACGCTGCCGCCCGGCGACCCGCTCACCGAGCGGTTCGTCGCGGGCCTCGAAGCCCTGCCCGAGCAGGAACGCCCGCGCCCCGACCCCGAGTTCACCCTGCGTGCCTTCAGGAAACCGACGGCCGGCTTCGGCTGAAGTCCATGGTCCAGTTGGTCACCCAGGTCCGCTGTACGGACGCGGACGGCTGGACGGTCGTCAGGGTGCCCATCGAGTCCGTCGGGCACGCGCAGGGCGAGTTCCTGCGCCTGGGGGCGGACGTCGAGGTGCTGGAACCCTTCGACCTGCGGACACGCCTGGCCCGCACGATCGCCGAACTGGCCGGAATCTACGGCAACGTGACCTGACCCGGTGGCGAAGGCAAAGGCGCGAGGGCCGGGCGCCCCCCCGTGCGGGGGGGGGGCGCCCCGCCCGGGTGCCGAGGTCAGGTGTCGGGG